>CAUGJN010000001.1 GCA_959599635.1 uncultured Collinsella sp.
CGGCCACGGCTCCGCGGCCGGGTGGCACCTCCGCTACGCCGCGTCAAGGGGGCCCATGAGACCCCGCACAAACCTCCGCTCCGCTCCGGTTGGTGGAGGTCGTCATGGACCTCCCTTGACCCGTCTTCGCTCCGGTGCGGCTTTGCAGGGAGCAAAGCCGACGACGACGCGCGGCGTCGCCATTCGGCTTTGCCCGCAGGGGCGAGATGTTGAGGGCAGGGTGCCCGGAACGGAGGAAGACATGCAGCAGCTGATGACCGAGGAAATCGCCAAGACGGCGCCGAGGCTCTATGGGCAGGACGGGGCGGAGGACCCCACGGTCTACGCCCACTACTTCTCGTGCGTGAACGGATGGGACTGGTGGCTGCTCGAGTTCGACGGCACGGACGAGGCTTTCGGCCTCGTCGAGGGCTACGACGACGAGCTCGGCTACTTCAGCATCAAGGAGATGGCCGAGCTGAACCGCCAGATGGGGTTCGCCGCCGTCGAGCGCGACGAGCGATTCTCCCCGAAGCCGCTCAGCGCCGTCAGGAGGAGGTAGCCGCATGGTCACGGTCGAGTTCGACTCCATGGGCGAGGCGGTCCGCCTCGCCCTCGTGGCCGGGGAGTACGCGGGCGGCGGCCTGGCCGTCCTTCTCCTCGACGCCACGGACCCGCGCTCCGATGGTTACATGGCCGAGTGGGGCGTGCTCACGGCGAACGTGCCGTCGGCGGCCGAGTGGTGCTGCGGGCGCGGCAACATCGCCATCGACGCCGACGTGCCCGCGGCGCTCCTCGAGGCGCTCGAGGCCGCCGGCTTGCTCCGCATGGCCGTCCGCTCGGTGGCGTCCGGGATGGCCCGCTACCCGCTGGCCACGGTCGCCGGGCACGCCCTCGACGGCATGGGCGGCCTGAGCGAGACCCTCGAGGAGGCTCTCGGCTCGACGGTCGTCGTCGAGTACGAGTCGGGCGGCGACGGCGGCGCGTTCGAGGTGGGGACCGCGCCGGCCGGATCGGCCGCGCTCGAGCGCCTCATCGCCGCCGCGAGGTCCGAGGCCGACGCGTTGGCGGTCGCCGGCGGATGGGCGGCCGTCCGGGTTGGGTTTGGGGATGCCGAGACCATCGACTGCGAGACGGGCCGGACGGTCTACATGGCCGGGGCGGAATAGCCGCGGCCGCCACCCGCACGGGCATGCCGGCGACGGCGTGCCCCTCGCGGCGCTTCCCGGGGATGGACCGCGCCATCCCCGGGCCCCTGCGCGCCAAAGGGCCGAGGCCCCTTGGGACCCGTATGACGGGCATGACGGGAATGACGGCACGGCGGATACATGTCTTCGGGCGTCACCTCGTCCCACCGGATCGGCCTTGCGGCCGATGCGTCCCCGCCGGGATGCGGGGACGCCCGCGCCGCGTTCCGCGCCGCTCTCGCTGCGGCTCCCTGGCAACGCTCCCCGGGGTCGCGTTTCGTACGCCTCCGCTCACGCCGACCTCGGTCGGTGAACGGCTGCATTCGATGGCTCCCAGAGGTCGCCATCATTCCGCCGTGGTCACCGGCCGGGGCCTCTCGCCCCGGGTCGCCGTGCGTACGGGAGATGCTCCCCAGGGTCGCGTCCCCCTGCGCGCGGCTCAGCCGGGGCTCACCTCGACGCAGCCTCGTCGGGCGGGGCCGACATGCGGTTGCCGGTCGATGCAAGATGTGTATTCGTGCGTACGCGCCGTCCTGTGGCCGACACGTACGCACGAATATCTTGCCCTGCGGGGCCGTCCCCGGGCTTGCGGGACGCCTGTTGCGTCCCGGTCCCGGGAAACGAGAAGAGGGGCATTGGCCCCTCTTCGAGATGTGCGCGCGGTGTGGCACGCGCGGGCTACATTTCATTTTCCCGGCCGTCGTCCATCGCCCGCTCCATTGTGCGGTAGACGGCCATGCCGGTTCTGAGCGCGTGCTGTATGCCGCCCTTCGTGAAGCCGCGGCCGAGCTTGCGCCCGCTGATCGCCGCCTTCCTGACGGGCTGCCCTCTCCCGTCCCGGCGGTCGTACGTCGGTCGGTACTCGAAGACCAGGTCCCTCTCCTTGAGGTTCCCGTCACGGCTGAGGCGCATATGAACACCCCTCCGCTCAAGCGACTCGTTGAGGGCGCGCATTTTGTTCGATGCGTCCGTTGAGCCGATCTCGCGGACGCTTTCGCGAACGACCCGGCGAACGTGGTCCTGGTCGGTTTCGAAGCCCGGGTCGGCCTTCGAGCCGATCTCGCGGGCCCGCTGCTCGCCCCTCGACTCCTGCCGGGCGTGGACGCGGCTGTTGCGCGTCCCGCGCTCAAGCTGGGAGAGCCCCCAGCGCCCGTCCATCTCGCGCATCCTCGCCGCGTGGAGGGTCCTCTGGCGGGACGCCCTGCCGTCGTTGAGGCGCTTTCCGGTCGAGAGGTCAGTCCGGTTGATGGCGATATGCACGGCGTAACGGTCGGTCCCGTCCCTCGAGTGCTCTAGGTGGAGTGCCCACGCCGCCTCCTGGTTCGGGTAGTAGCGCTCGACCCACTCGCGTGCGAACTCCATGCAGTCGCCCTCGGACATCCTTCCCCCGTTGACGTCGCACTCGTCGGGGTTGAACGCGATGATCTGGTGATAGCAGTAGGTGCATTTCGAGCCCTTTCGCCCGGGCTCGTTGTGCCCGTAGGCCGCGCGCGTGCGCTCCATCTCGCGGGACCAGTTCGCCGGGTCGCCGAGGTTCCGGGAGTCGAAGTCGAGCACGTCGTGTTTGCTATTCGTGTTGTCCAGATAATCCGATAAGCTCTTCATATGCTGCGTGCCTGTGATCGCCACCTGCTTGATTGCGGTCATATCCATCCACTTCCTATTCGTCCCAGGCCGCCCACTCGTCCATGAACGCCGCGTTGTCCTCGTCGGCCTTGGCGGGATCGTTCGGGGCGGTCTCTTCTTCACCGGATGCGTCGCCATCGGCGTCGAACTCGGGACACCACGGGGCGGGGGCTTCATATGCGTTGCCTTCTGCGGCGGCTCTCGCGCGGGCGTAGTACGCGGCCCGTTTCTCGCGCTCGGCCTCCTCGTCCCCGAGCCCGAAGAACGGGCCGGCGGGCGTCCTGTTGGCGTAGTCGAGCGGGAATTCGAAGACGCCCTCACGTCCGGGCTTCGAGTTCTCCCCGCCCTTGATCGCGATGAGGCCGTCGCGGATGGGGATGCGGTTCTGCCACTCCCATTCGTTTATCAGGGGAACGGCCGCCTCGTTGTAGCTCGTGCCAGATGAGGAGCGCCCTGCGCCTTTCTGGCTAGACGTTCCCATCGAGCGCACGGTCCGCTTTCCCGCGAGTGTCGTGAAGAACTTGAAGTCCTCTGGCTCGGAGAGAGACAGAGCGACCTTGATGCCGATGGAGCCGATCAGCTTGTCGCGACCGGCCCCGCCGTCGCCTGGGTCATTGTAGGCATTCAATTCTTTGAGATTTTGAACGAAGATTTGCTCGCGTATTCCCATCGAACGTCCGAGCGTCGCGATGGCCGGCAGACACGCGACCTTGACGTTGAGGTTGCCGATCTCGTCGAGCACGAGCGCTGTCTCGTGTGGCATGCGGCCCCCGTTCCCCTTGCACGCCCGCTGCGCCACCTGCCACCACTGGTTCAGGAAGCAGGTGTAGACGACCCCGTACGGGTCTCCCTCGTCGAGCATCTCGATGTAGGCTGCCGTCTTCCTCTCGATGAGGTCGCGAATGGAGACGCTGCTCTCGGAAGTCACGGCGCGGAGCGCTCCGTCCGAGAAGATGCTCAGCGCCTCCTTGAGGGTCGAGACGACGTTCTTGCCGGCCGTCGTCGCGCCGCCGTCACCGAGGAGGTCGGACGCCGGCGAGAACGCCGGGTGCGACGGCCCGAGCTCGCGGATGTAGTCCTTAAGCGGGGCCGAGGGGTCCTTCGGGTCGTCGCCGGCGGTCCCGCGCTCCACGAGCGCGGCGACGCTCGCGAGGTTCTTCTGCCTGCGGGGGATGTCGGCCGTGCAGACGACGAGGATGCAGGCGGCGAGCATGTTGCGCGCTGCCTTGGGGAAATACGTGTTCTTCTCCCCGCCGATTGGGATGAGGTCGACGGCGACCTGCCGGGCTGTCCTCACGGCCCCGTCAATGTCGCCCGCCTCGACGGCGTCGGCGACAAGTCCGATGGGGTTGTACGAGCTGGCACCGGGATAGCCGGTCAGGTCGAGGACAATGGTCTCGTAGCCGAGCTCCCTCGCCTTGTCGGCGGTGAGCTCAAGGATCTCGGGCTTTCCGGTGGAGACGACGTTCCAACCGGCTGCCAGGAACATATGCATATCTTCCAGGACTTGGAATTGTGACTTACCAGACCCCGTTTTTCCAATGCTGATCGCGTGCGGAACGGACGAGTCGAACCAGTATCCGCCCTTGGTCGCGCCGAGCACGAAACCCGCTCTGGCCGGCGCGCCGGACCCGTCCCAGAAATCGTTGCGGCGGTTGAGTTCCACTGCGCCCCGGACGACGTGGGCGTCGCCGTAGATACCTTCGTCGACGTTCCGGTTGCGTTCGGCGTCCTTTGCGACCGTATAGCCGAGGAGAACGAGAAACAGGAGACAGAACGCTGCGAACATGAACGGAATGTGACCGAGCCATGCCCCGGAAAGCCAGAAGACCGACCACATGTCGAAACCGATGGCGTCGAGCCAGGCCACCCAATTGACGGGAAGCGAAGCGGCGATGCATCCGACAACGGGCGCTGCGAGGGGATAGCAGGCGACGGTAAGTACGGTGGCGAACGCGGCCGATAGAATTGCGTTGAACTTGAGATTGTTCACGGCTGCACCTCTCCTATACGTTTCGGGCGTCGGCGAGGAAGGACGAGACGGCCTCCGCGGCGCTTCCGACCCTTGTGAGCGCGGCGTTGAGGAACGGGGAGATCCGGCCGGGGTCATGTGTGATGTGGACCTCAAGCGTTAACTGATTCAGGTTCGATCCGGCAAGTCGGAGGTCCCGGTACAGGAGTTTCAACGTTTCGGGATCGGTGGAGATAACGGGGCGATCGCCATCGACAAGAGCACGCCGACGCAGATAATCGCTCATGTTCAGGCCCGCGGCGGCGGCGCGCCGCTCGATGGCGGCGCGCTCCTGCGAGGAGACCCTGACATAGATGCGTCCCGAACGCTGGGGGCTACTCATCATCCGCCTTTCCATTAGGGATGAAAGCGTGGGAGATGCCGACGCGATGGGTGCTCCCCGTGCTGTCGCAGAGGGCGAAAGCGAACGCGAACGGTGCCTCGGCGTAGGGCGTGGCGGAACGGGCGTCGAACATAAGGGCTTGAAGGTCGAGATAGGAGGCTTCAAGCTCGGTAAGGTGCTCGCGCGTCACGGGGACGCCGCGGTACGAAACGACGGGGAGATCGGGATTGTCGCAGTGGTATGCGAAGAGCGTGCCGGGGACCTCCTCCTGGATGACGGAGTCGAGCGAGGGGATATCGGGATAGGCTTCCGGCGAAAACGGCCAGACGAAGTAGACATGGCTCCTCTTGCCGGCCTCCTTGGGGTTGAGCTCGATGGTGAACTTCGGGGCGATCTCGAATCGGTTTCCCGACAGCTTGAGGGACTTGAACTCCATGAGGGTTCCTTTCGATGGGATGATGGGACCGGACGGTCGGTCCCACCGGTCAGTTAGTTTTGGTTGTGGGCGTGGGTGAGGGTTATCAGGCGTGCCGTTGCCGTGCGGCGGAAGCCATACTCGACGCCGCGCTCGGCAAGGAAGGTGCGGTGCTCGTTAAGCCGCTTTGCGAGTACCGCGGGGGTGGCGTCGTCGAGCGCCGCGTCCGCGATGAGCTGTGTCGCGGTGCCCTCCCATGCTCCGGGCCTCGTTGCCATGAAATCGAGGACGGACATGACGCAGCTCGGGACCTCGCGCTCGCGCAACTCCTCGCGGCTGGTTTGCTCAACAAGTTGCCATCGACAGTCGTTGAACGCGAGTTTATATTCGGCTAGGTCGACGTCGCGTCCAGTGATGGAGAGGGTCGCTTTTCCGTCGAACATCGCGTCTTTAGATAGCAACAGACATTCATCTGCTGCTCCGAGGATGCCGTTCGAGCCGCTGATCGTATTGAAGATGTTAGCCTCGTCGCCCATTTTGCGAGTGTGATGAACAAGCAAGATGCACAGGCCGTTTTTGTCTGCAAAGGCCTTGAGCAGGCCTATATCCTGATAGTCGGATGCATACACGCTGTCTCCGGTTGCAACCCTGACCTTTTGCAGCGTATCGATGATGACGAGCCGTGTCGTCGGCTGGGCGGAAACGAAGCGCTCCAGCTGAACGGTAAGTCCGTTGTTGAGTTTGTCGGCTACGATGGCGAATTTTAGGTCGTCGTTGGCGACGTCAACGAGGTGGAATAAGCGGTTTTGGATGCGCCCGAAGGTATCCTCAAGGCAGAGATAGAGCACCCCTGCGCGCTCGGTGGCGTGATCGAGGAATGCCCGTCCAGTACTGACGCAGATGGCCAGCCAAAGGCAGAACCAGCTCTTACCGACTTTGGGGGTGCCGGCGAGCACCACGAGACCGGTCGGGATGAGCTCCTCAACGAGCCAGGTTACGCTTGCAAGGGGGCTTTCGAGGAGGTCCTGCGCGCTGCGCACCTCGAGCTCACCGGGCATCTAGACCGCCTCCGCGCGGATGACGCGACAGCGGCCGCGATAGTCGGTGACGATCTCGACGCCGAGGGCTGTGCAGAGCGCGTCGATGCGGTCCGCCTGTTCGATAGCGAATCCGAGAATGTCCTCATCGGTAGGATTGCGCGGGAGACCGTGGGCCTCCAGCGTGCGCGCTACGCGCTCGGCGTGCGCAAAGTAGGCGGAATAGTCCATTTGTGCTCCTTGTAGATATGGGTCGCATGGAGCATGTAATATGGACCATGCGGTTTATGGGCCGCGGACGGGTGCTTCTTCTTGGCGGTAGAGCACCCGTTTTTCTTTTTCAGGCTAGCCAACGCCGGCCATCTCCTTTCGGTCGTCGGGCTCTTTTAGCCCGAGCTCGCGGTAGAGCGCGGAGCGGGCGATGTACCACGTCTTTCCGAGCTTGCGAAACGGAAGCTCACCGGCCTTGGCGAGCTTTTGAGCCTTGGAATAGCTCACATTCATAATCTCGCTTGCCTCAGCGAGAGACAGAAGCTTGTCCATATATACCTCCTCTCTTTTCGTTAATTCCATTGTACACTCTTAACAAAGAGAAACAAAGAAAAATAAAAATCAAATTGAAATGAGATATAGATAAAGGCTAAAGTTGAAACCAACATCGCTATAAAGCTTTATTTAGAAAGTTGATTAAGTAATGGCTAGAAAAGTATTCATCGCGAGGAACCGAAGCACCGGATTCCACTCCCTGGTCGAGGTGGTTCGTGGGGTTGAGGCGGCGGAGAAGTCGGCCCCAATGGACTTCGAACTTGCAGAGCGCCTCATGCGCTGGGGCACTCTCGACGAGCTCGTCACGGCCATTTCGGAGTCTGGTCCCCTCATCGACCGCAGCATCTATAAAGAGGAGAATAGGCGGTTGTCTATCGACGAGGCCATCGAGGTCGTGGAGGAGTCCGTCGGCGGCGAGCGTGGTTTCACCCGTTGTGACGAAGACTTCCTCTATCTCCAGCTGTGCCTTGAGGGGATGTCTACGACGGGCAGCGCTTCGTCACTCTATCCCTCTCAGGCCTCCATTGCTCGCGACCTCAATCGTCATGGACTTATTGAGTCCAACGGCCTTGACGAGCTGAGGAAATGGCGGGAAGAAGATCCCGGCTGCGTCGTTGTGATTGAACCCTTGAGGGACGTCGTCCTATGCCGAAATCTCGGTTCGGTTCTGCTCAGGTTGATCGCAAACATCATGTCGGGGAATGAGAACGTCCTTGAGAAAAGCGGGTTCAAGCGCTTCGAAAAGAAACGTCGCTGGTGGATTACTGGGGAGCTCAAGGACTCCTATTACGTCCTGCCGTTCCAGCACAATTCCTCCTTCGATATGACTCTCAACTACTCGACCAAGTGGTTCAAGAACGTCTTTTCCTATATGGTCATTAATCCGCTCGAGACGCGCATCCTCGATCTTAGGCCGAGAAAGAGTAAGGTTCTTTTCGGATCGGTTCCCAACGCGGTTTTGATAACCGCGCAGATAAAGACCGGCGAGGGCGCACCGTTTTTCGACATCGGCTGGAAGCCGGAGGTCGAGAAGACCCAGCTGTATCTCGGTATCGATGACGGGGGTACCCAGAGAGACGAGGCCATTGCCTTCGTGGAGTCCGTTGCCAAAATGCTGGCCGGGCTGACGACGAAGGACGGCGATCGACTTGGGTGGTCTGTAGGCGGGCCTTCGATCTTCGATGATGTGCCGGTGCCCAGATACCATTTCCACTCGACGGCGGCGGCGATGTTCGGGGCTATCTTCTACCGATACGGCTGTGTCCCCACGACGTGCAAAAATTGCGGAAACGGCATTTTGGTCAAAACCAGGGGGAAGAGGCGCGAGTTCTGTTCCCCGTCGTGCAGGACGCAGTATTCGAATCGAAAGGCGGGGCTCTAGATGAATCCGTTTATCATCGCGGGCGCGGTGTGGCTGGCGGTCGCCACCGCAACCTTGCTGTATCAAGTGGTCCGCAGGAAGCTCGGGGACCGGGGCTCGATGGTCGAGGCGTCTTGGCGCGACTTGGCTATGTCGTCGATCGGTTTCGGGCTTCCGTTCGCGGCGCTCGCGCTTGCCGCCACCGGCGTGGCAACCATCTTTCTTCACTAGAGGTGCGGTAGCATGGCGACGGTGCCCCGCAACAAGGGTAGTTATGCCCCTAGGACGGCTGGTAGCTCTTGGCAGGTAAAGTACCCGCTCGGCTGGAATGAGCGCAAGAAGCGATACGACGAATATCGCGAAGAGGTCGCTTCGGAGGCCGAGGCCATCGCGCTGATCAAAGCCATCAACGACTACGTTTATCACGGGGGCCTTCCGCAAGACGTACCCGAGTGGAGACGCAGGGCAAAAGGACATTCCGAGGGCAACGTCCTAACGCTCGACGGGTTCGCCATGTCCTATATCGCGATGCGGGAGAGACGGCGAAAAGTCCAGGAGAGGACCATCGAAAGCAACCGCGAGGCCTGGGCAAGACTCCGGCCGTACCTCGGCGATCTGCCGCTGAGGCGGGTGACGCCCTTCGTCATCGATGAGGCATATGCCTGCATGGGGAGTCCGGGGGACGATAACCTTGCCGGCAGGGTCTACTCCGGAACGACGATTGAGAAAAGTCATGCGTTTCTGCGGCAGCTGCTCAAGGACGCCGTCGAGCGGGGCTATATCGACAAGAACCCCTGCGATTCGATTGACGCTCCCAAGAGGGATACCAAGGAGAAGGTTGCGCTCACTTTATTTCAAGCCCAGGCGCTATTCAACTACATAACGAGCCGCCCTCCGGAGGCGCATGCCATTGGCGTGCTACTCGCGCTGAACTGCGGGCTTAGGCTTTCCGAGATGCTCGCGTTGACCTGGCAAGATTATAAAGGCGGGGTGCTGTCTGTAACTAAAGCGCTGAACAAAGAGAAGCAGACATACAAGACGACGAAGAACGAAGACAACAGGAGGATCCCTGTCCCAATGCCGCTCATACCAGTCCTCGATGAATGGCAGAAGGTCCAGAGGCACATTTATTCGGACGATCTCGGTCTTCGATGGAGCGCTGAAGCGCCCATTGTGAACAGCAGGAACGCAAAGCACATCCTTCAGCGGTCTTTCACGCGTTGGTTTGATTCGGCAAGGCTCGAGTATCCGATACCCGACGACTTCAAGTTTCATGGTTTCAGGCATACATACGTGACACTGTTGAGCCGTGACTGCGGAGTGGACAGGCGGACCGCGAAGAGTATGAGCGGTCACAAGAACGACCAGGCCTTCGATATCTACACTCACACAAACGACGAGTGGCAGCGAAGGGCGGCTAACGAACTCGGTGATATCTTGCAACCTAATGACGGGGCCAGAAAATGCTACAACTGCGCTTACTGGGGCGTATCTCCCCTAGACGCAGATCGTGGTGCCTGCTGGAACAACCCCGCCGGGCTAATCGAAGCAAAAGCGGGCGACTCGTGTGGCAAGGGCCTGTTTATCGCCAAAACCGCGAAAGCGTGACGGCGTCGGGCATATCCCATTGAAGCTGTCATTTCCGTCATAGGTGTCATTTGCAGACTTGCGTATTGGTTGTTTGTTAATCAGCAGGGGTGATATTAAAGCTGTTCAAATATGGCGGCGGAATTCGATCAGAATATGCTCAGAATGATGATATGAGCAGATAATGAGCAGATAAAAATGCTCGATAATAAATGCATGATACAGCTATTTACCTGCGTAAACGTATAATAGGTTCTATAGAGAAAGAGCCGCCCCGCCCTCATAACCCGGAGGTCGTAGGTTCAAATCCTGCCCCCGCGACCAAGAACTTGCAGCTCGTCGGCCTAGCCGGCGAGCTTTTTTGTTATTCCGGGACCGTGTTTTTCGGTCCAATTCTCAGCCTCTCAAACAAAATCTCGATCTGTAACATCTAGACCCGATTTGGGCGGCTAGGTGTTACAGATCGAGATGTTGAGTCCCCGCCTGGACGGTTTGTCTAAATCTGTAACACGAGGGATGGATTTTGCCGAGTAACTGTTACAGATTGAGATTTTCTGCCGGGACGGTTTTGGTTTGTCTCGATCTGCTCCAATGTGCCCTGCGTCTTTATGGGTCTTGCCACGTCGTTCTTCACGTTTATGCTGCAGCAGCCGATCAACTTTGGCCACCTCTTCGCATTCTGGGCCTTTGGAATCGCGCTCGCGGTTTGCCTGGTTATGTCGGGAACGCTCGTGTGCTCGGCAATCTTTGGAAAAGAGCGCGCTATTCAGGCGCTTACGCCGCTCGATGTGCTCGAGGCACGGCGGAACCATAAATAAGAAAACTCGATTATCAGGGGCGGACGCCGTGAAGCACACCGCCCCCCTCCTGTACGTGTGGCGCCAGGGCCATGCGCTCGAAAGCGTTGCCCAAACGCATGGTTCATCCGCACAAAGCCCATGGTCGCTATGGGCAAACATCGGTGCGCCTGCACATGGCTTTGAGTCTGTTTTCGAGCGAAAGTATGGCTGTCGATACGCATGCAATTCGCATGAAGTCCGGGTTCGTCCAAGAGCCCTATAAAGGAGGATTCGCATGAAACAGTTAGAGACCGACGTCGTTGTCGTTGCCGCGGGTCTGAGTGGCCTTGCCGCAGCGGTCGCTGCAGCCGAGGCAGGCGCTCGCGTCATTGCCCTAGAGAAGGCCCCCATTACCGGTGGCGCCGCCAACATGGGCATGGGGCCTGCCGCCGCTGGCTCTCCGCTTCAGAAGGCTTCGATGATCGAGGTCACGCCTGGCGAGCTCTTCCGTCGCCATATGTTCTACACCCATTACCAGGTCGATGCTCGCCTGGTGCGCGACTACTACTTTAAGTCGGGCGATACCATCGCATGGCTGCAGGATATGGGCGTGGTGTTTAACTCCGTGCGTCCGGCGTTCCGCGCCCGCGAGCGCACGCGCGCCTATTCCGACGGCGAGTACACCTGGCATGTC
This sequence comes from uncultured Collinsella sp., assembly GCA_959599635.1. Lineage (GTDB taxonomy): Bacteria > Actinomycetota > Coriobacteriia > Coriobacteriales > Coriobacteriaceae > Collinsella. The sequence goes on from CAUGJN010000001.1 coordinate 11,565, forward strand.
GTGCAGCCCGAGGATGGCTCGGAGCCCGGTCCTCGCGCGGCGACCACGATGACCAAGCGCATGACCGAGCGTGCCCAGGACCTGGGTGTCGAGTTTATGTTTGAGTGCCCGGGCACCGGCCTTATCAAGGGCGAGGACGGCGCCATCTGCGGCGTGACCGCCAAGGACAAGGACGGCGAGGAGTACCAAATCTCGTGCAAGTCTGCGATTGTCGCTACGGGCGGTTTTGGCCACAACGCTAAGCTCATCAAGGAGAAGCTCGACTTTGAGTGGGGTAAAGACCTGTTCTCGTTTGCCATTCCGGGCATGGACGGCGACGGCATCAACATGTGCCACGAGGTCGGCGGCGGCCACACCCCGGTGACCATGGAGCTCATGTATCAGATCCCCGACAACATGAACCACTTCTATGTCGAGGGCGCATTCCGTCAGCCGTGCTACTGGTGCAACCGCCTGGGCGAGCGCTTTATGCCGGAGGACGAGATCTTCAACACCACCTTTGTCGGCAACGCCATCAACCATCTTCCCGGCAAGGTCGCCTATGCCATCTTTGATTCCCGTATGCTCAAGCACTGGAAGAAGGATGGTCCGGATATCGTCAGCCACGTTCATCCGCACGACCTGTACGACGGCTTTGAGGAGCAGTGGAACCGCGACCTGGAGGCTGGCTACCCGGCGATTTGCCAGGCCGATACGCTGGAGGAGCTTGCCGAGAAGGCGGGTATCGACGTGGAGGGCCTGCTCGCCAACGTCGACGAGTACAACGAGATGTGCGACAACGGCTGGGACGACATCTTTGAGAAAGAGCGCGAGTTTATGAAGCCGCTCGAGAAGGGCCCCTTCTATTGCTGCAAGCAGTACTGTGGCGCCTACGGCACCCTGGGCGGCGTGCTCATTAACCACAAGATGGAGGTCATGACCGACGACTACGAGGTCATCCCTGGCCTGTACTGCGTTGGCACCGATGCCTGCACCATCTATGGCGACTCCTATAACTACTGCATTCCGGGTAACACCATGGGCTTCTGCCTTAACTCGGGTCGCATCGCCGGCGAAAACGCCGCCGCAGCCCTCTTTGAGGACGCGGGCGACGAGGAGTGGTCGTAACACCGCAGCTGTTCGCGCCTGCAGACACCCACGCGTTGGGTGCGGGCGGGGATTTGCCCTACAAGCGAGGCGCTCGGGATCGCTTTGGTCCCGGGCGCCTTTCTGGACAAGAGCGACGTTTTGAGGGGAACGAATGAAGCTAACGATTAATGGAGCCGAGGTCGAGGCACGCGAAGGGCAAAATGTCCTGGAAGCCGCGCTCGATGCCGGTATCTATATTCCGCATCTGTGTAAACATCCCGATCTTGAGGCCGTCGGCGGATGCCGTCTGTGCATGGTCGAGATCGAAGGCCAAGATGAGCCGGTGTGTGCCTGCAAGACGCAGGTTGCCGAGGGAATGGTCGTCAACACGACAGGCGAGCAGGCCGAGCGCGTGCGCAAGCTGGCAATGGAGCTTATCTTGGCCACGCATCCCGCCGATTGCACCGGCTGCCCCAAGTACGGCAAGTGCGAGCTGCAGTCTATGTATCAGTACATGGGAGTTTCGCCTGCGCGCTGGCGCACCAAGAGCCGTCCGGTCGCCACGGACGAATCGAACCCGCTGATCACCCATATGTTCACCCGCTGCATTCGGTGCGGTCGCTGCGTGCGCGCGTGCCGCGAGCTGCGCGGCGCCGGCGTCTTGGACTACCAGCGCACCGAGGACGGCATTCGCATTGGTACGGACGGCAGCGTGAGTCTGCAAGAGGCCGGATGCCGTTTTTGCGGTGCCTGTATCGAAGTGTGTCCCACGGGCTCGATCGTCGACACGCTCGATATGTTCGATGAGAACAAGTCCTATGCCGACAACGTGGTCCCCTGTCGCTCGGGCTGCCCCGCCCACGTGGATATCCCGCGCTACCTGCGTCACATCCGCAACGGCGAGTACACCCGAGCCGCCGCGGTGGTGCGCGAGAAGGTCCCGTTCCCCGAGAGCTTGGGCGACATTTGCGTCCATAGCTGCCAGGATGCCTGCAAGCGCAACGAGCTCAACGGCACGCCGGTTTCGGTTTGCCGTCTTAAGCGCGCCGCGGCCGTGCGCGATGCGGGCGACTGGAAGGCCAACGTGCGCCATGAGCCGCTGAGCGGCAAGAGCGTCGCCGTTGTGGGTGCCGGTCCCGCCGGCTTGACCGCCGCACTCTATTGCGCCGAGAAGGGCCACAAGGTCGTGGTGTTCGAGGCCAACGAGAAGGTCGGCGGCCAGATGCGCTACGGCATTCCGGCGTATCGCCTGCCCGATGCCACGGTCGATGCCGAGGTTGCGACGATTTTAAAGATTGCCCAGGGTGATGACGCCGAGCCGCGCATTGAGCTGCGCTGTGGCGAGCGAATCGCCGAGCCCCAGGCGCTTTTGGAGCAGGGCTTCGATGCCGCGCTGGTTGCGGTGGGCACGCATGACGGAACGGTGCTTCCCATGCCCGGCCACGACCTCGAAGGCGTGCTGCGTAACACCGATTTTCTGAAGGCCGCCCGTATGGGCAGCGCCCCGGACCTGACGGGCAAGCGCGTCGTGGTGCTTGGCGGCGGCAACGTGGCGTACGACTGCGCCCGCACTGCCGTGCGTCTGGGTGCCGCCTCGGTCGATGTCGCCTGCCTTGAGGCCCAAGACGCGATGACCTCGACGCCCGAGGAGCGTGCCGAGGCCGCCGAGGAAGGCGTGGTCCTGCACGATGCCTATGCCTTTACCAGCATTAACGAGACCGAGGACGGTTCGGGCAAGGTCGGTTCCATGACGATCCGCAAGATCGAGCGGTTCTACTTTGACGAGAACCACCGCGCCGTCACCGAACTGCTCGACGGCGGCGAGAAGACCATCGATGCCGACTGCGTGATCTTTGCCGTGGGTCAAAAGCCCGAGGGCACGGCCCAGATGGGCCTTGAGCTTACGCACGGCCCGTATATCGTGGCCGATACCGAAGGCAAGACGAGCGTTGAAGGCATCTGGTCGGCGGGCGACTGCGTGACGGGTACCAAATCGGTGATCGCGGCAATCGCTGCAGGTCGCACGTGCGCCTCGGCCATCGACCGCGCTTTGGGTGGCGATGGCAACATCGACGAGGAGCTGACCGAGCATGATGCTCCCGAGCAGTGGATTGGCCGCGTCCCCGAGGGCTTCTACGACGATGCCGTGCAGCCCGAGTTTGTCGATGCCCAGACGCGTAAGGATAACTTCGATACGTTTGAGTGCCCCTATACCGACCATGAGGCTACGTGCGAGGCGAGCCGCTGCTTGCAGTGCGATTTGCGCCTAACGATCAGTACGCCGCGCCTGTGGAACGAATACTAGGAAAGGAGCGATAACCCATGACGATCATCAACTTTATGCCTGCGCATAAGCAGGCTCCCGTCGCGCTCTGGCTCCTTAAGAAGGACGTGGCGGCCGCTGCGGAAAAAATTGCAGGGGCCGGTGCCCAGGCGGTTTTGGTGCCGGCAGGCGATGAGGTCTCTGCCGCGCTCGCGGATGCGTTGGGCGAGTCCTGCCGCGTGATCGAGTGCGACCCGAGCCTGGGCTTTGTCTATGCCAACGGTTCGGCCGCGGCCAAGATGCTCGACGGCGAAAAGCCTCTCCCATCTTGCTGCGAGGGCGATGGCGCCGACCGCTGCCTGAGCGGATCAGAGTTACTTGCCGCCGAAGGCAAGCGCTGGGTGTGGATTGACGGGGCCGAGGAGCCCGTTGAGGTCGACCGTGTCGTGAGTGCGGAATCCCTGGTTGCCGCGGCGGGCGCCGACGACGCTAAAGCGGTGGGGATTGGCTATCCCAGCGGTCTGCTGCTGAGGCCCGATGACACCTCAAAGATTGAGCTATGCAGCGACTACGTGCGCGTCTACACCGCCAAAAACTGCATGGCAAAGGCGCTTTTGGACATTTGCACGCTCTATCGTCACGAGAGCTGCGGACGCTGTGTCTTTGGCTACGAGGGCTCGCATCAGATTGCAACGATTCTTGCCGATATCTGCCGCAAGAAGGGCAAGCCGGGTGACTTGGCGCTCCTTCGCGACCTTTGCCCCGTGATGCAGGCGCAGTGCCTGTGCGAGCAGGGTCGCGTGCTGGCGCGCACGGTGCAGTCGTTCCTCGACCTGTTCGAGGGCGAGATTATGCAGCACACCACCAAGAAGGTCTGTGCCGCCGGGGAATGCCAGGCATTCTTGACCTTCCATATCCTCGCCTCCAAATGCCAGGCATGCAACAAGTGTGTCGATTCGGACGTTTGCGAGGAGGACGCGATTCTGGGAAGGCCGCGGTTCATCCACGTGATCGACCAAAAGGCTTGCACCCAGTGCGGTGCCTGCCTGGATATCTGCGACAACGGCGCGATCGTCACGGCTGGGGCCGTCAAGCCCAAGTGCCCGCCCAAACCCATTCCCTTTAAGCGCAAATAAGAGCGCCGACCCCTTCCGTTTTGTCCCTTGTAGGCATGCGGGAGGGGCCTTTGTTTATCTGCACGAGGTATTCCGCAAATACCGAGCGGGCCTTGGTTGCCTGGACGGTGCGCATGTTTTACGTCTGCCGTACGCTTTTTGCGAAGTACACACGGGCAGAATCCGTGTCCAAAATGCTCTGGAGAGGAGCGACCATGTCGTTTAAAGTGATGGCGATTTGTGCCGGCAGGCACGGTGGCAACGGCGAGGCTTTGGCCAAAGAGGCCCTTTGCGCGGTGCGCGAGGCTGGCGGCGAGGTCGAGCTGATCAATTTGTTCGACTATAACATCTTGCCCTGCACCGGTTGCGAGGGCTGCACCATGCAGATGGGAAAGATGGGCGCCGGCCTGCAAAAGGAATATCACGGCTGCGTTCTTAAAAACAAAGACGATGTAGATGCGATTATTCGCGAACTGCAGACCTGCCAGGGCGTGATCTTCTCGGTTCCGACCTACGACCTTACGCCCAGCTCGGTGTACACCCGCTTTGCCCAGCGCTTCTTGGCATACGAGCTTTCGTTCTTGCTTGCCATCGGTGCCGTAAAGGAGAATCCGCATACCGTTGCCGGCCTCATCTCCGTCGGCGGCTCCATGCACGATTGGCAGTCCCTGGCACTGGAGAGCCTGCAGGCGACTATGTTTACCATGTCGATGACTGTCGTCGATCGCTATATGGCGCAGCGCGACGGCCGCCCGGGCAATGCTTTTGTGTGGGGAGACGACGTGGAGTGGGGCGGACAGATCGCCCGCGCCCACAAGATGGGCGAGAACATCGTCAAGGCCATTCGCACGCCTGTTGACGAGCGCTGCTGGCTGGGCGATCCGGATGACGGCGTGTGTCCCAACTGCCACAGCTCCCTGGTGTACCCCGGCGACAAGCATTGGGATGGGGTCGAGTTTCCCTGGGAGTGTGCGGTCTGCGGCGCGGGCGGCGATATCGTAACCGACGAGCGCACCGGTCGCCCCAAGCTCAAGATTGCCGAGAACGGCCTGATTCGCGACCGCAACGACGACCACGCGCGCGCCGAGCACCTCAACGAGATCAACAAGACCCGCGACGAGTTCTTCGCCCATATGGACGAAGTAAAGCCGCTCATGGAAAAGTACGCCAAGATGACGTTCCCCACGCTGGAGATTAAGCGCGACTAGTTTTGCCCAAGCCCCGCCCGGCCTACTTGCGGCAGTGCAGGTCGGCGCTGGTGCGGGGCTTAATCCTCGGCTCAAGAAAGCCAAGGTAGATTAGGGTGCGAATCGAGAGGTGGAACAAAAAGAGGTCCTCTCCCGATGCCAAGTCGTTACCGGTGATTTCCTTTATGCGGTTAATGCGATAGAGCAGCGTGTTTTTGTGAAGCGACAAGATCGCGGCGGTGCGCACCGTGTTACAGCTGTGCTGCATAAAGGCAAAGAGCGTCTCGACCAGCTCGGAATCGTGCGACTGGTCATGCTTCCAAAGTGCCCAGATTGCCGGATGGCAGTAGTTTATAAGGTTGATGCGGTCGTTGCAGATGTCGAGCATTTCCATGTAGGTGTATTCGCAATAGCGATACACATGGGTGTCTTCGAGGATTTTGGTAAAGGTCGAGCCGTATCGAATGGCGGCGCGTGCCTGATTGAGGTGCGAACGCACATCGGTTGCCTGGGAAAACTCGTTGCTGATGCCAATGAACAAATTGTTCGTGGCAGCAACGCGGGCAAGGATCGCCTCATCGTTGGCGGGTAGCTGCGTGGAGGGCGGACGGCTTACCAGCGCCACGAGCTCACCTTCGTACATGGTGATAAGGCTATGGTGCAGTAGCGGCTGCAATTGTCCTCGGATGCTCTCCGCCTCGCGCGCCTCGAGCTGGGAATCTTTTTTGAGCAGGCATACAACGTAGAGGGCGGGAAGCGGCGCAAAGCCGACGAGCTGCATTTTGCGTGTGCAGGTGATGGGGTTGGGGATTTCGTCGTCCAGGAGGCGCGAGAGAAAATATGGCCCCTGTTGCGGGCCGCCCAACGAAAGAAAGCCGCCTTTCTGCAGTTCTTGCGCGAGCAGTCGGACAAAGAACTCAAAGACCTCGCGATCGCTATCGCCAAAGGCGTGATTGCGTTCGATCATCATCGCCCGGCCCAGACACGTGCCGTGCACCTTGATCGCATCGGTCATGGTGTTGAGGCGGAACATGTCGTTATAGCGTGTAAGCGGGCCTGTCGAGCGGGCAATCTCCTCGTCTAAGCCGCATTTGATGATGTATCGCACGGCTTCGTCCTGCAGCATGTCACCTTCGGAGAGCTCGGCGCGGGTGATGGCTGCAAAGGGGGAGTCGTCGTCATCGTCGAGCTCAAAGCCGCCGCGGGCGGCATAGCGGTACACGGGATCGACGACGAGCACCGGGTTGTCCATAGCGGCAGAGGCCGTTTGCGTGAGGCTCTTGAGCCCCGCGTCGCTCAAGAGCGCCTCGAGCAGCGCTTGCTTTGCGGTAGACGTATCGGTGGTACTCGGTTGCATGGGTGTCCCTTCTGCCGCGTCTTCGCCGTAGTCGACGCGTGACCAAATTATTATTGCAGGCTGTGCAGTATTAGGTTGTTTAAAAAGGTGAGTGTGGCGGTCGTTTCCTCGAACGGGGTGGCGCTGTTGTTGGAGAATGTCTCGATCTGTAACAGGTGGGTCCGGTTTTGGTCTGTAGTTGTTACAGATTGAGATGTTTCGGCAGGACGGTCTTCGTTTGTCTAAATCTGTAACACGAGGGACGGTTTTTACTGAGTAACTGTTACAGATCTAGATCTTTCGGCAGGCTAGATTGGTTTGTCTCAATCTGTAACAGTTGCTCGGCAAAATAGGGCCTTACTGTTACAGATCGAGACAAACCACCAGCCCGCCCAGCCCCATCCACCAGCCCTCACCTGCTATCCGCCGATTTACGTTGCGCCCCCGTGCCCCTATGCCATATCCTCTAGACAACTACGCGGCAACATCGCCGCCGCGCCTACAAGAGAGGAATATCCATGACCGCACCTGCATCCAAACTGCTCCAGCCCATTACGGTTGGCCCCCTTGAGCTCAAGAACCGCATTATGTTCCCGCCGCTTACCACCGGCTACGAGGAGCGCGACGGTTCCATTGGCGAGCGCAGCCTGGCTTTTTACGAGCGCCTGGCCCGTGGCGGCGTGAGCTACATCGTCATCGGCGACGTCGCTCCCGTTATGACCGCAAGCCCCACGCCCAAGCTGGCGACCGACGCTCAGATCCCCACGTTTAAGGCGCTGGCCGACGCCGTCCACAGGCACGGTGCCAAGGTCGCGCTGCAGCTGTTCCACCCCGAGTACGACGTGCCCGGCGTCGGCCGCATGGTCATGGGTTCCATGGCCGCCGCCAAGGCCGCGCAGGAGGCCAAGGCCGCCGGCGACGAGGAGACCTTTGCCGCCAAGATGGCCGAGTCCAACGAGATCCGCAACCAGGCATACGCCAAGCTGCACCACGACATGCAGCACTTTGTGAACGAGGCCACCGTGGAGCAACTCACCCAGATCAAGGAGGCTATCGCCGCCTCGGCCGCTCGCGCACAGCAGGCCGGGATCGATGCCATCGAGGTCCACGGCGACCGCCTGGTGGGTTCGCTGTGCTCGGCCATCCTCAACAAGCGCACCGACGAGTACGGTGGCTCGTTCGAGAACCGCGTTCGCTACGCGCTCGAGGTCGTCGCCGCCATTAAGGAAGCCGCACCGCAGCTGATGGTGGAGTACAAGCTCCCCGTGATCATGGAGAACCCCGACGGCACACCGCGCGGCAAGGGCGGCCTGCAGCCCGACGAGGCCTGCGAGTTCGCCAAGCTGCTCGAGGGCGCCGGCATCGACATGATTCAGGTGGCGCAGGCAAACCACACCGGCAACATGGGCGACACCATTCCGCCCATGGGCGCCATGCCCTACAACTGGACGCTGCCCGTGGCAGAGCGCGTCAAGGCCCTGGTCTCCGTGCCGGTGGCAACCGTCGGCCGCGTTGTCTCGGTCGAGGCGGGCGAGAAGATCCTGGAAGACGGTTCGGCCGACATCGTCGCGTACGGCCGCTCGCTCATGTGCGATCCCGACATTGCGCTCAAGGCCGCCACGGGCGAGCCCATCCGCGAGTGCCTCAACTGCAACAAGGGCTGCGTCGACGCGATCCAAAACCGTCAGTACATCTCGTGCGTGCTCAATGCCGAGAACGGCGACGAGGCGACCGTCGCCATTAAGCCGGGCGAGGGTGACAAGAAGATCGCCGTGGTGGGCGGCGGTATTGCCGGCCTGGAGGCCGCGCGCGTGGCGGCCAAGCGCGGCTACGACGTGACCGTCTACGAGGCGAGCGACCATCTGGGCGGCCAGATTGTGCTGGCGGCCGCGCCTCCGCGCAAGGACGAGATCATGCGCTCGGTGGAGTACTACGAGAAGATTCTGCCCGGCCTGGGCGTGAAGGTCGAGCTCAACCACGCCGCTACGGCCGAGGATCTCAACGCCGCCGACGCCGCGATTGTGGCTGTGGGCGCGCACGACGTGGTCATCCCCGTTCCGGGTGCCGACTCGGACAAGGTCGTCTCGAGCTGGGACGTGCTGGCCGGCAAGGCGGAGCTTACGGGCCGCGTCGCCGTTATCGGCGGCGGCCTGGTGGGCACCGAGACTGCCGAGTACCTGCTGCAGCACGGCTGCGAGGTGGCGATCGTCGAGATGCTCGACAAGATTGCCGCAGGCGAGTCCGAGACCATTCTGCCGCTGATCATGAGCGACTTTGCCGCCCACAACGTGGAACAGCACGTTAAGACCCGCCTGACCGCCATTACCGACGAGGGCGTGGAGGCCGTGCACACCACCGAGGACGGTGCCGAGGAGCCGGTGAAGATCGCCTGCGATTACGTGGTGATGGCCGTGGGCTCCAAGGCCAACGCGTTTGACCTGGATGGCGTGACGGTGCCCGTGACCTGCGTGGGCGACTGCTCGGGCGAGCGCACCGCCGACATCGCGAGCGCCATTCGCACGGCGTATCATGCGGCCAACGAGCTGTAGCTGAACATCGCGGCCAGGCGGGACGGTAGCACGGATCCGTCTCGCCCGGCTGTGTCCCGTCGGGTGTCAACCGGTGCGGGGCCTGCAAGCGCAGCAGGCCCCGCCCTTTTTGTTTTGCTCCGGTGGATGGCAATGCGCGGTAATCATGAGGAGTAAGGACGTCTACTGCCTTGCCGATTACTCAAAATAATTGGGGGAGGGGTTAATAATCATATCCGCTATAGCAAAGGACATAAAGAGATGCCAATTTTGTTGACAAGCGAATGACGATTGGCTGCGAGTCAGCTACCAGCGTAAATAATCGATAAAGAAATGTCGTAAATTGGTGCCAAATGCCCAGATAACACCGCGTCTATTTTAATTAACTGCTTTGAGCAAACAGTAAAATGCTACTATCTAACTTGCACGTAAGAAAGCAGATTAACGGTTAAGGCTAAGAAGTGGCAGGTATGTCGGAAGCAACTAGGACTCGCACGCATGCGCCCGAGGTTAGGCAGCGCGCCGTCGAGGTCCTCCAAGAGGGGGTCGGTCATCGCGCCCTCGCCGCGGAGCTTGGCATTCCCCAGGCCACGGCTCGTCAGTGGGCCCGCGCGTATGCCGTGGGCGGTGCCGACGCCGTTCTCAACGCCGGTTCGCATCATCACACCTATTCGTACGAAGTTAAGCTCGCCGTGGTCAAGGACCGCTTGGAAAACGGCTTAACGGTTCGCGAGGCCATGATCAAGCACAAGATTCCCAGCGAGTCTTCGGTCAAGGCTTGGTGCCGCCAGTATCGCGAGAGCGGTGAGTCCGCGCTGGTTGATAAGCCGCGCGGTCGCAAGCCGCGCGTTAAAAAAGCGGAATAGCGAACGGGATGGTGCACCCACAGGGGCGCATTTTTCTTGCCGCGCCAACTTTTTGGACCGTCGTGAGCCTACTGGAACATCCTCCAAAGTGGTTAATAAACCGCGCGCAGTGGCCCGTGCGCCCGCCGCCGCGATAGGGGGAGCGTCGCCTCTCTGCTCCAAAGCGGACAGACTCGTTACCCCGTACGCCTAAAACTCCCCAGTTGACCGAAAACCCGCCGCCGCTACTCCTCAACTGAGCTATAACGTTAAACAATTGCAGCGTTTTTGCATGGGGGAGTGATGGTATGACGCTACTGTATTTCCTTACCCTGTTTCCGCTGGTACCGGCGCTGGGCATGCTGCTCGTGCGCGGTGACCGCGCCCGCGATGCGGTGGGGCTCATAGGCTCTGGCATCATTATGGCGGTGACGGTTGTAGTCGCCGTCATGTTTTTTGGCACGGGCCCGCAGAGCTTCGAGGTTGCCCCCGGCACCTCGCATGTGCTCTCGATCATCAGCTCCGTCATCGACGTGATCCTGTGCGCCGTCATCCTGTACAACGCGCGTAAATATAAGAGCACGCTCACCACGGTGCTCGGCGTGGTGCAGCTGGTGGGTTCGGTTGCCTTCGCTGCCATGACGCTGCCCGCGGCCGAGGTTGTCACCGCCACGCCGCTCTACCTGGATTACATGAGTGTGATCATGGTCCTCGCCGTCGGCATTGTCGGCAGCCTAATCTGCGTGTATGCCCTGGGCTACATGAAGGACTTCCAGGCCCATGACGAGCACGAGGCTGCGCTGCGCGGGCAGACGGCGCCCGACCGACGCCCGCAGTTCCTGGCGCTTATGTTCCTGTTCCTCTCGGCCATGTTCGTCATCGTGACGAGCGACAACCTTGAGTGGCTGTTCTGCGGCTGGGAAATCACCACCGTGTGCTCGTTCCTCATGATTGGCTACACGCGCACGCCCGAGGCCATCAAGAACGCCTTCACCCAGATCATCCTCAACATGCTGGGCGGTATCGCGTTTTTGGTGGGCCTTATGTTCTTGCACGTTAACGGCATGTCGCTGACCATTTCGGGCATGATCGAGCTTTCCGGCGCCGGAACCGCGCAATCCGCGCTGCTGGTGATGCCGGTCGTTCTGCTGTCGCTCGCCGCACTCACCAAGGCCGCACAGATGCCGTTCCACACTTGGCTGTTGGGTGCCATGGTTGCCCCCACGCCCACGAGCGCCCTGCTGCACTCGTCCACCATGGTCAAAGCCGGCGTGTTCCTGATGGTCAAGCTCAGCCCGCTCTATGCCATCTATCCCGTGACCGGCTTTATGGTCACGAGCGTGGGCGCCATCACGTTTTTGCTCGCTGCCCTCATGGCCATCTCGCAGAGCAACGCCAAACGCGTGCTTGCGTACTCCACCATTTCCAACTTGGGCCTTATCAGCGCCTGCCTAGGCGTCGGCGCGCCCGAGGCCGTGTGGGCCGCGATCTTCCTGATCCTGTTCCATACGGTGGCAAAGTCGCTGCTGTTCCTGTGCGTGGGCACGGCCGAGCATCATATCGGCAGCCGCAATATCGAGGACATGGACGGCATGTTCAGCCGCATGCCGCACCTGACGCGCCTGATGATGCTGGGCATTATGGGCATGTTCGTGGCCCCGTTTGGCATGCTCGTGTCCAAGTGGGGCGCCCTGGTGGCGTTTGCCCAGACCGGCAACGTGCTCATGATCATGGTGCTTGCCTTTGGCTCGGCCGCGACGTTCTTCTTCTGGGGCAAGTGGCTTGCCAAGCTTTCGGGCGTCGACCCCACGGCTCAAAACGTTGAGGTCAATGTCCATAAGACCGAATGGATGGCGCTCAACACCATCGCCGCGCTGCTGATTCTGTGCTGCGTGGCGTTTCCGGTTATCTCGAGCGGTCTGGTGTCGCCTTACTTGGCCATGGTGTTTGGCCGCGTGCCGTACGTTATTGGCAAGGACTCCATGTATCTGATGGTGGTTATCGTGGCGTTTATCGCCGTGGTGCTGCTGACTTCATTCCGCGTGAGCAACAAACCGCACGTAAACGTATATCTTTCGGGCGTGGGAACCGACAATTACCGCCATTTCCGCGGCTCGATGGGACACGAGGTGAAGGCCGAAAAGCGCAATTGGTACTCGGAGGACGCCCTTGGCGAGAAGCGTATTGGCCCCGCGGGTAGCGTCGTATGCTGCAGCATTATCTTGTTTGCGCTGCTGTGTTGCGCATGGATTGGGCCCGAGCGGCTTGCCATGAGCGCGCCCTCGGTGCTGCGCGGCAAGTATTTCGAAGGTTCGGGCGTCGTGGGCATCTTTATTGGCACCGTGGCGTTTGCCTTGCTGGCGCCGCTTGCGGGCGGCTTGATCGACGGCATCGACCGCAAACTTTCGGCTCGCATGCAGGGCCGCGTGGGCCCGCGCCTGCTGCAGCCCTTCTACGACGTTGCCAAGCTGCTGCGCAAGGCCCCTGCCAGCGTAAACACCATGGACGATACCTATATGGCGTGCGCGCTCATCTTTACCGTCGTGGGCGGCGGCATCTTTGTGTCGGGCTCCAACACGCTGCTGTGCGCTTTTATGGTGACGCTCGCCGCGATCTTTGTGGTGCTGGCGTCCGCCTCGACGCAAAGCCCGTTTGCCCAGGTCGGTGCCGACCGCGAGTTGCTGCAGGTCATGAGCTACGAGCCCGCCGTTCTGCTGATGAGCGTGGGCCTGTACCTTGCCACCGACAGCTTTGATTCCATCGCCGTGACGGGGCAGTCGGCCCCCATCATCGTGTACAGCGCGCCCATTTTCCTGGCGCTGCTCGCGGTGCTTACCATCAAGCTGCGCAAGTCGCCGTTTGACCTTTCGTACTCGCATCACGCGCATCAGGAGATTGTCCAGGGCGTCGCCACCGAGATGAGCGGTGGCACGCTGGCCAAGATGACCCTTATGCACTGGTGCGAGACCGTGCTGTTTTTGATGTGGGTGGGCATGTTCTTTGTTTGGGACAACCCGGCGAGCTGGGTGGTCGCCCTGGTCGTTATGGCCGCGACGTATTTTGTCGAGGTGCTTATCGACAACACCTTCGCACGCAGTACCTGGCGCAGCTGCTTTAAGCTCGGATGGGGCGTGGCGCTGGTGTTTGGCCTGCTCAACCTTATGCCCATCCTCGTCGACGTGTTTATTTAGGAGGCGGCATCCATGGATCATAAAATGTCGCGCTCGCCGTGGGTTATTCATTACGACGGCTCGAGCTGCAACGGATGCGATATCGAGGTGCTGGCCTCGCTCACGCCGCTGTTCGATGCGGAGCGCTTTGGCGTGGTCAACACCGGCAACCCCAAGCATGCGGATATCTTTTTGGTGACGGGGTCGGTCAATGCCCAGAACCTGCCCGTCGTGCGCCAGATCTACAGCCAGATGCTCGAGCCCAAGTGCGTGGTGGCCTGCGGTGTCTGCGCGTGTTCGGGCGGCGTGTTCCGCGATGCCTACAACGTGATCGGCGGCGTGGACCGCGCGATTCCCGTGGACGTGTACGCGCCCGGGTGCGCCATTCGCCCCGAGACGGTGATCGATGCCATCGTGGAGGCGTGCGGCATCCTGGACCAGAAGGAGACCGTGTTGCGCGCCGGTGGCGATCCGCTCACCGTGGGCGGTGCCGCTACCTGGGACGGTGGCGTTGAGCTGGGCGAGGACGGGTTTGTGGCTGCGGGGGCCGGGACTGACGGTGCCGGTGACGCGCCTGCCGGGAAGCCTGCTGCGCCCGCCGCTGGCGACGCACCTGCTGAGACGCCCGCCGCTGCAAAGGAGGCCGAGTAATGCAAAAGGCTATCTATACCACCGTCGGGATCGACAAGCTCCTGTCGCATGTCCAGGCGCTCAAGGGCGTCGGCGCGCGCTTTGTGCAAATGCATGCCGAGCGCAACGTCGACGACGGCTCGTATCGCTTGGTCTATACGTTTATCAACGTCCGTGCTGCTCAGGAGCATATTGCGCAGGACGGCAGCTATGCGATCGAGAACCTGGTGGTCGAGGGCATCGACCAGTACCAGGAGATTCCGTCCATCAGCTCGTATTACCCCGCGGTGTTCCCGTTTGAAAATGAGGCCCACGACCTGTTTGGTCTTGCCATCACCGACATGCAGATCGACTTTAAGGGCTTTTTCTACCAGGTCTCGACTGCCGAACCCATGAGCGTCATCACGCCCGAGGTGAAGGCTGCGCGCGAGAAGGCCATGAAAGTCCGCGCGGCCGCCGAGGCCAAGGCGCGCAAGGCCGCGGCCGAGAAGGCCGCCGCGGCTGCGGCTGCTGCGGGGGAGGGTGCCGCGGGTGCCGGCGATGCTGCGGGCACTGCCGCTGCTCAGCCCGCTGCTGCTGCCGGCTCCGATGCCCAGCATGACGATGCCGCTGCGAAGGCCGCGCTCAAGGCCGCCGAGATGGAGGCAAAGCTCGCCGCCATGGATCCCGAGAAAGCGGCCAAGGTCCGTGCGGCGCTTGCCGCCAAGGCCGCCCGCGACAAGCAGAAAAAGGAGGCGTAAGGTCCATGGCTCATCGCTCCGTAATTCCGTTTGGCCCGCAGCACCCGGTGCTGCCCGAGCCGCTTCATCTGGACCTGGTGATCGAGGACGACCGCGTCATCGAGGCAATTCCGCAGATCGGCTTTGTGCACCGCGGACTCGAGAAGCTCACCGAAAAGCGCGACATGCACCAGTTTGGCTACATCGCCGAGCGCATCTGCGGCATTTGCGCCGTGGGCCACAGCTACGGCTATGCCAGCGCCTGCGAGCGCATGCTCGACATCGAGGTGCCCGGCCGCGTGCAGTATATCCGCACTATTTTGCACGAGCTTTCGCGCATCCACTCGCACCTGCTGTGGCTGGGCCTGCTCGCCGATGCCTTTGGCTTCGAGGCGCTGTTCTATCGGTCGTGGACCCTGCGCGAGCAGATTCTCAAGATCTTCGAGAGCACGTGCGGTGGCCGCGTGATCCTTTCGATTAACGAGATCGGCGGCCTAAAGCACGACATTGAGGACTCCGAGCTGGCTGGCATTGTCCAGACGCTCGATGCCATGCGTCCCGACTACGAGGCCCTGGTGCATACGTTTTTGGACGACGTCAGCTGTGGCGAGCGCCTGCATGGCGTGGGCGTGATCAGCAAGAAGGACGCGCTGGATCTGTCGATGGTCGGCCCGTTTGGGCGCGCCTCGGGCGTGGACTACGACGTGCGCATGTTTAGCGACGGTGCCTATGCGGACCTGGCTGCGTTTGAGCCGGTTGTCGCCACCGATGGCGATTGCTATGCCCGCTGCCAGGTGCGCTGTGCCGAGGTCACGCAGGCCATGGACATCATTAAGGAGCTTGTGGGCAAGATTCCGCACGACGGGATCGGCGGGCGCACCAAGCTTACGCCGGCCGACGGCGCACGCGGCGAGGTTGTGATTGAGCAGCCGCGCGGCGAGGCGTATTACTATGTGCGCGGTAACGGCACCAAGAACCTGGACCGCTTCCGCGTGCGCACGCCGACGTCGCAGAACCTGGCGGGTCTGACACATGCGCTGCAGGGCGTGCTCCTTGCCAACGTGCCCATGATTATCCTGACCATCGACCCCTGCATTAGCTGCACGGAAAGGTAGGCGCGGCATGAGTTTGCTGACATTTGCCAAGACGGCCTTGGGCTCTATGGTCAAGCAGCCGGTAACGGTGTGCTATCCGCAGGAGAAGCTCGCGGCACCCGAGCGCTTGCGCGGGCATATCGTCAACGACATGGACGCGTGCATCTGCTGCGGCATGTGTGCGCGTCGCTGTCCGGCGGGCGCGCTCGCGGTCGATCGCAAGGGTGGAATGTGGTCGATCGACCCGTACGCTTGCGTGGTGTGCGGCGAGTGCATCGAGAGCTGCCCAAAGCACTGCCTGACTATGGACACCGCCCGCACTCCAGTTGCGGCGGATAAGGCTCCCACGGTAGAAACCAAGCCGGAATAACGCTGGAATAGGGGCCGGCGGGGCAAAAATGCCCCGCCGGCCCCGCGCTTAAACGCGCGGGCGAGCCGCCGCGAACAAAACTATGCCAGATTACGGGGCTGGATAGCGAACCTCCGACCATACAGAAAATCGCAAAAACAAAACCTCAGGTAATTAGCCTGCCGTTTTTCAAAAAATGGTGGTATGGATAAGGGCCCCGACATTCGCCCCGTAATCCGGCACAGTTTTGAAATGGCGCCATATCCGTAACAGCTCCTGATCCCCCAAGGACGGAGGAAAGTGGGTCATTTTTGCCTGATGGCTCCGAGTCGCACCCGTTTTCCTGCGAAAACGCCGTGTCTCAACTTTGGTGAGACATTTGTCTCACGCCCAAAACCGAATCTGGAACATGTGTCACCTGCCCTAATTGTGTCTCATTTCGTAACTTTAGGCTGTTGCAAGGTCTGAGACCGCGAGAAGGGAGACGCGATGAGTAAGTACACGAGGGGTCTCTTGGCGGTGATACTGGCCGTAGTGCTGGTGTTGCCGGCTGCAGCATTTGCCATGCTGCCCGAGGCCAACGCCAGGTCCAGCACCGGAATGGACGGACCGACGGTGAGCGAAAAGATAGTCGACCCTGACACCACCGGCCGCTGGCAGTACTGGGCGTCGGGCGGCGAGCAGGACCAGACGACACGTTATGTAGGCCGAATCTGGACGGACAAGACGGTCGAGCCAGCGCAGGACGAAAAGTCCGACTTTGTGACGACGCTCTCCACGATGTCTTCGACTTCTGACACAACGTCGCTGGTCACTAAACCGCTCGATATCGTGATGGTGCTTGATGCCTCCGGGTCGATGGATGATGACATGGGTGACAGCGATTCGACCAAACGCATCGACGCACTCAAGGCAGCTGCCAGTTCCTTTATCGACACCATCGCCGAGCAAAACAAGAGCATTAAAGATACGAATAAGCGGCATCAGGTTGCCATCGTTAAGTTTTCGGGTGCAAAGAAAAACGAGATCGGCAACGATACGTATCGCGATCGTCAGGGATACACGCACAACTACTCGCAGACCATGAAGAGCCTGACGCCGTGTGTCGATAGCGCTGCGACGGAACTTAAGAATACGGTCGGCTACATCGAACCTGCCGGTGCCACGCGGGCTGATTACGGCCTTGAACTTGCTCGCGACATGTCGGGCCGCGAGGATGCCCAGAAGGTAGTTGTGTTCTTTACGGACGGCACGCCCACAGACTCCAGGAACTTTAACTCTACGGTTGCCGATAATGCCATAGCCGCCGCCAAGAAAATGAAGGGGAAAGGCGCTACGGTCTACACCATCGGCATCTTTGATGGTGCGAATCCCGCTGACGATCCTGCGGACTACTGGACGAGCGACGAAAACAAGTTCATGCACGCCGTGTCGAGCAACTATCCAAACGCCACGTCCTACACAACCAATAAGCTTGGTAAGCGCACCGAGAATTCCGATTTCTACAAGGCTGCGTCGAAAGCCGATGAGCTCAAGAAGGTGTTTGATGATATCTCGAGCTCTATCACCTCGGGCAAGGGCTCTCCCACTCAGATCGAGGATGGTTACGACGAGAGCAAGTCCGGCTACATCACCTTCAGTGATGAGCTGGGCGACTTCATGCAGGTCGATACGTTTGTCAGTGCTCAGATTAATGGCGTCACCTTTGATAAGGCGACCAAGACCCCCAAGGGCAATACGGACACGTACGAGTTTTCGGGCTTGGCCAAGGACCTGGTTATCACCGTTGAGCGCTCTGCCAACGCGCAGCAGGGCGATATCGTGACGGTCAAGATTCCCGCATCGCTGATTCCGCTGATCCGCTATCACGTGGACATGGAAAACGGGATCTTTGAGCGCACGTCGCTCAATGACATCAAGCCTATTCAGATTAAATACACCTCGAGCGTCAAGGACGCCGCGCGTAACAACCTGTTTGCGCCCGATGACGGACTCAAGAAGTATATCGAGAAACATAAGGGTGCCGATAACCAGACGGTCTACTTCCTAGCCAACAAGTGGTCGGGCGGCGAGCTGGGCGATGTTGTCGCCGAGTTTGAGCCCGCCGATACCAACAGCTACTATTACTTCCAAAAAATCACGCCTATCTACACGGACAAGGAATGCACCCAGCGCGCGACGGTAAAGCCGCAGGGCAACGACGTCTATTACTACAAAGACGAGTTTGTGGCGATGGGCGCAAACGGCAAGCCGAAGGACGACTATGCCGTTGTGGAGTTTGAGGGGCACGAGATCGCCAGCTACGACGGCGCTCTGGTCAAAGATGACGGCTATTGGTCCTTTAATAAGGGAACCGCGCGCTTGGCCTATATCGACCAACTGCATACCACCAAGGACGATGTGGAGGCGAACGGCAACAAGACCGAGACCGCGCCCGACGTGCTTAACCCCAGGTGGAATGACCTTTCCTCCGTTGCGACTTCCACGCACGTGCATTCGCACCTGGGCAACAACGGCAAGATCGTCTTTAGCCTTGCAACCAAGCCGGTAACGGTGGATACCAAGACTGACTTTGGTCTGACCAAGGTGCTCGAGGGCCGCGAGTGGACGGGTACGGATGCGTTTGAGTTTGAGCTCTCCGCGACGTCCGACAACAATGCCCCGATGCCCGACCCCGCGACCGTAACTGTGACCAATGCCGATCTCGACAAGGGCAAGGCAGCCATTAACTTTGGCAAGATTAGTTATGCCGAGCCGGGCGAGTACACCTATGAGGTCCGCGAGGTCAAGGGCGACGCCGGTGGCATTACCTACAGCAAGAACGTTGCCACGTTCAAGGTGACTGTGACGGTTAACGCCAAGGGCGAGCTTAAGGCCGACGTTGAAAAGATCTCGGGCGAGACCGACTTCAAGAACACCTATAGCGTGAAGCCTGTCGAGGACCAGATCACCGCGACCAAGGTCCTGACCGGCCGCAAGCTCAAAGACAGCGAGTTCTCCTTCGAGCTCGTCGAGGGTAACGATGTCGTCGCCACCGGCAAGAACGATGCCGACGGCAAGATCGTCATGGGCAAAATCACTTACGACAAGCCCGGCACCTACACCTACAAGCTGCGCGAGAAGCTCCCCAACGAGGCGGGGCTGAGCAACGGGATCACGTACGATAAGACGAGCTACACCATCAAGACGAGCGTCATCGACAACGGCGACGGCACGCTTAAGGTGACCCATACGCTCGAGGGTCCCGAGACGGCACGCTTTGAGAACAAGTACAACACTGCCCCGAATAAGTCCAGCGTCACCGACCAGATCACCGCGACCAAGACCCTGACAGGCCGCGACCTCAAGGAAGGCGAGTTCTCCTTCGAGCTCGTCGAGGGCAACGATGTCGTCGCCAGGGGCACCAATGCGGCCGACGGCAAGATCACGATGGACAAGATCACCTACACCGAGGCCGGAACGCACACCTACACGCTACGCGAGGTCAAGGTCGATGCCGACAACGGTATCACCTACAGCACCGCGGCCTACACCGTCGTGACCACCGTCACCGATGATGGCAATGGCAAGCTCACGGTTAAGCATGAGCTGCAGGACGTCGAGAAGGCTATCTTCGAGAATGCTTACAGCGTGACTCCCGTGAACTCCAGTGTCACCGATCAGATCACCGCGACCAAGTCCCTGACCGGGCGTGACATGACCGCCGGCGAGTTCTCCTTCGAGCTCGTCAAGGACGGCAAGGTCGTCGCCACCGGCAAGAACGATGCCGACGGCAAGATCGTCATGGACAAAATCACCTACGACAAGGCCGGCGAGCATACCTATATCCTGCGTGAGGCCAAGGGCGCCGAAGGCAACGGCATCGCCTACGACGATAAGACCTATACCGTCGTGACTACGATCACCGATAACGGCAAGGGCAAGCTCGTGGCGAAGCACGAGCTGAAGGATGCCAAGACTGCTGAGTTCAAGAATTCCTACAAGCCGAACCCCGGCGAATTTAGCGTCACCGACCAGATCACCGCGACCAAGGTCCTGACCGGGCGCGACCTCAAGGACGGCGAGTTCTCCTTCCAGCTCGTCGAGGGCGACAAGGTCGTCGCCACCGGCAAGAACGCCACCGACGGCACGATTACGATGAGCCCCGTGAAGTACGAAAAGGCCGGAACGCACGCCTACACTCTGCGCGAGGTCAACGGTGGAACCACTAGCAAGGGCGTCACCTACAGTGATGCCAAGTTCACCATCGTGACGACCATCACCGATAACGGCGACGGCACTCTCAAGGCCGAGCATGTCCTGAAGGGCGCCGAGCCCGCCGAGTTCAAGAACACCTACAGCGTGACCCCGCTCGACACTGAGCTCGACTTTGGCCTGAGCAAGGCCATTGACGGCCGCGACTGGACGGACGCCGATAAGTTCAGCTTTACCATCAGCGCAGCCGAGGGTACGGACGCCCCGCTGCCCGACCCCGCAACCGTGACCGTGAGCAAGAAGGACGCGAAGGACGGCATCGCCGCCATCAACTTCGGCGAGATACGCTACACGGCTGCCGGAACCTACAAGTATGAGATCCGCGAGAACGCGGGCAATGCGGCAGGCATGACGTATGACGGACATGTCGCGACCGCCGAAGTGACCGTGACCGAGAACGGCGAGGGCAAGCTGACCGCCAACGTCACCAAGAAGGAAAGCGGCCGCTTCACCAACACGTACCGCACTGAGCTCGATTACGCCGCGGCCGGCGGCCTCAAGCTCAGCAAGACCCTCTCCGGACGTCCCATGACTGAGGGCCAGTTTAGCTTTACCGTGACGCCCGCCGACGAGGCTTCGGCCAACGCACTTGGTCTGCTGCCCGGGGCCAACAACTTTGAGTCCCCCGCAACGATAGAGGGAACAGTCGGCCAGATTGACATTCTGGCGGGCCATGAGGTCAAATTTACGCAGGCTGATGCCGGCAAGACCTTTACGTACACCGTGGCCGAGAAGAACGACGGCCAGCCGGGTTACACCTACGACGACGCTGTCCGCACCGTGACGATCGCCATCGCCGACGACACCGCCGGCACGCTCACCGCCACGACGACCGTCTCCGGCGGTCCCGAGGGCACGCTGGTGACCGAGTACAAGACCGGCGCGGCCGCGGTCGAGAGCGCCGTGGTCCCGTTCGTCAACAGCTATAGCGCTACGACCAACACGCCTGGTGGCACCGCTGCTCAGGTCGTTGCCGCCAAGACCCTGACCGGTCGCCCGATGGTTGACGGCGAGTTCTGGTTCGGTATCGCCTATCAGGGTGAGCTTGTGGGTTATGAAAATCTCAAGCCCAATATCGGTGGGCACGTGAGCTTTGATGCGCTGCACTACGACACCAAGATGCTTGCCGATCTTGAGTCTGCCGGGCTTGCCCATCGTACCGACAAGGACGGTAAGCTTGCTTGGACCATTAACTACACGGCCTACGAAGCTATACACGGGCTGCCGAACGGCGTTTCTGCTACAACGTGGTACTTTGGCTTTAAGGTTATCGTCGTCGATAACGGTGACGGTACCCTGACGGCAACGGTCGACTACGGTGGCATCGAGCCCTTGTTCGAGAACGTCTACGGCGCCGATGCCGTTGACGCCGCGCTTGCCGGCACCAAGAAGCTCCAGGCTGCCGAGGGCCTGACCCCGGCAGACATCACGGGTAAGTTCATCTTTACCGTGGCCGCCGATGAGGCGGGTGCCCCGATGCCCGAGCGCACGACCGCAACCAACGACGCGGCCGGCAACGTGGACTTTGGCAAGATCCACTTTACGCTCGATGACCTCAACCGCGCCCTGGGCGTGACGGACAACGCTTCTGGCGATGCATCGAACAACGCTGAAGCCAACGCCGACGAGGCCGAGGTTGACGCTGACGCCAGCGGTGACGAGACCAAGGACGAGTCCGAGCCCGCAGCCCCCACCGCCCCGCGCTCGCACACCTTTACCTATACGGTGACCGAGTCCGGTAGCGCCCCTGGCGTGACCAACGACGCTAACGTAACGCGCAAGGTCTCCTACACCGTGACCGATGACGGCGCTGGACATCTGAGCGTCAAGCGCGACGGCGGCGACGGTGCGGACTTTACGTTCACCAACACGTACAGCGTGGCACCCACCGATTCTTCCGTGACCGATCAGGTCAAGACGGTCAAGCGTCTGACCGGACGCGACCTTGCAGCCGGCGAGTTCACGTTTGATCTGCTCGAGGACGGCGTGGTTGTCGCTAGCGGCACCAACGACGCCAACGGCACCGTTACGCTGAGCCCGATCCACTATGAGGCGCCCGGCACGCACACGTACACGCTGCGCGAGGCTTGCCCCAACGCGCTCGGCCTGTACAAGGGCGTCACCTATGACGGCGCGACCTATACCGTCGTGACCACCGTCTCCGACAACGGCGACGGCACGCTGACCGCGACGCACAAGCTCGAGGGAACCACCGAGTCGGCTGGCTTTACTAACAAGTATCACGCCATGCCCACGCAGGTTTCCATCGGCGCCATCAAGGTGCTCGAGGGACGCGAGCTCAAGAAGGACGAGTTTGGCTTTAAGCTCGTTGGCGAGGACATCGAGTCCACCGTCACCAACGATGCCGACGGCAAGATCAACTTCGACAAGTTCGAGTACGACGAGCCCGGTACGTACGTCTACACCATCAGCGAGGTCAAGGGCGACGAGGCCAGTATGACCTATGACAAGTCCGTCTTTACCGCGACCGTCAACGTGGTCGACGACGGCGAGGGCAGCCTCAAGGCGAACGTCACCTTTACCAAGGGCGACAAGAGTGTCGAGGGTATCGTGTTCAACAACATGTACAAGAAGCCCGAGACGCCCGTGCCGACGCCCGACCCCGGTACGTCCAAGACCGTGACGAACATCGTCAAGACGGTTAAGGGCTTCCTGCCCACTACGGGTGACCAGCAGGCCGCCGCACTGCTCATGGCATTTGTCATCGCCATGGCCGGCGTCGGAGCCCTGGTCTGGGGTATCCGTAAGCGCTAGGCACGCTGGCAGCGCCCGGGGCCAAAAGGCCCCGGGCGGCCGGCGGGAAGCCAGAACATAGCCCCCACCCCCACCCCCAGCCGCCACGGAGACGTCTCCCTTCTCCGTGGCGGCACTTTTGTGCGCAGGGGAGGAAGGGCCGCCACGAAATCGGCCCATCTACTACGTTTATCCCCTTACCCCCAACCATGCCAAAAAACGCGAAAACAAAACCGCAGGTAGAACGCCTGCGGTTTTGTTCAAAACGAAGGCATGGTCAGGGGTATCGAGTCAAACGTAGTAGATGGGCCGATTTCGTGGTTGGCGCCGCCAAATGATCCCCCGGGGACGGAGGAAAACGGATCATTTTTGGCCCCACGCGGCTGGTGGGTGCGTTCGCGCAGGACCGTTCAAACAAAACTATGCCGGTTTACGGGGCTGAGTCACGAGTCCCCAACCATGCCGATATTCGTGAAAATAAAACTGCAGGTAGACGAGCCGTCATTTTGCAGAAAACGCGGGTATGGATGGGGGTCCTGAGTTTAGCCCCGTAAACCGGCTTAGTTTTGAAATGGCATTAAATCGATGGCAGCCATTTTGCTATGCCAAAGCGGTCGGCCGTTGGGTAATTACCCTCGCAGGTAGGCGATGGCGATTTGCGTACGGTTGCGCAGGCCCATTTTGGCCAGGATCGAGCTGATGTGGTTGCGCACCGTGCCTTCTCCCATATAAGCCGTGGCGGCAATCTCCTTGTTATCGAGGCCGCGGGCGATGAGCTCGGCGACTTCGAACTCGCGGTCGGTCAGACCGGCAAAGGCCGCGGGCCGGCGAGTCGCACCGGCCTCAGCGTTCGCCCCATCAAAATCGACATCTTCGATCGCCTTGCCCTCGAGCACGCGTTTGCCATCCATGACCTGCGCCAACGCTGGCGGAATGGCGGCGACATCGGTCTTGATCAGGTAACCGCGGGCGCCCAGCTTGAGCGCCGACACAATGTACTCGTCATCCGAGAATGTCGTCAGAAACACCACGCGTGCCGCGGGGTCGTGCTCAAGGATCTCGCGCGCCGCCGAAAGGCCGTCGCGCCCCGGCATCTGAATGTCGAGCAGCGCGATATCGGGTGCGAGTTCGGCGTAGAGTGCCACCGCGTCGTTGCCGTCGGCTCCGGTGCCCACTACCTCGATCTGCGTTTGGGCGCCCAGGATAATCTTGAGCGAATCGACCACTAGGCGGTCGTCGTCGACAACGATGAGCCTCATCGGCCCTCATCTCCTTGCTGTTTGGGAACGGTGGCGAACACACGCCAGCCGCCGGCACCGGCGCGCGGACCGGCGGCGAAGGTGCCGCCAAGCGCCTCGACGCGCTCGCGCATGGAGCCGAGCCCCATGCCTTCTGCGACGTTGCTGCTGCTCGCCGGGGTCGCGTCCGCGCCATTATCGGTAACGATGAGCTGGTAAAACGACGGATGCTCCATGCACCGCACGGTAACGGCATTGGCATGGGCGTGGCGCATGGCGTTGGAAAGCGCCTCGCGAAGGACCGCCGCAAAGCAGTTGGCGACATTTGCGGGCGCATGTTCGGTCATAACTTCAAGCTCAATCTGCGGGCCGCCGTCCGAGCGCGCGCCTTCAACAATGCGTTCGAGCTGCACGGAAAGGTCGACAGCGTTGTCGTTGAGCGCATGGACGCTAGTACGCACAAGTTGGAGCGCCTCGTCAACCGTGCGTTTGACGTCGGCGAAATCGGCGGCGACGCCGGGCTCGTCGGCGTGGATCACGCGCAGGGCTTCGGCTTGTAGCGAGGCACGCGTGAGCTGGTGTCCGACGTTATCGTGGATCTCGCGCGCGATGCGGGCGCGTTCGGCGAGCGTCGCGAGCTCGACTTCGTAGTCCTGGCGGTCGGCAAGATCGCGGTTGCGCGCTTCGAGCGCGAGGGCTCGTTCCTGCAGCTCGTCGCGGGTACGGCGCATGCGTTCCTGTTCGCGCTCCAGCTGCGCGGTGCGCAGTGACAGCAACGTGGCGGCGACCGAAAGAATGGCGGTTAGCAGCAGCGTTCGGGCGGTGAGCGCGCCGCCGCGAAGGTCCGCGACGAGCGCACAGGCAAAGACAGCACCGACACCCAACGCGATCCAGGCGTGCTCACGGCGCACGCGCCGCGCGATGTCATAGAGGGCGAGAGGCGCAAACGGCATAAACGGCGGCACGAAGACAGCCGCGATGATGTAAGCGTAGCTCACGGCCTCGCTCGCACGGCGGGCGCGATTTCCCTGTGCGACCTCGGCCAGTGAGGTGGCAATAACGCCCAGGCAAAACGCCGCGACTAAGCGAGCGTCCACAGCAAGGCCTGTGGCGGCTGCGATGCAGCACGCCAGCACAATCGATTTGTCGAAAAGCCTGTTCATACGGGTATTGTACGCGATGCCGCGCGTGGTGGAGGGGCCGCCTGCGCAACCG
Source organism: uncultured Collinsella sp. (assembly GCA_959599635.1). Lineage (GTDB taxonomy): Bacteria > Actinomycetota > Coriobacteriia > Coriobacteriales > Coriobacteriaceae > Collinsella. Next base: position 37,330 of record CAUGJN010000001.1, read on the forward strand.
TGACATTCCTCCCGCGCGGCAAAGCGGGGGCGTCGGCAGGCCGTACGACCAAGACCTCCGCACTCGTGACAAAGCTCACTGGTGCGCGCCGCCCGCTCCTGCGATGATGCAATCGTACCGGGCCACGACCAACAGAAGGGCCGCCTCATGACAGACATCGTCCACGTCGAAAACCTCGTCAAGCGCTACGACGATCTTATTGCGCTCGACCACTTTAACCTGAACATCGCCCCCGGCGAGATTTTTGGCCTGCTGGGCCCCAACGGCTCGGGCAAGACCACGTCCATCAACTGCATCCTGCAGCTGCTCGCCTACGACAAGGGCACCATCGAGCTGTTCGGCGAGCGCATGACGCCCGCCCGCTACGACCTCAAGCGCCGCATCGGTGTGGTGCCGCAGCAGGTGGCGGTGTTCGACGAGCTCACCGTGCGCGAGAACATCGACTATTTCTGCAGTCTCTACGTCAACGACCGCAAGCGCCGCCGCGCGCTGGTGGACGAGGCGATCGACTTTATCGGCCTGGGCGACTTTACCAAGTTCCGCCCCGGCAAGCTCTCGGGCGGCCTGACGCGTCGTCTCAACATTGCCTGCGGCATCGCGCACAAGCCCGAGCTCATCTTTTTTGACGAACCCACGGTGGCGGTCGACCCGCAAAGCCGCAACGCCATCCTGGAGGGCATCTGCCGCCTGCGCGACGAGGGCGCCACGGTGGTGTATACCAGCCATTACATGGAGGAAGTCGAGCAGATCTGCAGCCGCATTATGATCATGGACGGCGGCCGCGTGCTGGCGCAGGGCACTAACGACGAGCTCAAGCGCATGATTCAGATGGGCGAGAAGATTGTAATCGAGGTCGGCGAGGTTCCGAGTGCGGCGCTCGGTGCCGTCGCAAGCCTGCCGCACGTTCTGGACCTTTCGGCAACGGCGGGACAGCTCACGTTTTCGTGCGAAGCGAGCCCGCACAACCTGACGGACATTCTCGATGCGCTGCGCTCGCATGACGTGCCGCTCGGCCGCATCTATTCCGAACCGCCGACCCTCAACGACGTGTTCCTCGAGATCACCGGCCGCGAGCTGCGCGACTAGGGGGCGGCCATGTTCAACACCATCATCACCACGGTCAAGACGCTGCTGCGCCGGCCGAGCACGTGGGTCTGGGGCGCTCTCTTTCCTATCGCGCTTTCCACGATGTTCATGTTTATGTTTGCGAACCTCAGCTCCGACGGCACGGTCGACCCGGTGCCGGTTGCCGTCGTGGCGGACGAGGCCTGGGATGCCTCGACCTTTAAGGATGTGGCAGCTTCGCTTGCCAAGGCAGGCGACGACCAGCTGCTCGATGTGAGCGAGTACGAAGACTTGGCTGCCGCGCGCAAAGCGCTCAAGGCCGGCGAGGTCGCGGGCATCTATACGGTTGATGCCGCGGGCACGCCCAGGCTCACGCTGCTATCGAGTTACGACAGCTCGCGCGCCTCGTCGGTGCTTACCGACCGCAGCATCCTTGAAACGGTGGCAAGCTCGTATACGCAAAATGCCGAGCTCATGTCCCAGATTGCCCAGGACAACCCGGCGGCGCTCGCCGATCCGGCGGCGGTTGCGCGCGCCCTGTCGCTCGAGGGCGGAACCCGCCGCGTGAGCCTGACTCGTGCCACGCCCGATGGCACGGTCATCTACTATTACGCGCTTTTTGGCCTGGTCGCGATGATGTCTGCCGAGTTTGCCGCCTTGAGCGTCGTCGATTTGCAGCCCAATCTGTCCGGCCTCGGCGCGCGCCGCTGCGTGGGCGGTCTTTCCAAGACGGCGTCGCTGGCCGGCATTTTTGTCGGCTCGTGGCTGGTTTCCTTTGCATCGATGGCGGTTGCGATCGGCTACGTGCGCCTGGTCGTGGGCGTCGACTTTGGCGGGCGCGAGGGGTTGTGCCTGCTGGGCGGGGCTGCATCCGCGCTTGCCGCCACGGGCCTGGGGCTTTTTGTGGGCACGCTTCCCGTTAAGGGCGGCAAGGCATCCAAGTCGGGCATCCTCACGGGCTTTGCCACCACGTGCGCCCTGTTCGCCGGCCTCTACGGCGAGCCGGCGATGGCGCTTGCCGACGACGTCGCCCGCGCTTGTCCGGTCGAGTGCTGGCTCAACCCCGTCAAGCTCATCTGCGACATGTTCAATCGCCTGTATTTCTTTGAGGACCTGGGGCCCTTCGCTGTTCGCGCCGGCGCGCTCGTCCTGATGGCCCTGGTGTTTGTCGCCGCCGCTACGCTGATCTTTGGAAGGAGCCGCTATGAGCACCTTTAAGACCGCGCTTCGCATGGCGCTGGCGCACCCGTTCTACCTGCTCATCTATACGGTGTTCATCTCGCTCATGGGCGTATTCATCGCGGCTTCGGTGAGCTGGAACTCGTCGCAGCTTACCGAGTACAAGCCCTACGACACCAACGTGATCGTGGTCGACCGCGACGATAGCGACCTTTCGCGGGCGCTTACCAAGCACCTGGGCTCACGCTTTGACCTGGTCACGGGCGTCGGCGACGACACATACGACCTTGCTGACGCGCTCTCCAAGAGCAACAGCGCCAAAGGCAGCGCCGACTGCGTGTTCTTTATCCCGGAGGGGTTTGAGGACGATCTTGTTGCAGCCGCCCGCGCGGGGGAGTCCCTGCCCAAGCTCGATGTGACCTACGGTGCCGGCACCATGGCGGCGGCGCTTTCGTCTGCCGAGGCCTCGCGGTGGATCTCGCTCGCGGGCGCTGCGGCCGCACTAGAGCCCGCTGCCTCCAACGGCGACGTCGCAAGGGCCGCCGAGCACGCGGCCGCAAAGCGCGCGGAGGTCCAGATCGAGCAGGTCAAGGTCGACTCGACTGCTGCTACCACGCTCGAGTCGTACTTCAACTTTGGCGCGTACGCGATCATCTCGTCGGTCATCGTGTCGGTGGGACTGGTGTTCTCGGGCATGAACGAGCCCGAGCGCGTGCGCCGCATGGATGCCAGCCCGGTCTCTGAGCGCCAGCGTTCGCTCGCTGTGTTCGCGGCCGCCGCCGTGCTCACCGTCTGCATCTGGCTCGTGTCGAGCATGATGGGCGTCGTGGGCTTTGCCAGCGCGGTTGCCGAGGTCGGCGTGGGTCGCGTGTGCCTGGCGCTGGCGGCAACGTTTGCCCTGGCGTGCACGCCGCTGGCCGTTGGCTTTACGCTGTCGAGCCTGGGCGCGCGCGAGGAGCTGCTCAACGGTGTGGGCAACCTGCTCGGCATGCTCATGACGTTTTTGGGCGGCGCCTGGATGCCGCTGTCGCTCATGGGCTCGGCCGTGCAGACGGTGGCGCACTTTGTGCCGACGTATTGGGTGAACGACGCGATCGGCAAGGCGCTCGCCGCGGACCTGACGTCCACCGTGCTGGGCGACATCGCCTGCGATCTGGGCGTCACGGTGCTCTTCGCCGCCGCCATCGCCGCCGTAGGCCTGGCCCTCACCCGCGCCAAATCCCACGCCTAGCTACCTGGTCATCGGGGACAGTCTTTGCCGATTCGCCGGCAGGGCTGGCAGGGATTGTCCCAATATGTCGGCACTTGGGGACCACTCATTGGGGACAGACTTAAATGAGTGAAATCGCTCATTTAAGTCTGTCCCCAATGAGTAGGTTGGAAAATAGTTCGCGCACGTCGCTTAAAAATAGTTCACCTGGGTTTACTATTAGCCTAGAAAAGTGGCAGAAGGCTAACAACGGGGGATAGCATGGCGACAAAGCAAGCGTATGTCCAGGTCAAAGGGCTCAAGAAACACTATGGCGACGGTGATGCGCGCCTGACGGTACTCGATGGCATCGACACGTCCATCAACCGCGGCGAGATCTGCGTCATGCTGGGGCCCTCGGGCTCGGGCAAGTCGACCTTTCTCAACCTGATCGGCGGCCTGGAGGATGCCGACGGCGGCTCCATCATGGTGGACGGCTGCGATCTCACGGCGCTCAAGCCCGCCGATCTGGGCGAGTACCGACGCCGCGAGCTGGGCTTTGTCTTCCAGTTCTACAACCTGGTGCCCGACCTTACCATCAAGGAAAACATCGAGGTCACGGCGCACCTGTCCAAAAAACCGCTCGACGTCGACGATCTGCTGCGTTCGCTGGGCCTCTACGAGCACCGCAACAAGTTTCCGCGCCAGGTCTCGGGCGGCCAGCAGCAGCGCTGCGCCATCGGCCGTGCGCTCGTCAAAAATCCGGGTCTGCTGCTGTGCGACGAGCCCACGGGCGCGCTCGACTACAAGACATCCAAGGAAATCCTGCAGCTCATGGAGGACGTCAACCGCACCTACGGCTGCACCATCATCATCGTCACCCACAACGCCGCCATCGCGCGCATGGCCAATCGCGTGCTGCGCCTGCGCGACGGGCGCATCGTCGAGGACGAGCTCAGCGAGTCGCCCGTCGCGGCCGCCGAGCTCGATTGGTAGGCGGCGCCATGACACCTCTCGCAAAACGACTCCCGCGCGAGCTGCGCCGCAATATCGGCAAGTACCTGGGCATCTTTTTGCTTATGTGCGGAAGCATCGCCCTCACGTCGGGCTTTTTGCTCGCGGCGCATTCCATCGGCTGCCTCATTGACGACATGCGCGATGCGTACACGATCGAGGACGGCCGCGTGACTACCTCCTTCGAGGCCACCAAAGATCAGCTCAAGGCTGCCGAAGACGCGGCTGAGGACGTCGGCGGCGTTACGTTCTACAAGAACTTCTCTATCGACGCCATCATCAAAAAGGCGGCTGGCGACGACGGCACCAAGCGCACCCTGCGCACCTATGCACACCGCACCAAGGTCGATATCGCGTCCTACTGCGAAGGCAGGCAGCCCAAGACGGACGATGAGGTGGCAATCGACCGTGTCTTCGCCACCAACAACGACCTCGCCGTGGGCGATAAGGTCGAGCTTGAGGGCCGCACCTACACCATCTGCGGCATCATGACCCAGCCCGATAGCCAGGCGCTGTTCCTCGACAATTCGGACTTTACGGTGAACACCATCACGTACGGCGTGGCCGAGGTCACCGACGCCGGCTTTGCCGCGCTTGAGGACGCCGGCGGCGCGCCTGCCTACACCTACTCCTTTACCTTTACCGATCGCGATCTCCCCACCGCGGATCGCATCGATGCGGAGCAGGATATGGTCGAGGCGCTGACCGATGCCGATGCGCGCGTGGACGATCTGATCGATGCCGATTCCAATCAGGGCATTGGCTATGCGCGCGACGACGTGGACGGCGACTCCATGATGTGGATGACGTTGCTCGACATCATCATCGTGATCATGGCGTTTGTCTTTGTGGTGCTCACCGACGCCACCATCGAGGAGGAGAGCGCCATTATCGGCACGCTGCTCGCCAGCGGCTATCGCCGTCGCGAAATCGTGCTGCACTACCTAGCGCTTCCCGCCATCGTAGGCGTGGCCGCGGCGCTACTGGGCACCGCTCTCGGCGTTGCGTTCTTTACCGAGCCCATGCGCGGTCTCTACTACGGCTCGTACAGCCTGCCGCCCTTCCAGGTGTACTGGAGCTGGGAGATCTTTGTGAAGTGCGCCGTGGTTCCCGCCGCCGCGCTCATCCTCATCACGCTGGTGGGCCTGCTTCGCAAGATGGGCAAGACGCCGTTGCAGTTCCTTCGTCACGAGGCGAGCGGCAAATCGGGCACCAAGCGCGGCCTGCAGCTGCCGGAGCGCATGGGCTTTGTCTCGCGCTTCCGCCTGCGCGTCTTCCTGCGCAACCTGGGCAACTTCGCCACGCTCTTCGTGGGCATTGCATTCGCCTCGCTGCTGCTGCTCTTTGGCCTGGCGATTTTGCCCACGATGACGCACTACGCGGACAACCTCGAGACGAGCCTGGTCGCCGAGCATCAGTACACACTCAAGGCGCCGCTGGAGCTCGAGGGCACTGCCGAGGAGCGCGAGCAGTGGTCGGCGCTCGAGCGCTTGCAGTCGATTGACGGCGCGCTGCTCTCCGCCGCCCAGGATGCCGATGACGAGCTTGACGACGCGGCCGATGCGGCGCAGACGGCAGCCGATGCCGCGACCGCATCTCCGTCTGCCGAGAGCCTGACTGCAGCGCAGGATGCGCTTGCTAAGGTCAAGGACAAGAAGGATGCGCTCTACGCACGCCTCGACGATCTTGCCGATGCCCTCGGCTGCGACCGCGATGAGGCCATCGACCTGATCGACAAGGCCTCTAAGATCGACACCGACAACGACGACATTCACCCGATCAACACGACCGACAACGGCGCGGGTGCAATCGCGCAGGCCGAGAAATATGCCGTTTACCAGCTGCAATACGACCGCGGCGATGGTAATGGCGAGGAGACGATTTCCGTCTACGGCATTTCATCTCATTCGCGCTATTGGAAAGACCTCAACGTCGGCGACGGGCGCGTCGTCTTTGGCGGCGGTCTGCTCGATAAGTTTGGCTGGAGCGAGGGCCAGAAGGTCGAGCTTCGCGACAAGTACGAGGCTCGGGATTATTCTCTTGAGTACGCGGGTAAGGACTGCATCTGGGGTTCAAAGTCGGACATGAATATCTATATGAGCATCGATGACTTTAACGAGCTGTTCGGCAACGACGCCGCCTACTTTAACGGCTATGTGAGCGACGAGAAGCTCGACCTCGATGCTCGTTACTTTGCCGGTGACACCACGCCCGACGACATGCGCGCCGTGGGTGACCAGTTCATCGGCATGATGAGCAAAATGATCGGCATGATGGTCGGGCTCGCGGTGTTTATCTTCCTGCTGTTTATGTACCTGCTGACCAAGGCGGTGATCGACCACAGCGCCCGTTCGATCAGCTACATGAAAGTCTTTGGCTATCGCGATAGCGAGATCTCGCATCTGTACATCCGCTCGATCACGCTGTGCGTGGCGGCGTCGCTCGTGCTGAGCCTGCCGGTCATTATTGGCTCGCTCACGGCCATCTTCCGCTCGATGCTGCTCGCCTACAACGGCAATATCGAGATCTACGTGCCCGCTTGGTCCATGGCTGCATGCATCGGCATCGGCTTTGCGACCTACCTGGTCGTGGCGCTGCTGCACACGCGCTCTATCAAGCGCGTCAGCCTGGCCGAAGCCCTCAAGGTGCAGGAGTAGTCATTGGGGACGTTCTTAAACGACTAGTCGTTGGGGACAGTCTTTGCCGGATCGCCGGCTCGCCGGCCGGACTGGCAAGGACTGTCCCTGGCGGCACTCATTTAAGTCTGTCCCCAATGAGTGCCTAACGACTCGGTGTTGCGCTTGACTTCAACCCCACTTCACCGGGTACCATCCTCTATGTCTGTAACGCCATATAGACCGAGGGGATATATCTATGACCGCAACTGCACCCGCTGCGCCCGCCAAGGTGTATTTCACCAACCTGCGCACGCACGGCCGCGAGAGCCAGCTCGACAAGCTCAAGCGCCTCATCCGTCGCGCCGGCATCGAGCAGATTGACTTCGAGAACAAGTTCGTCGCCATCAAGATCCACTTTGGCGAGCTGGGCAACCTGAGCTTTTTGCGCCCCAACTACGCCCGTGCCGTCGCGGACGTGGTGAAGGAGCTGGGCGGCAAGCCCTTCCTCACCGACTGCAACACGCTTTATGTGGGCAGCCGCAAAAACGCGCTCGAGCACATCGACACCGCCTACCAGAACGGCTTTACCCCGTACGCCACGGGCTGCCAGATCATCATCGCCGACGGCCTCAAGGGCACCGACGAGGCGCTCGTCCCGGTCGAGGGCGGCGAGTACGTGCGCGAGGCAAAGATCGGTCAGGCGCTCATGGATGCCGACATCGTGATTAGCCTCACCCACTTTAAGGGCCATGAGCAGGCCGGTTTTGGCGGTGCCATGAAGAACCTGGGCATGGGAGGCGGCAGCCGTGCCGGCAAGATGGAGCAGCATGCCGCCGGCAAGCCAAGCGTCGATACCACCAACTGCGTAGGTTGCCGTGCCTGCGAGAAGATTTGCGCGCACAGCGCCATCACGTTTGACGGTACGCGTGAGCGCGAGCTTGCCAACGGCAGCACCCGCACGGTTCACGTGGCTACCATCGACCACGATCGCTGCGTGGGCTGCGGACGCTGTATTGCGGCGTGCAACCAGGACTGCATCAAGCCCGACTATGATGCCGCGGCCGACGTACTCAACTACAAGATCGCCGAGTACACCAAGGCCATTGTTCAGGACCGTCCGAGCTTCCACATCTCGCTTGCCATGGACATCAGCCCCAACTGCGACTGCCACCCCGAAAACGACACGCCCATCGTCAACGACATCGGCATGTTCGCGAGCTTCGACCCGGTCGCCATCGACCAGGCCTGCGCCGACGCCGTCCTGGCGTCCGAGCCGCTGCCTAACACCGAGCTTACCGACAGCGCGGCCAAGATGGAGCATAATCACGAGCATCTGGAGGGCGAGCAGGCCAAGGATCCCTTCTGCATCACGCATCCCGACACCGACTGGCGCGCGTGCATCGCGCATGCCGAGAAGATCGGCCTGGGCACGAGCAAGTACGAGCTCATCGAGGTCAAATAGCGCCTAGCTATTGGACATATCAAGCGCTTTTGTAGCGCAACGTTAGTAAAAACCGCCCGTGAGCACAGCGCCCACGGGCGGCTTTTTGGAAGTGCTAGGGGCCAGATAGACCAGTAAACCGTACTATTTGCTTAAAAATTCTTGTCGAGGAAGTCGTCGACCGTGTTCCAGTAGAGCTCGGGGTCAACTTGCGCGCTCTTGGCGTGGGTGGCGCCGTGGATAGTGAGCTTCTGTTTAACCTTGCTGGCGCACGCGTCGTAGTTTTGGTCGAGCATGTCGTACGGCACAAAGGTGTCCTGGTCGCCGTGGATAAACAGCATGGGAACCGTCGCGTGTTCGAGTTGGTCCACACTGCTCGCCTTATGAAAGTCGTAGCCTGCGCGCACGTTGCACACTAAGTTTGCTACATCGAGCAAGGGAAAGCTGGGCAGGCCGAACACGTCCTTGAGCTGCAGGGAAAACTCGTCCCAAACGCTTGTATAGCCGCAGTCCTCGATAATGCATTTCACGTTTGCGGGCAGAGATTCCCCCGCTACATTCATGGCGGTCGCTGCACCCATCGACTCGCCAAAGACCAGGATGCGCGCCTTGGGATCGGCCGCAACGATCCGCCCGATCCACGCGACGACATCGAGTCGCTCGGGCCAGCCCATGCCGATGTAGTCACCGCCGGAACGCTCGTGGGCGCGGGCGGCAGGTGCGAGCACGTTCATGCCGCGGTCGTGGAATCGCTTGACGTATCGGGCCATACCGATGGGCTCATCGGTGTATCCGTGTAGGCAGATAGCGTAATTGTGCGTGCTCTCTGGGGCGACAAAATACCAAGCGGCAAGTTCGGTTCCGTCATCTGCGGTGAGGCTGCTGCTCTCGCGGTTCTCTTTAAACCATGCCCGCGCCTCGGTTCCCTCGGCATCCGGCTGCTCACTTTCCTTGCCGTCCTGCATCATCTTCATGGTGTATGGAGCGCGGGGATTCAGCGCGAAGTCAAACAGAAAGTTGCCGGCAAATCCGAGCAGCGCAACGACAGCCACCAGTGCAACGATGCCGGCTATCTTGAGCCTTCGATGGGAATGTGCGTTTTGAGCCATGCGGTATTCTCCTATAAGATGTTAATACATCAACATTTAATGCAAGCGCATTATGGACGTTCGCCGTTGATGCGTCAACAGGCAAAGAATGGGTAAACAAAGGGTCACGTATGGTGCAAATTTCGCACGCACCCAGACGCTTTGATATAGTGTTGAGAACTCTTTACGTTGGAGGATGTAACCGGCATGTCCGATTCGAGCGACAGTTCCAAGCCGCGACCCAAGGCCGCGGCCGTTCCGCACTACACGGTGGGCGAGGAGATTATGAACTCCGTCACCCATGGTGTCGGCTGCTTGCTGGGTATCGCGGGTCTGGTGCTCCTGATCGTATTCGCTGCACTGCGCGGCGGTGGCCCGGCCCACATGGCCGCGGCAATCGTCTACGGCGCCAGTATTATTCTCGAATACCTTGCCTCCACGCTCTACCATGCGATTCAGCCCGCGGGCGCTAAGCGCGTGTTCCGCATTATCGACCACAGCTGTATCTATCTGCTCATTGCCGGCAGCTATACGCCGTTTTGCCTCATTACGCTGGCAAACGACGGTGGTCCCGTGCTGTTTTTTGCCGTATGGGCCATCGCCATCGTCGGGATCGCCCTCGAGTGTTTTTTGCGCGAGCGCCAGCCGCATTGGGTAAGCGGCCTGGTCTATCTGCTGATGGGCTGGCTCGTCGTCTTTAAGCTGCCCGAGCTCGTGTCGCTGCTCAACCCCGTGGCACTTGCCCTGCTCGCTGTCGGCGGCGTGTGCTACACCGTGGGCGTGCCGTTCTACATCGCCAAAAACGTGCGTTACCTGCACAGTGTGTTTCACTTGTGGGTGCTCGCCGGCAGTATCTTCCAGTTCATGGCGGTGATCCTCTTCGTAATCTAGCGATCGCGTCTGTGCCCGCGGGCCCATCCGAGCGGCCGCCGGGCGCAACTGCCCTATCCGTCACCTACGCTTACTACCTAACGTCCCGAATCTTGGAGGTTCGAGAAACTCCCGATGGACATAACCATCTCCCTTATCACCACCCTCGTTTTGACCCTCATCAACGGCTACTTCTCTATGTCCGAGATGGCGCTCACCACGGCCAAGCGCGCCGTGCTGGAGCACGAGGCCGAGGAAGGCGACAAGCGCGCCGAGCGTGCCATTAAGCTGGCTGCCGACTCCGACCAACTGCTCGCCACCATCCAGGTCGCCATCACGCTCGTGGGCTTCGCCTCGTCTGCCGTCGCCTCGACGAGCCTGTCCGACCCGCTCGCCACGTGGCTCATGAGCTTTGGCATCGCGCCGCTCTCCGCCATCGCGCGCGGCCTGGCGCCGGTCATCATCACCGTCGCCGTCGCCTTTGTGTCCATCGTGATCGGCGAGCTCGTGCCCAAGCGCATCGGCCTTGCTAACGCCGAGGGCGTATCCAAGCAGGTCGTGGGACCGCTCTCCGTATTCCAAAAGATCGCCCGCCCGCTCGTGTGGCTGACCGGTGCCTGCTCCGACGGCCTGGCCCGCATCCTGCGCATCAAGAGCGCCGACGACCGCCAGAACGTCTCGGAGGAAGAGATCAAGTACATGGTCTCGGAGCAGGACGACCTGCTCGACGAGGAAAAGCGCATGATCCACGAGATCTTCGACCTGGGCGACACCGTGGCTCGCGAGGTCATGGTGCCGCGCGTGGACACCACCATGTGCGAGGACGACGAGACGGTCGCCGACGTGCTGTCCACCATGCGCCAGACCGGCTTTAGCCGCATTCCCGTCTATCACGAGGACCCCGACAACGTGGCGGGCATCGCGCATATCAAGGACCTGATTCAGCCCGCGCTCGACGGCAAGGGCGACCAGTCCATCGCCGGCTTTTTGCGCGACGCCACCTTTGTGCCCGACACCAAGGACATCCTGCCGCTGCTGTCCGAGATGCAGACTTCGCACGACCAGATCGTGGTGGTCGTGGACGAGTACGGCGGCACGGCCGGCATCATCACCATCGAGGACATCGTCGAGGAGATCGTCGGCGAGATCGAGGACGAGTTCGACCCCGACAACAAGTACCTCACGCGCCTCTCGCGCCGCGAGTGGCTCGTCGATGGGCGTTTTTCGTGCGATGACGCGATTGAGCTTGGTTGGCCGCTCGAGGAAAGCGATGATTATGAGACCATCGCCGGCTGGATTTTGGAGCTTTGCGACTCGGTGCCCGACATCGGAGAGGTGTTTGAGGTTGCGGGGTACAAGTTTAAGGTGCAGTCGATGCGAGGCCAGCGCATCTCGCTCATTCGCGTGATCGCTCCGGCCGAAACCGATAAGAAGGATTCCGAGTCTTCGGCAGAGAAGCCGGCGTCGTCGGGTGCGGGCTCTGCGGACCCGCACGATGGCGACGAGTAGGGTAAGGAAGAGTAGGGGAGAGTTATGGCAGGCCTGTTCAACATCCTTAAGGTCACCGTCAGCGAGGACAAGATCTGCGCGCATGTGCTGGTGAACCCCGGCATGCCGCTCATGACTTCGGAGGACATCGAGGCCACGGCGCGCGTGTACTACCTGGTGCCGGCGATTGCCAAGCATCTGTGCCTGGGCGATTCCGGCCGCGAGTTCCAGGACTGCATGGGCCAGACCGAGCTCTGCCATCTGCTGGAGCACGTGACGGTCGAGCTCATGAACGAGACCGGTCTTGCCGGTAGCATCTCGTGCGGCCGCACGCGCGTAAGCGAGCATGACGAGCGTGTCTTTGAGGTCGAGCTTTCGTGCCCCGACGACGCACTGGCCATCGGTGCGCTGTCGTCGGCCACCTTTATGATGGACTGGGCGTACCTGCACGCCAACCAGCCTGCCCCCGACGTGGAAGGTACGGTCGCGGGCCTGCGCAACCTGGTGCTGGGCATGCGCGCCGAGGCCGAGGGCAAGGATCCTCACGAGGCCGTCGCTGCTGCGAACGGCGAAGATGCTGCCGAGGACGAGGGCGCTGACGAGGGCGATGTGCCGGTCGACGCCGAGCCCGTTGCCGATGCGACTGCCGAGCCCGTTCCCACCGAGCCCCAGGGCGTCCCCAACTTTGACGATGAGCCCCAGGTGGCGATTGATACCGAGGGCGCGGTTGCCGAGAGCCACGAGGCCTCCGCTGCCGTCTTTGGCGGTGCGGCGACGGTTCCGGCGGGACCTGCGCATGAGGGCGGCCTACCGCTCGTTGACGGCGCCGGCGAGGACCCGGCCGCCACGGTGGCCATGCCGGCTATGCCTCAGGAGTAGGCCTACGCGTTTATCACCATCACGTACCTGCGCCTTTGCCATACGCAGATGAGCGGAGCGGCAAGTGATGCGCTGCGGGTATAATGGACAGCATTCAAACGGTGGGCACCGACGTGCCCGCAGGAGAGGAATGATCATGGGTAAGACTTTCAGCTTTGTCTCCGGCGCACTTTTTGGTGCCGCTGCCGGCGCTATTATCGGCGTTGCTCTGGCCCCGCGCTCGGGCGCCGAAACCCGCGCCATGGCTGCCGATATCGCCAACGACGCCTGGGACAATATGCGCGACACCTACGAGCACAGCGCCGAGGAGGCCCGTGCTGCGGTGAATGACTTTGGCCCGATGGTCGACGCCAAGACCGACGACCTGCGCGCCAAGGTCGACCTGGCCCGCGAGCGCATGGACCAGCTGCGCGAGCAACTCAACGACGCCATTTCGGGCGGCAACGTGACGCCTGCCGCCGACGTCGTGGTCGAGAACGCCGTCGAGGCTGATGCCGAGGCTGCGGAGCCCTCGACCGAGGCATAATGCGCGCCGGGGATTTTGTCGGCGCCAAGATCTATCGCAAGCCTACCGAGGACAAGCGCACCAAAAAGGACGGCACGCCGCGCAGCCCTAAAAAGCTCGGAAAGATTCACTTTCCGGTCTTTACCCCGGGCGGTACGCGCGTGGTCGGCTTTATGGTCCGCCAGTCCGATATCGCGGGCATGATCGAGCGTCCCGATCGATTCGTAGCGCTCGACGCCATTGGTGTCTACGAGGGCGCCATTGCGGTCGATGACGTTAAGGACACGTACGATGCCGCCGCCGCCAAGCGCCTCGACATCAACCTGGACGATTGCATCATCTGGGTCGGTATGGACGTGCGCACGGAATCGGGCGACGTCGTGGGCTATTGCTCGGACGTCGAGTTCAAGCCGCGCTCGGGCATCGTGCAGGCATTCTATGTGACCGCCGGTGCTGCTTCGAGTGTTTTGGTTGGTGACACGCAGGTGCCGCCGACGATGCTGCGCGGCTACGAGAACGGCGCGATGATTGTCTCGGACGAGGTCAAGGCGCTCGGGTATTCGGGCGGTGCGGCCGCCAAGGCCGCCGAGGCCAGCGTCGTGGTGGGCGACAAGGTCAAAAAGGGCGCCAAGGTGCTCGACGACAAGGGATCGGTCGCCGTGGACAAGGGCAGCCGCGCACTGGGCAAGCAGCTCGGCAAGACGCGCGGTATGTTCAAGGCCTTTAAGGACGAATACCAAAAGGCGAGCGGAGGCTCGTCAAAAGCTACATAATAGCGACGTACCAAATGATGGGAGGCAAGCCGGAGACCTGTTGCTCCGGCTTGCTGTGTTTATGGGGGAGGGCACATGCGCCAAAACGGATCCAACTTAAACGGGCGTTCGGGTACGCGTCCGACGGCGCGCCGCGACCTGGGGCAGCTGCCCAGCGGTCAGCGCCGCCGTCGCCGTAAGCCCGGCGCGATGTACCTCAACCATAGCCGCGGGTTTAGCGACCGCAGCGCGCGCATCGGCAACGGGCGCTCGCCGCGCCGACCGTCCCGTCTGCCCTATGCGCTCATCGCCGTGGGTTGCGCACTCGTACTGTTTATCGCTGCCGTCGTGGGCTACGTCAACCGCAGCGTGGACGTGGAGCTCAACGGCGAGAAGACCGCGGTGCGCGTGGGCTCTACGCTGCAGAATCTCATCGACGACCAGGAGTTGACTGACACCTACGACGCAGGCGACCTGCTGGCCGTCGATGACAGCGTGCTCAAGCGCCATGGCGGCGAAAAGCTGTCGGTTAAGGTGGACGGCAAGCGCATAAAACAGGGCAAATGGGATAGCCGCGAACTTGAGGGCGGCGAGAAGGTGACGGTCAAGGATGGCCGTAACACCTACGAGAAGCACGAGGTTCAGGCTACGGTTATCGAGCCCAAGCTCAAGGTCGAGGGCACGGGCGCTATCGAGTATGTGCAGACATGGGGTGTCCAGGGCCGCTCCGAGGTGTGGGTTGGTGAGCAGTCGGGCAAGACGCAGGACCGCGGCGAGGTTGTGCCCGCCGCCGATTGCGTCGTTGCGTGCGCCAGCGTGGCGCCCAAGGGCAACGAAAAGTACGTGGCGCTGACGTTTGACGAGGGTCCGAGCGGCGCCACCAAACAGATCTTGCAGGTGCTCAAGGAAAAGGGCGTTACCGCGACGTTCTTCCTTTCGGGCGATGCGGCCGAGGCCTCGCCTGCCACGGCCAAGGCGATTGTCGATGCCGGGTGCGAGATCGGATCCAACAGCTACAGCGACGATTCGCTCAAGGGTCAGGACCGTGAGGCGGTACGCGAGCAGATCACGAAAGGCACCGATGCGATTAAGTCGGCGACCGGCGTGAAGACGATGCTGCTGCGTGCTCCCTACGCTGCCTTTGACGAGCAAAACTGGATTGATGCTATGGACCTGGTTTCCGCCGTGGTCTCGTGGAATATTGACTCGGGCGACTGGCTGCTCAACGGTGCCGACGAGCAGGTCTCGACGGTGCTCGATTCGGTGACGCCGGGCAATATTGTGTTGCTGACCGATAGGGACGAATGCGCCGAGCAGACGCTCGAGGCGCTGCCGCAGATCATCGACGGCCTTGTCGCCGACGGCTACAAGATCGTGACGCTCAGCGACCTGGTCAAGACGGACACATCGCTCAGCAAAAAGCTCACCTCGCTGACGAAGGTCACCATGCCCAAGGACGCCGTGTTCCCCCAACTTGCCGAGGACGATGACACCACAGAGTAGTCATTGGGTAGTCGTTTAAGAACGTCCCCAAGGGCTATGTCACGGATACGTCAGCGTTTGGTATGCCTGCAATGTGCAGCGCATAAATTCGATGCCGCAGGGCGATGCTGATGCTATAGTTACTGCGGTTAATGAGGGTCAAGAGAAAGGTTACAGGTGAAATCCAAACCTCGACCATACAGTCGATGACCCCATGCAGGTGCTTTTTGCGCATGCACGGGGTGTAAGCGTCGAGCGGCGTGCCGCCCGCGCATGCGTATACATATCCAGAAGCCCCCGGACGCCGCACGCGCGGCCGCGTCCGGAGGAATAATGATGGGGAGCACCATTGAATTATCTGAGTGAGATGCTCAAATTGCCGGTCTTGGACGTCGACGGCGAAAAGCTCGGCGTGGTCAACGATTTTGGCATTGCTACCGGCGAAGTTTTTCCGCACGTGACGTCGCTCGCGTTCCGCGGCCCCGGCAAGACGCCGTTTATGATCAGCTGGCGCAAATGGGTCGACCGTATCGACGAGACGGGCGTGTATCTCAACACGTCTGCCACCAATATTCGCTTCTCGTACCTGCAGCCGACCGAGCTCCTGCTGGCGCGCGACGTGCTCAATAAGCAGATCGTCGACACGCAGGGCATGAAGGTCGTGCGCGTCAACGACATCAAGTTTTCCATGTCGGGCGAAAACCAGCTGCGCCTGTTGGGTGCCGAGGTCGGTGCCCGCGGTCTGCTGCGCGCGATCAGCCCCGCACTCGAGCACGTCGTCGAGGGCTTTATGAAGCACCTGGGCAAGCCGCTCAGCGAGGACATCATCGCTTGGTCCTACATGGACCTGCTCGACCGCTCGACTAAAAACATCCAACTCTCGGTGTCGCACAAGACGCTCGGCGAGCTGCACCCTGCCGACATCGCCGACATTATCGAGCAGCTCGACCCGCGCCTGCGTGCGCAGGTGTTTGCGCAGCTCGATACCGCCCAGGCCGCCGAGGCCATCTCGGAGTTCGATGACGACGAGCTTATGACCGAGATGCTCGAGGGCCTGTCCGACACCGACGCATCGTCGATGCTGGCCATGATGGACCCGGACGACGCTGCCGACCTGATCGACGAGCTTGATTACGAGAAGGCCGAGAAGCTCCTGCGCCTGATGGGCGTCAAGGAGGAGAAGGCGATTCGTAACCTGCTGGGGTATGAGGACAACACCGCCGGCCGCATTATGACCTCGGAGTTTGTCTCCCTGCCCGCTACGGCAACGGTCGGTGACGCCATCGAGGCGATTCGCGAGCTCGACGAGGACTTCGAGAGCGTCTATTACGTCTATACCGAGGATCCGAGTGGCATGCTGACGGGCGTACTTTCGCTGCGCACGCTGATCGTGGCCGACCGCGACGCCACGCTGGGCCAGCTCGCCTATCGCGACCTGGTCTACGTGTCGCCCGACGAGGACCAGGAAGACGTGACGGACGAGATGACCAAGTACGACCTGGTTGCCATCCCTGTCTGCGACGAGAACCGTCATATCCTGGGTATCGTGACCTTCGACGATGCCATGGACGTTATCGCCGAGGAGCATCAGGAGGACCTGCAGATCGCCGGTGTCGGCTCGGGCGACAGCGCGTCCGATGACTCGACGAATGTGCTCAGCTGGTTCGTGCATCGCCAGTACTGGGTTGTTGTATGGGGCATCGCGTCGTGCATTATAGCGACCGTGCTGGGAACGGCGCTCGGCTCCGCGCATCTGGTGGTGTTCCCCATGTGCGCCATGCCGCTCGTGCTGCTGGCGGCCTCGCGCATGGTGTCGTTCGTCAAGAACTACTTCCTGGAGTATGACGGTCACGACGACGAGCCCAAGCCGTATCTGGGGTTCTTCTTCCAGAGCACGGGCATGGGCCTGATTCTGTCACTCGTGACCTACCTGTGCGCCCAGCTGGTGCGCACCGCTGCGTTCCCCGATGCGTCCATGTTTGAGGAGCAACTCTTTACCGGGTGTTTTAATATCGCTGCCATCATTTGCCTGGTTGGCAACATGAGTGCCGTGATTTACCTGATGGTGCTGTTCTGGCGTGACGAGCATGACCTCAACACGTCGGGCACCGCCATGAACGTCATTGCCGTCATGATCTCGTGTGTGGCGTATTGCATCGCCGCGGTGCTGCTCGCCATGTCAGTCATGGGTTAGGTGGTCGCGTGCAAAACACGAAGCAAAAGGCGAGTACCAAGCAAAAGCTGACCATTGCGGCCATCTTTGGCGCCATGGGCCCCGGTCTGTTGGCGGCGCTTTCGGGCAACGACGCCGGCGGCATTGCCACGTATTCCAGCGCGGGCGCCAGCTATGGTTACAAGATGCTCTGGATGCTTCCCGTCATGACCGTGCTGCTTATCGTGACGCAGGAGACCGCGGCGCGCTGCGGATGCGTCACGGGTAAGGGCCTGGCGTCGCTCATTCGCGAGCGCTTTGGTGTGCGCAAGAGCGTGCTGGCCATGGCGGCGCTGCTGATCGCCAACACGGCCGTTACCATCTCGGAGTTTGCGGGTATCGCGAGTGGCCTGGCCCTGTTTGGGGTGCCGGCGAGTATCTCGGTGCCATTGGTGGCCCTGTTGGTTTGGATGCTTACCATGTCGGGCAGTTTCCAGCGCATCGAGAAGATTCTGCTGCTGGTAAGCTGCGTGTTTGTGACCTACATCGTCGCCGCGTTTATGGCCGGCCCCAACTGGGGTGAGGTCGCGGTCGACTTGGTCGTCCCCAATATTCAAAACGACCCCAGCTACGTGTCGCTCGTGGTCGCAACAATCGGTACCACCATCGCACCGTGGATGATCTTCTTGGCTCAGAACAACGTGGTCGATAAGAATGCGGGCGAGGACGATATCGTGCTGCAGCGTATTGATACCGTGAGCGGCTCGATCGCTGCTGATATCATTGCGGGCTTCATTATCATCACGACCGGTACGGTGCTGTTTCCCGCGGGCGTCCAGATTAGCGACGCTGCCGATGCTGCCCGCGCGCTGGAACCCATCGCGGGCCAGTGGTCCACGGTGTTGTTTGCCTCGGGCTTGGTCGCAGCGAGCTTTTTGGCTGCCTGCGTGTTGCCGGGCGTTACGTCGAGCGCTATCTGCGAGGCATTTGGCTGGGAGCGCGGCGCCGATCGCAGCTGGGACGAGGCTCCGGTCTATCGCGGCATCATTACGGCCATCATCGGTATCTCTGCCGTGCTGGTGCTTATGCCCGGTGTCGATCTGTTCCAGATTATGATGACCTCGCAGGTCATCAATGGCGTGCTACTGCCCGTGGTTCTGGTGTTCCAGGTGGTTATCGCTGCCGACCGTCACATTATGGGCGCCAACCGCAATGGCCGCGTGTGGAATGTGCTCACTTGGGCGACTATCGCCGTGATTACGGTGTTGACGGTCGTCATGTTTGTGCTGCAAGCGATGGGCTACAGCGCTTAGCGCCTCTTTTGGGTTTCGAGCGGGCCGCGGCCATGGGCTGCGGCCTCTTTTTTGCCCGCGACCTCTTGGGGCCGACTCTAAAAGAGTGATTTTGGGTTGTTTGCTGCAGGTTACTTGTCGGTGCCCAGCTTGTGCGGCTTGAGAGCGAGCGCATTGACGAGCGCGTCGGTGGCAGACTTGACGGCCGCCGGCTGCGGATCGTTGACGTGATCCTCGGGATGCACGGGCAGGTCCTTCTTGACTGCATCGTGGATCAAGTTGAGGTACTCAGTCACGCCAGTGGTCGACAGGTGCGTGCCATCGCCATCGAACAGGTCGTTGCGATTGGCACTGTATCCGTACCAGTCGATAACGCGCACGTTCTTGTAGCGCGTAGCGGCGTTGGCGATGGCCTGGTTGGTAGAGCCAACCCACGGCTGCGGGCTGCGCGTGTTCACAAACACCACAATACGCTTATCTCCTGCATCGGCCATGATGGCGTCGATCTGGTCGTCGGTTACCAAGCCGTTGGTGCCCAGGGCAAAGACCACGATCTTGCCGGCAAGGTTCTGCTGGATATAGCCCTCAAATGTCGCGCGGCCCGCATCAAACTGGCGGCCCTTTTCGGCATCGATATGGCTGTGCGGGAACACGCCGTCAAAGGTGTCCACGGCACGCAGCGACACGGAGTCGCCGATCATAAGCAGATCGTAGGAGCCATCGGGGAAGCCGTCGTTGTCCTTGTCGGTGTCGTCGGCCGCCTGCTGGTCGGTGGGCGCGGTGTTCTTGGCTTCCTTGTTCAGAACTTCGGCGCCCTCGCCGCTCAGCGCAGACGTCTCGGGCACAAAGATCAGGCCGCCCAGTGCAACGACCAACACGACAGCGCAGGCTGCGCAGGCAGGGACGTGCGCGCGCACCCAGTTGGCGGGCGTGGCGGTGCCGTCGCGGAACTCGGATACGGTGCGGCCGAAGGCGCCCTTCCTAAACGGCGTTTCGATAAAGCGATAGGAGCACTCGGCTACGGCGACCACCAGCAGCACCTGCAAAATGTACTGCCACCAGGGCGTATCGTTGATGTTGGCGACCGGGTTCATGAGCAGCAGCAGCGGATAGTGCCACAGGTAGATGCTGTACGAGCGCTTGCCGACCCACACGAGCGGCTCGGCTGACAGCGCGCGGGCAACCATTCCCTGGGGCTGCACGCAGGCCGCGATGACCATGAGCGTGAGGATGGAACATAACAGCGTGCCGCCGCGATACTGGAACGCGGTGTAGCCGTTGGTGAGCGCGACCATGGCGGCAAGGCCAACCAGGCCCGCGACGCCCAACACATCGATGGATGCGGGCGAGGCCCAAAAGCGCACGAGGGCGCTCGGCTGTGCCGGGGCGGTCTCGGCTGCTTCGCCGGCCTTCTCGCCAGACTTGCCCTCGGCGTTCTTGCCGTGCTTGGCGGCGCCAGCCAGGCGATTGAGCCCCAAACGATGTGCGAGACGCACTGGTGCTAGGTCGCGATCGGGGATAAAGGCCATCCAGGCACCCAGCAGTAGCGAGAACACGCGGGTGTCGGTGCCGTAGTACACGCGGCTGGGGTCGGCGGCAGGGTTGTAAAGCACCATCATGGCGAGGGCAGATGCCGCGGCAAGGCCCAGAACCACGCGGCGCGTGTTGGGCTTGCTCACATGCATGGATACCATGGCAAACAGCAGTGGCGGCCAAATCAGGTAGAACTGTTCCTCGATGGCAAGCGACCAAAAGTGCGTGAGTGGCGAGGGGTCGCCCAGAGCATTGAAGTACGAGACGTTTTGGGCAATCTGCCACCAGTTGTTAAAGAACAGCAGCGATGGCAGGATGTCGGGGCGCATCTTGGTGAGCATCACGTGGTTAAAGATGGTGCACAGCGCGCAGGTCACGAACACTACCGTTACCACGGCGGGGACCAGGCGACGGATGCGGCGAATCCAGAAACTCTTAAGGTCGATGCGGCCGGTCTTAGCGACTTCGTTGAGCAGCAAGCGCGTGATCAGATAGCCCGAAAGCACAAAGAAGATCGTGACGCCGAGCAGACCGCCCTGAGCCCACGTGAGGTTGAGGTGATAGAGCACCACCGCGACGACGGCAAGCGTGCGCAGGCCGTCGAGCGCAGGGATGTAGCGGGACTTGGGGCGAGCAGGCGTCTGCTCCGCGGCGGGAGTGTTGGCGCGGCCAGCGTTGTTGGCAGAAGCGCGATGGGGGCTCGCGGTGCGTCGCGGCTCGTTGGCACGGCGCTCGCCCTTCACGCGTTCGTGCGGCGCCGGCTCGTTGCCCGTGCGGCGTCGACCGCGCGAGCCCGATTGCGAGAATTGTTCCATAAAACATCATCCAATGACGAGAATAATCAGCACGTATTCATTGTAGCCGCCTGCCCCTGTGAATGCTTGCTGCTGGCGCAAGCTCAAGCGCGCGTCCACATCAAAGTGGACTAAAGTTATAGGGGGTGCGAGAGTGCACAATCGTTGGTCGACGGTGGGCGCAAAGCCTGAAGACGAGGAGGTTTCCATGGCGGATCACAGCATCGTTGCGGTGTTCGGCAGCATGAACATGGACCTTTCGGTGGCGTGCGAGCGCATGCCGCGCGCGGGCGAGACGGTCGATGGCAGCGGTTTTATCACCAACGCCGGCGGTAAGGGAGCCAATCAGGCCGTTGCCGCTGCGCGCATGGGTGCGCGCACGTGCATGATCGGCGCTGTTGGGCGCGATACCTTTGGCGATGCGCTTGTGGCAGGGCTCCAAGATGCCGGCGTGGGCGTTGAGTTCGTGACACGTCTCGACGACGTGGAGACCGGTACTGCGACTATCATTCGCTGTGAGAGCGACAACCGCATCGTGCTGTCGCCGGGCGCCAACCATGCGCTTGCGGGCGAGGACGTTGCTCACGCGTTGCGAGGTCTGGTAACCGATGAGCTCGATGGCGATGTTTGTGAGTTTGCCCCGGCTGCCGGAAGCGTCTTTATTGCCCAGGGCGAATGCGATCTGATGGCAACGGCCGCGGCGCTTTCTTGCGCTCACGAGCTGGGGTTCTATACGATCTTTAACCCGGCGCCCGCCTGCGACCTGCCGACAGGAGCGTGGCCTGCGGTCGACCTGGTCTGCCCCAACGAGACCGAGTGCCAGGTACTGACGGGCATTCTGCCCACAGATGATGCGAGCTGCGTCGCCGCGCTCAATGCGCTGCTCGACAAGGGCGCCGGCGCCGCGGTCATCACGCTGGGCGGCGCCGGCTCGGTTACGCTCGGCGATGGCGGTGAGCCGCTGCGCATGCCGGCGCTTTCGAGCGTGGTGGTCGATACGACGGCCGCGGGCGATACATTTATTGGCGCGCTTGCTGCAGCTCGTCTGGAGGGCCTGCCGCTCTTTGAGTGCATGGCGGCGGGCGCTCGCGCCTCGGCGGTGACGGTGTCGCGCTTGGGCGCTCAGCAATCAATTCCCACGCGTGCGGAAGTCGAGCACAAGTTTGGTTTAGACGGTTTGGATGTAGACGGAGAAGCGGAGTAGAACAATGGCAACCAAGAAGCTGATCCTTGATCTGGATATGGGTGTGGACGATGCGATGGCGCTCGCCTATGCCATCGCGAGCCCCGAGGTGGAGCTCGTTGGCATCACCACGTGCTTTGGCAACGTGCGCGTCGAGCAGTCGGCGCACAACTGCTTGGCGGTGCTCGACCTGTTGGGTCGTCCCGAGGTGCCGGTGTACCTGGGCGCCGATCGTCCCATGAAGGCGACCGAACCCTACACGCCGCCGGCGTCCACCACGCTTATCCACGGCAAGAACGGTATTGGCGGCGCAAGCGTGCCCGCCTCGCCGTACGAGCCGGTGGGCGCGACGTCGGCCGATGACAATGCGGCGGTCGATTACCTGATTGATGCCGCGCGTACCTATGGTCCCGATCTGGCCTACGTTGCGACCGGCCCGCTCACCAATCTGGCACTTGCCCTGGAGCGCGATGCGGCGGCGATGATGTCCATCGGCCGCGTGGTCGTGATGGGCGGTGCGCTTACCGTGCCCGGCAACGTGAGCGCGGGCGCCGAGGCCAACATGGCGGGCGACCCCGAGGCTGCCGACGCCGTGTTGCGCTCGGGCCGCAAGCTCACCATGGTGGGCTTGGATGTGACGCACCGCGTGGTGCTCACACGTCGCGACGTTGCCGGCTGGACGGGCTCGGGCACTATGGCTGGCTGCGCGTTTGCGAGCATGGTCGAGCACTATATCGGTTCGTACGAAATGAACGCGCCCTACCTGGGCGGCTGCGCGCTGCACGATCCGCTTGCTGTCGCCGTGGCGATCGACCCCACGCTCGTAGGTGCGCTCGGCTGCAACCTGCGTGTTGATCTGCTGGGTGAATATCGCGGCCGCACCATCTGCGACGAGCACCGTCTGTCCGATCCAGATAAGAGCGCGCTCGTGGCGCTCACCGTGGACGCCCCACGTTTCCTCGCGGAGTTTAAGGCACGCATGGCTCGCATCCTTGGCTAAACGGTTTCTGTGCCCCGATCCAGATTAGCTACCGAGTAAATACGCCCGTTGGGGGAATAGTCGCGTCGCTTCGCTTGACAACAGGCTAAACTAGCTATTAAACATTTACTATTCTGTTTAGATTGAATTTGCGGTCGTTTAGTTGTCGAGTCACGGGGCGGTCAGGCCACGATGCTCGACCGCGACCGTTACTAGGGGGAACAATGGCCAAAGCAAGTGTCCGCGAAATCAGCCGCATCACCGGTTTTTCGCCTGCGACCGTGTCCAACGCGCTCAACCGCAAGCGCAGCGTGAGCGAGGAGACCGCCAAAGTCATCCTGGAGTGCGCGCAGTCGCTCGGCTATCAGCAGTCGACGCAGCTCGAGAGCATCCAGTTTGTGCTCGCGCGCAAGACGGGCGCCATCCTGGACGAGAGCACCTTCCATCCCGCGGTTATTGAGGGCGTGGAGCGCCAGGCGCGTCGCCACGGCATGAGCACGAGCTTTGTCTCGCTCGACTTTAGCGACCTGGACGCCGTGCGTCCGCAGGTCGAGGGCCTGATCGCCGACCCGTCTGCCGCCATCGTGCTGATGGGTACCGAGCTGGGTGAGGAAGATTACGCCCTGTTCGCCAACGCTGCCGCCCACCTGATCGTGCTCGACGGCTGGAGCGACCGCCAGTACTTTGATGCCGTAGTCATTGCCAATACCGATTCGGTGCTGCGCGCCGTGGACTACCTTATCGAGAAGGGTCACAGGCAAATCGGCTATCTGGCAGGCGATCTTCGTATCCGCAACTTTAAGGATCGCGAGCGCGGCTATCGCCAAGCACTTGAGGATGCGGGCCTCGAGGCAAACCCGGCATGGCGCGTCACGCTGGGCACCACGCTCGAAGGTGCCTATCGCGATATGGGTGCATGGCTCGACAGCGTCTCACGCGACGACCTGCCGACGGCTTTCTTTGCCGAGAACGACGTGCTCGCCGTGGGTGCCATGCGCGCGTTCAACGAGCACGGCATTCGCGTGCCCGAGGATGTCTCGATCATCGGCTTTGACGACCTATCTCTGGGCGCCTTCTCCAACCCGCCACTCACCACGGTGCATGTTCCCAAACACGAGGTGGGCGAGATCGCGGTGCGCCGTCTGGTGGGTAACATCCGCAATCCCAAGAGCTATACCTGCAAAACGGCCGTGTCGACCTATTTTGTCGAGCGCCAGAGCGTGCGCGAAATCTAGGCGGAGACGGCATTGCCTGCAGCGTGCCAAAGCTCGCTAGGGCAGTTAACATAGTGCCATTCAGAAGAGGATCCTTCGGGGTCCTCTTTTTGTTTCCCTTGTATGTTCAGATTGTTTACATACCGTTTAGGCTGATTTCTCTACCGTCTACGGGTATTTCGCGCTAAACTTCTAAACAGAAGAGTAAAACATTTAGTAAACAGAACAAAACGAAACATGCGTCTGTTTACTGAACATGTGACTAGGGGAGGACGTACATGGACAAGATCAAGCTCGGCTTTGTGCCCACGCGCCGCAGTATCTTTAGCGCGCCGGACGCGATCAAGTATCGCGGTCTGACGGCTGATCGCCTGCGCGAGATCGGCGTCGAGATTGTGGATATCGACGACATCAACGACGAGGGCCTGCTGTTCGACGACAGCCATATCGCGCCTATCGTCGAGAAGTTCCGCGCCGAGGGCGTCGACGGCATCATGCTCTGCCACGCCAACTTTGGTACCGAGTATGTCTGCGCCCGCCTTGCCCGCGAGCTCGGCTTGCCCGTGCTGCTGTGGGGTCCGCGCGACGAGCGCCCCGAGCCCGACGGCACCCGTCTGCGCGATAGCCAGTGCGGCCTGTTCGCCACCGGCAAGGTCCTGCGTCGCTTCCAGGTTCCCTTCACCTACATGACCAACTGCCGTCTGACCGATCCCGAGTTCGAGCGCGGTGTCTGGGACTTTTTGGCCGTGTGCAACGTGGTCAAGACTTTCAAGCACACCCGCATCCTGCAGATGGCCACCCGTCCGTTCGATTTCTGGTCGACCATGTGCAACGAGGGCGAGCTGCTCGAGAAGTTCAACATCCAGCTTTCGCCCATCCCCATGACCGAGCTTGTCCAGGCCGTGCGCGACGCCCAGGCTGACGAGCAGGCCATGGCAACCATGCTCGCCCACATTGGTGACAGCTTTGAGATCTGCATCCCCGAGGACAAGGTTCCTGCGGTCGCAGGACTCGCCATTGCCATGAAGCGCCTGGTCGAGAAGTACGGCTGCAACGCCGGCGCCATCCAGTGCTGGAACGCCCTGCAGGACGAGTTGGGCATTATGCCCTGCGCCGCCAACGCAATCCTCAACGAGATGGGCATCCCCATCGTCTGCGAGACCGACATCCATGGCGCTATCACCGCGCTGATGGTCGAGGCCGCCGACCTGGGCCGTCACCGCGGCATGTTCGCCGACTGGACCGTGCGTCATCCCGATAACGAGAACGGCGAGCTGCTGCAGCACTGCGGCCCCTGGCCCTGCAGCTGCGCGGCCGTCAAGCCCAAGCTCACTTACCCGCTGGCTTTCGATCACCCCGGCGCGCTGACGGCCGAGGCCAAGCACGGCGACCTCACCCTTGCCCGCTTTGACGGCGACAACGGCGAGTACTCGCTGCTGCTGGGTAACGCCCGCGGCATCGACGGCCCGGCCGGCATGGGCACCTACCTGTGGGTCGAGGTCGACAACCTCAAGCGCCTCGAGGCCAAGATCGTCGAGGGTCCCTACATCCACCACTGCGTCGCCATTCACGCCAACGTGGTGCCGGTGCTCTACGAGGCGTGCAAGTACATCGGCATTGTCCCCGACCTGTACGACCCCATCGAAGAAGACGTCAAAGCTTACCTGCGAGGAGAGTAGAAATGGCAACTATCGAAGAGCTTGAATCCCTGCGTTGGGACCTTCGCCGCGATTGCGTCGATATCATCATGGCTGGCGCTGGCGGGCACATCGGCGGCGACATGTCGGTCATCGATGCGCTGATGACCCTCTATGCCAACCACCTCAACATTTCTCCCGAGACCGTCGACGATCCCAACCGCGATCGCTTCGTACTCTCCAAGGGCCACGCCATGGAGGCCTACTACGCGGTGCTCTGCCACGAGGGCTATCTGGACCTCGACGACGTCAAGGCCCGCTTCTCTAAGTTCGGCAGCCCCTACATCGGCCACCCCAACAACAAGCTCGAGGGCATCGAGATGAACTCGGGCTCGCTGGGTCATGGCCTGCCCGTGGCCGTCGGGATGGCGCTTGCCGGCAAGATGGATGGCCGCGACTACCGCGTCTACACCATCATGGGCGACGGCGAGCTTGCCGAGGGCTCGGTCTGGGAGGGCGCCATGAGCGGCGGCAACTACCAGCTCGATAACCTGTGCGCGCTCGTGGACCGCAACCGCCTGCAGATCAGCGGCAGCACCGAGGACGTCATGAAGCAGGATTCGCAGGAGGAGCGCTGGGCCGCCTTCGGTTGGAACGTGCTGTCCATTCCGGGCAACGACGTCCAGGCCATCGACGCCGCGCTGACGCTGGCCGCCGAGACCAAGGGTAAGCCCACGGTCATCATCCTCAACACGGTGAAGGGCTACGGCTCGCCGGTTATGGAGGACAAGGCCGCCTGGCATCATCACCTGCCCAACGATGAGGAATATGCCCAGATCATCGCCGATTTCGCTGCCCATAAGGAGGCTATCAATGGCTAACAAGATCGCCAACCGCAAGGCTATCTGCGACACGCTGCTCGAGGCCGCCGCAACCGATAAAGACATCGTCGTCCTGTGCTCCGACTCCCGCGGCTCCGCATCGCTCACGCCGTTCTTCGATCAGTATCCCCAGCAGTCCATTGAGGTCGGCATCGCCGAGCAGGACCTGGTGAGTATCGCCGCCGGTATGGCCTCGTGCGGCAAGAAGGCCTGGGCCGCCTCGCCGGCGTCCTTTGTGACCACGCGCTCGTATGAGCAGTGCAAGGTCGACGTTTCGTACTCCAACACCAACGTCAAGCTCATCGGCATCTCGGGCGGCGTGTCCTACGGCGCCTTAGGCATGAGCCATCACTCCGCGCAGGATATCGCCGCCATGAGCGCGATTCCCAACATGCGCGTGTATCTGCCGAGCGATCGATTCCAGACCGCCGAGCTCGTGCGTGCCCTGGTCGCCGACAACAAGCCGGCCTACATCCGCGTGGGCCGCAACCCGGTGGAGGACGTGTACACCGAGGACGAGTGCCCGTTCCAGATGGATCGCGCCACCTGGGTGCGTCGCGGCGCCGATGTGACGATTGTCGCCACCGGCGAGATGGTCCGCCATGCCGTGGACGCCGCCGATCTGCTGGCCGAGCAGGGCATCTCGGCAACGGTACTCGACATGTATTGCGTCAAGCCGCTCGATGCTGAGGCTGTGATCGAGGCCGCCGGTGCCACGCGCGCCGTCGTGACCGTCGAGGAGCACAGCCCCTTCGGCGGCCTGGGTTCCATGGTCGCGCAGGTCGTGGGCGAGCATTGCCCGCGTCCGGTCAAGTGCCTCTCCCTGCCCGATGCGCCGGTCATCACCGGCACGAGCCCCGAGGTCTTTGCGCACTACGGCCTGACGGGCGAGGGAATCGCCAAGACGGTCGCCGAGGTCCTTCCCGCAGAGTAATTGGTGCATCGGGGACAGGTTTGCACCAATCCTTTTAGGTTGAATTCTGAGCAGGCCGGCTGCGCTCTCATGAGCCGGTCGGCCACTCGCTCCTTGTCCGTCGGGTTTTAGTTTTGAATCGACGGGGGAGACAGGAGAGTACATGAGCAAATACATCATCGGAATCGATCAGTCCACACAGGGTACTAAGGCGCTGCTGGTGGACGAGGGCGGCCATCTGATCCATCGCGCCGACCGCTCACATCGCCAGATTGTCAACGAGGCCGGCTGGGTGAGCCATGACTCGGCCGAGATCGCCGCCAACGTGCTGGCTGTGGCACGCACCGTGGTGGAGGAGACCGGGGTCGATCCGGCCGACATCGCCGGCATTGGCATCTCTAACCAGCGCGAGACCACCGTTGCCTGGAACCGTATGACGGGCGAGCCGCTGTGCGACGCCGTGGTGTGGCAGTGCGCCCGTGCCCGCGAGCTGTGCGACGAGCTGGCCGCGCGCGAGGGCGTGGCCGAGCTGGTGCGTGACACGACGGGCCTGGTGCTCTCGCCCTACTACCCGGCGGGCAAGATGGCCTGGATCCTCGCGAACGTTCCCGCGGCTGCCGAGGCCGCTGCAGCGGGCGAGCTGTGCCTGGGCACCATCGATGCCTGGGTGGTCTGGACGCTCACGGGCGGCGCGGAGTTCCGCTGCGACTGGTCCAATGCCAGCCGCACGCAGCTCTTTGACCTGCGCCGTGGCTGCTGGAGCGAGCCGGTGTGCGAGGCTTTTGGTGTCGATCCTGCCTGCCTGCCGCAGGTGACCGATTCCGATGGCCTGTTCGGCACAACGGACCTGGGCGGCTTTTTGCCGGCGCCCGTGCCCATTCACGGTGTGCTCGGCGACAGCCATGCGGCCTTGTTTGCCCAGGGCTGCCATAGCCGCGGCATGGCCAAGGCGACCTATGGTACCGGCAGCTCGGTCATGATGAACGTTGGCGACGAGTTCGTTGCCAGCTCACACGGGCTTTCGAGCTCGCTTGCGTGGCGTATGGACGGCGTGACCGAGTACGTGCTCGAGGGCAACGTGAGCTACGCCGGCGCCGTCAAGACATGGCTACGCGACGACCTGGAGCTCATCAACAATCCCGAGGAAGTCACCGACCTGTGCTACGCCGCCAATCCGGCGAGCCGCGTCTACTTTGTGCCGGCGTTCACTGGCCTGGGCGCGCCGCACTGGGCGAGCGATGCCGAGGGCTGCGTCTTTGGCATGACGCGCACCACGGGCCGTGCGGAGTTCGTGAAGGCTGCCGATGAGTCGATCGCCTACCAGATTTTCGACGTGATCGATGCGATGGTCGAGGATTCGGGCGCGGCGCTTTCCGAGCTTCGTGTTGATGGCGGCCCCACGCGCGATGCGTACCTGATGCAGTTTGAGAGCGACTTGGTCGGCTCGCCCATCCGCATTGCGAGCAACGACGAGATGAGCGGTCTGGGCGCGGCCTGGGCCTGCGGCATTGCGCTGGGCATGTACACGCGCGACGTCGTTGACGTCTACGGCGCCCGCGGCATCGTGGAGCCTGCCATGCCTGCCGAGGAACGAGCCAAAAAGATCGCCGGCTGGCGCCATGCCGTCGAGGCGACTATCGCGTATACCGCCTAGGCGGCTGCGCGGCGCCCGGGCACCGCATCTTGCCGTTCAAGCCGTCGCTTGCGTACCAAAGTACGCCGCGCTCCTCTTTCACGGCAACCTGCGGCACCCGGGCGTCGCTCGCCTCCCGCAGGCTATCCCCGGATTCAAAAATTATTGGTTCCTCGTCCCGTGTAGCTCATTTGGGACAGGCCTTTTTTGACTGGTATGATTGGTGCGATCATTCGAACCAGCTAAAAGAGCCCCGTCCTAAATTGACTATCGAGAGGATCTGCCATGGAGCGCATCGCGAGTTTTTCCGTTGACCATCTGCTGCTTGAGCCCGGCGTGTATGTGAGCCGCATCGACCGCGATCCGGCGACCGGCGCCGCCGTCACCACGTTTGACCTGCGCCTGACCACGCCCAACAAAGAGCCGGTCATGAACACGGCCGAGTGCCACACCATCGAGCACCTGGGCGCGACGTTCCTTCGCAATCATGCCGAGTGGTCGAGTCGTATCGTTTACTTTGGCCCCATGGGCTGCCGCACGGGCTTTTACCTGGTTGTCTTTGGCGAGCTGACGAGCGAGGAGATCTTGCCGCTCGTACGCGAGCTGTTCGAGTTCGTCGCTGGCTTTGAGGGTGATGTCCCCGGCGCCGCTCCCGAGGAGTGCGGCAACTACCTGGACCAGAACCTCCCCATGGCAAACTGGCTCGCGCGCCGCTATCTCGACCGTGACCTGGCCGATATCGACGAGAAGCGCCTGCACTACCAGCAGGCGTAAGGGCTTTATCGTCCAAAACGCGCGCATTGGGCGCCTTCGCTTATGCGGGGGCGCCTTTTTGTTGAGTGGCCGGGATGAGCGTTCAAAATCGCTCATGTTTGTTCTAGAATGTTTGTATAGTCACATTTATGAACAGGAGTGAACATGCATATCTACTCTGTCAACGATCCCGAGTTCAAATCCTATGGCAACGTTTGGGATAACGTTCCGTCCGTGCTCACGTCGCCCGTGCTCGAGGCGCTCTCTGCCACGCCCATCCCCGAGGGCAGTAAGTACGTAGCAAGCGCGCCGGAGCTCGAGGGCGTCAAGGATGCCGACAAACTGGGCTTTCTCATGTTTGGCGGCCGCCCCTTCCAGCTCGGCTGGTGCAACGGCCACAACACACGCCTCAACTGCCTGGAGTATCACCGCGCCAGCGAGTTTAACCTGGGCGCCCGCGACTTTATCCTGCTCGTGGCGCATCGCTGGGAGATCGAGGACGGCAAGCTCGACACCGCGTGCGTCAAGGCGTTCCGCGTGCCGGCGGGTACGGTCGTCGAAGTCTTCAACACCACGCTCCACTACACGCCGTGCATGGTCGACGATGGCGGCTTCCAGGTGATGGTTGCGCTGCCCGCCGGCACCAATGGTCCGCGCCCCGAGGCTGCAGCCGACATGCCTGCCGCCGGTGACAGCTACTGCTACTGGAAGGCCGACAAGTGGGTCCTCTGCCACGCCGACAGCCCCAAGGCAGCCGAAGGCGGCTACGTGGGCCTCGTCGGCAAGAACCTCGACATCGCCGTGGACTAGAATCTTCCGTCTCGATCTGTAACATCTAGCGGGCTAAATCGTCTCTACCTGTTACAGATTTAGACAAACTGCGGGGGGCTGCCCGAAAATCTCGATCTGTAACACCAAGCCCGGTTTTGGCTGCCTACCTGTTACAGATCGAGACAAACCGTCCCCAACCACCACAAAGGTGCCTGTCCCCTTTGTGGTGGTGTGGGGCGGCGGTATCAGAAAGTGTCAGACGGGGGCGGCTGCGGGGCGCCTGTGCGCGAAAAGAAGTGTCGACCTGCGCCGTTGCCGTTGAGTAGCGCGCTGCTTACGGAGATACTGAAGCCACGATAAACAGCGTGTGAAAGGATTGATGCATGGCTTTCCGTAAAGACTTCCTGTGGGGCGGCGCAACGGCTGCCAACCAGTGCGAGGGTGCCTACGACGTGGACGGCCGCGGCCTGGCCAACGTGGATGTGGCCCCGCACGGCCCCGAGCGCTATGCGGTGGTCTCCGGCCAGCGCAAGATGCTCGACTTCGAGGACGGCTATTACTACCCCGCGCAGACCGGCATCGATTTCTATCACCACTACAAGGAGGACATCGCCCTCTTTGCCGAGATGGGCTTTAAGACCTTCCGCATGAGCCTGGCCTGGACCCGCATCTTCCCCAACGGCGACGAGACTGAGCCCAACGAGGCCGGCCTGGCCTTCTACGAGGACGTGTTCCGCGAGTGTCAGGCGCACGGCATTGAGCCGCTCGTGACCATCACGCACTTCGACTGCCCGATTCACCTCATCAAGGAGTACGGCGGCTGGCGCAACCGCAAGCTCATCGACTTCTACAAGAACCTCGCGACCACGATCTTCACCCGCTACAAGGGTCTGGTGAAGTACTGGCTTACCTTCAACGAGATCAATATGATCTTGCACCTGCCGTTTATGGGTGCCGGTCTGGTCTTTGAGGAGGGCGAGAACAAGGAGGCCGTCGAGTACCTGGCCGCCCACAACGAGCTCGTCGCCAGCGCTTGGGCAACCAAGATCGCTCACGAGATCGACCCTGAGGTCAAGATCGGTTGCATGCTTGCCGCAGGTAGCTACTACCCCTACAGCTGCCGTCCGGGCGATGTGCGCCAGGCGCAGCTCGATAACCAGGACAATTACTTCTTTGTCGACGTCCAGAGCCGTGGCTACTATCCGGCTTATGCGCTCAAGAAACTCGAGCGCCTGGGCATCGACGTGGGTATGACTGACGAGGATCGCGAGGTCCTGGCCGCCAACACCGTCGACTTCATCAGCTTTAGCTATTACAGCACCCGTTGCTCTGCCGGTGCCGATAATCCCGATGTCGAGCGCACCCAGGGCAACGCCTTCGCCGGCGCCAAGAACCCCTACCTGCAGCAGAGCCAGTGGGGCTGGGCCATCGATCCGCTGGGCTTCCGTATCACCCTCAACGACCTGTACGACCGTTATCAGAAGCCGCTGTTTGTGGTCGAGAACGGTCTGGGCGCCAAGGATGTCGTCGAGGAGGACGGCTCCATCAACGACGACTACCGTATCGACTACCTGCGCCAGCACATCCAGACCATGCGCGACGCGGTGACCGAGGACGGCGTTGACCTGCTGGGCTACACCACCTGGGGCCCGATCGACCTGGTGTCTGCCGGCACAGGCGAGATGTCCAAGCGCTACGGCTTTATCTACGTCGACCGCGATGATGCGGGCAACGGCACCCTCAAGCGTTCCAAGAAGAAGAGCTTCGATTGGTACAAACACGTCATCGAGACGAACGGCGAGGACCTGGCCTAGGCTTTCCCAACAACCACAGCTTCCTAACCAAAACACCCGGCGAGCAGCTTATGCCCGTCGGGTGTTTTGTTAAAAGAAGTGAAATAAAGCAAAAGAAGTTAAGAACTACTCATTGGGGACGTTCTTAAACGACTAATCGCTGGGGGCACCCTTTGCCGTCGGCGGATTTTGGGACATGTGGCCCGCTTTTTGGGCCCGCCTGTCGGTACACTAAAAGCACTATGGGTACCTGCGAGCGACATATCGGCCACGCGGCCGCCCGATCCGCACCCGTGGCGGATCCCAGGGGCGGCAGGCTCTTCGCCATGCCGCGATTCCTTGTTGGCATATCGCATGGCGTGTATCGCCGCCGCGTCTTTGCTATCGCCGGCGCCATCACCGCGCTGTTCCTCATGCTTTTGGCAGTCTTGCCGGCGCTGTTTGCCTCCGACCCCAAGCTTTCCAACGCCGTGCCCGCCTATAGCGAGGTGTCCGAAGAGGTCGTGGATGCGCTCGTCCACTCGAGCTCTCTCCCGTTGCTTGTCGCCGCAATTATATTTTCGATCTGGGGCGTATCGGTCTATCTGCGCTGTTTGGACTATGTGTTGCGCCGCCGCCTTGTTGCCGTCGCCACCATCTGCGCCCTCTGGATGATTGAGGTCATCCTCAAATACAAGTCGTTCACGCCGTTCTATGCCACCGTGCTGTGGTACCTGTACTACGTGCCCATGACGCTCATTCCGCTGCTCTACCAGCTGTGCGGCCTGCGCCTTGCGGGGCTGGAACAACACCGTACGGGCCGTCGCTATCGCAGCATCCTGTGGGTCGTGGCCATCCTACTTATCGGTTTTGTGCTCACCAACGATTTCCACCGGCAGGTATTCCACTTTGACCGTGCAAGCGACACCTGGAGCAACGATTACACATATGGCTGGGGCTATTTTGCTGTCTTGGTGTGGACGGCCTTTAACTTCGCGGCCTTTTTTATCCTGGTGGGTCGGTCCTCGTCCTTTCGCATTCAGCGCTTTTCGGGCACGGCGGCGCTTGTTTTGTTGGGTGGCGCGTTCTTTGCCATCTCGTATGCTCTGCGCGTGCCCTGGGCATGGAGGCTCAACTTCTCGCTCGTCTATTGCGTCTTGTGCGTGGTGGCGATGGAAATCTGTCTCGATTGCGGTGTCATTCCGTCATATCACGACATTGCTGGCATCTTCGACACCTTGCCGCTCGACCTCAAAGTTCTAACGCGCGACCTGCAGGAAGTCTATGTCACACCGGTGTCGAAGCCAATGCCGGCGGGCGTGTGCGAAGAGCTTCGGGCCCAGGAACACGGGCATGCCCATGCCTTTGCCGTGGCGTCCGATCCCGATGTAATGTATCGCGCCTTTCCGCTGCTGGGCGGATCGGCCCTGCTTGCCCAAGACGTGTCGGAGCTCAACGAGCTTAACCGTGAACTGGCACATCGTCGCATGGAGCTGCAGCGCCAAAATGAGCTGCTCACGGCCGACTACGATCTTAAGACGCATCTGGCAGATCAAGAGGCCGAGACCTTGCTCGTTCAAGACGTGGACCAGGCGCTTGCCCGCGCGTTCGAAGAGATGTACGACCTGCTGAGCTCGCTGCCACCGTTGACCGACGAGGCGTCTTCGCACGAGCGTTACCGCATGCTGCAGCGCGCCAAGATGCTCGTCGCCTATTGCAAGCGCAAAGGGTCGCTCACGTTGGCACAGCACGGGGAGAGCGGTTTTGATCGCGACCGCATTCAACTCATTGCTAATGAGCTCGCAAGCGACCTGCGCACCATCGATGTCGATTGCGCCTCGATTATCGCCATACGGCGCCCGATGCACGCCAGTACGGTAAGCGCCCTGTACGACTGCGTGTATGACTTTGCGTTTTTTGCCTACACCACCGACCATCCGGCGCTTATGTATCACTTGGGCGACCATGACCGGTGCAGTGTCGAGCTGCGCGCCACGCTTTTTTCCAACGATGATGAAGATCTTTCGCAGACGCCCGCTGCGCAAGAGCTCGAAAGCGCTCTGCAAAGGCGCAACGTGGCATACCGTCTTGAGGGCGAGCCCGGCCAGCTGCGCATGATCGTCTTGATGCCGAGGGCGGGTGAGTGACGATGCAGATTTCGCTCATCCTTCCCCAAATCGTTGCGCTCGATGTTGTCTTTGCCCTGGCTGCGTGTCTGCAGACGATCCACGTCCCGCTCATCGCATCGCGCCGCTCGTCCTATAACCGTAAGGTGATTTGCGCCTACGAGGCGAGCCTTGTGCTTCACCTGATGATTTCGGCGCTCATCTTATTCGCGTCGTCTGGCTCGTATCTGGTGGCGCCGCTTGACGTTTGCGCCAGGGCAATGGGCGGAGTGCTGTGGCTCAATGCCGCGATCTTTGCCTATGGCGTGGTCCTTATGGTGCACTATCGTCGCCCTGTCATGCTGGCCGAGCTGCTGCTTGTTGGCGCCGTGACACCGCCGGTGGTTTTTGCCATGGGCTCGGTGTGGGCCGTTGTCCTTATCGCAGAGGGAGCGTTCTTCCTGTTCCGTTCCGTCGCGGCGCTCTTGATGGACGTCCGTAACCGCCAGGAGGATATCACCGCGTTCTCGACGATCGAAACCATCAACGTGATTCCCGTGGGCATCCTGTATCTGGACCCGAGGGGCCGTCCGTTGCTCATGAACCGCCGCATGCGAAAAAACCTGGTGGAGCTTCATATGCCCACCGACCTAGGCGATATGAGCGGTACATGGAACGACCTGCGCAAACTCAGTATGCAAATGCCCGAAAGCAGCCAGAACCGCGTACGTATTAATCTGGACCGCTTTGGTGAGGCGCGCGTTGTGGTCGAGGTTTCTCCCGCCGAGATTCGCTTGTTTGTGCACGATGACGTTATGGTTTCGGGCCGTTCGTTCGAGCGCATTATCGGCCTGGATGTGACAGAGTATGCGCACGCGCATGACCGTCTGGCGCAGGCCAACCACCTGCTTGAGCTTGCGGGCCAAGAGCTCCAGGCCCAGATCGAAGAAGTCAAAAAAGTTGCCGACAATGCGGCCTATCTGCGCATGCGCGCCCGCGTTCACGATGTGATCGGCCAGCGCCTATCAATCCTCCATCGCTATCTGGAGGAGGGGCGCTTGGACGACGAGTCGCTCGAGCAGGTCGATCCGTTGCTGCGCTCAATCGCCGCCGATCTGCGTCATGGCGGTGCCAGTGAGCCTTCGGAGCAGCTGGGCGATATCGTCCACGCCTTTGGCCTGGTGAGCGTGCAGATCGATGTAGAGGGCGAGCTGCCAAGCGACGCGCGTGTCGCCGCAGCCTTTCTGCAGATTATCCGCGAAGCCTCGACCAATGCCACCAAGCATGCACAGGCCCATCAGGTCCATGTGCGCCTGTGGCAGGAGACGTCGGAAGACGGCGCTGTTGCGCGGATGACCGTTTCTAACGACGGCGCGCCTGCACCCGTATCGTATCGCGAGGGAACGGGTATCCCTGGTATGAGGCATGTCGCGCAGAATCTGGGCGGCAGCCTGGAAGTCCATCCCGCCCCGCCCTTCACGCTTGCGGTATCCATTCCGCTAAACTCCAGCGCCACGGTTCAAAGGAGAAGCTCATGATCCGCGTGTTAATCGTCGAAGACCAGGCTATCTTGCGTGAGAGCCTGGCGCGTTCCGTGGGCGACCAGCCCGACATGACCGTTGTCGCCGCGATCGCCGACGCCTCGGATGCCTTGGACGTTGTGCTCAAGGAGCGTCCGGACATGATACTGATGGATGTGTGCACCGAGCACGATTCCAACGGCATCGTGGCGGCGGCGCGTATTAAAGAGGCGCTGCCCGAGTGTCGCGTCATCATCATGACGGGCATGCCCGAGATCACCTTTGTCGATCAGGCGCGCGAGGCCGGCGTCGATAGCTTTGTGTACAAGAACGTCGGCATCGACGAGCTGTTTGCTGTGATGCGCTCCACGCTGGCGGGTTACTGCACATTTCCCAAGCCACCCGAGAGCATTTTCTCGGGCACGGCGGCACTCGACGATGTCGAGCTGTCGATTTTGCGTCTTGCCTGCGAGGGCAAGAGCCGTCGCGAGATTGCGGGCGAGCTTTTTATGAGCGAGGGCACCATCAAGCGCCGCATCTCGGAGATCCTGAGCAAGACCGGCTACGACAATATCATGCGTCTGGCCGTGCGCGCGGTGACCGAGGGCAGCATCGTTCCCAACATGGAGCGCTAACGCTCGTTACGCATCGGCATAAAAGCGACGGGGCTGCAGGATCAACTCCTGCGGCCCCGTCTGGTGTGCGCGGATGTGTCCGCCAATCCGCGGCTGTCGTGGTCTACCGCTACGCGATGGTTGCGCTGTAGGAGGCGACGTCCTCGTAGGAATCGGTCAGGTAGGCGTCGATGCCGATGGTCGTGTTGACTAGGCTGTCGAAGCTGTCAAGCGTGCCCTTCGAGAAGGTGAACTCTTCGGTGGCGTTGGTGCCGGGCATTAGGTGGGCAGAGAACCAGGCTTCCTTCATGGTGCCGTTGACGTTTGTCTTGCCGGTGGGAGCGTAGAAGGTCAGGTCCTTGTCGCTCTTGTTGGTGATGTTGACGACAAAGCCGATGTCGCCCCAGTCGTCCTGGAACTTCTCGGTGATGGTGATGGTGCACAGGTCATCATCGGCGACGGTGACGGCGGGGGAGATTTCGACGCTCTGGACATCGCCGTCTTCGACGGCCTCATCGATCTCTTCTTCCTTCTCGGCCGCCTCGCGATCCTTCTTCACCGTGCCGGACAGGTCCTTGTCGGACTTGCTAAAGACAAGATTGCCGTCATCCTCTTCGAGGATGAGTTTGCCGTCCTTGAGCTTCATGTCATGCGACTCGTCTTCGGCGGTGATGGTTACGGTGGTGGCGTCCTTTGCCTCCCATTTCAGGTCGACGACTTCAAGGAACAGGTCGAGGGCGCCTGTACCGTCCTCATCGAGAATCAGGACGCAGTGGACACCCCAATCCTCGAGCATCTTCATGTACTCATCGGTCAGTTCTTCGCCCTCCAGGGTTCCACCCGAGAGTTCCCAGCTGCCGACGAAGTTGGCCTTGGGGTCTTTGCCGCCGCCGCTGCAGCCCGTCAGGGCAAAGGCGAGCGCAAGGACGCATGTCAGGAATGCGAGCGCGGACTTTTTGAACGTTGTCTTCATGGTGTCCTCCTTTATCGAACGAAACCCATAGAAGGCAGCGGGGGTGGCGGATCCCCCGCTCATTACCAGATAGAGGGGTTAGGGCCTAGGCGTTCCGCAGTTGCTGCAGAATTTGCCGCCGTTTTCGCTACCGCAGTTGGGGCAGAACCACTTGGCCGGTGCCGGGGCGGGTGCGGGACTGCCGCACTCGGAGCAGAACTTGCCGGTGTTGGTGGCACCGCAGCTGCAGGTCCACGTGCCGGCCGCAGGTGCGGCGGCAGGAGCCGGGGCGGGAGCGGGTGCCGGAGCCGGCTGCGGGGCGGCCTGCTGCTGTGCCTGGCCGGCGGCGAACAGCTGGCTGGCGTTCATGCCGCCCATGCCACCTGCCATGCCCATGCCCATAAAGCCTGCCATCGCGCCGTTGGGGTTAGCGGCTGCCGCGCGCATCGCGTCGCTCTGGGCGCTGGCAATGTTGGCTGCCGCCATGGTGGGATCGCGCATGACTGCGGCCTTCTGCAGGTCCTTGATCATCTGCTCGTCTTCTTGCGAGGCGGCGATGGAGTTGACGCCAAAGCTCACGATCTCGACACCACGCAGGTCGCGCCAGTCGGCAGAGAGGACCTCGTTGAGCGCGCGGGCGAGCTCGGTGGTGTGACCGGGGATGGCGCTGTAGCGAATGCCCATCTCCGAGATCTTGGCAAAGGCGGGCTGCAGGGCGGTGAGCAGCTCGGACTTAAGCTGGCTGTCGATCTTGTCGCGCGTGTAGCTATCGGTCACGTTGCCGCACACGTTGGTGTAGAACAGCAGCGGGTTGGTGATGCGGTACGAGTACTCGCCGTTGCAGCGCACGGAGATGTCAACGTCCAGGCCAATGTTGTTATCGACCACGCGGAAGGGCACGGGTGAGGCGGTGCCGTACTTGTTGCCGATGATCTCCTTGGTGTTGATGAAGTAGACGCGCTGGTCCTTGCCCGCGTCGCCGCCAAAGGTAAAGCGGCTGCCGATATTGGCGAAGGTCTCCTTGATGGAATCGCCCAGGTTGCCGCTAAAGACGCTCGGCTCGCTGCCGGTATCGAAGACGAACTCACCAGGCTCCAGCGCGACTTCGATGATCTTGCCGTTTTGCACCACGAGCATGCCCTGGCCGTCGTTGACGGCGATGACCGAGCCGTTGGAGATGACGTTGTCCTCGCCGCGCGTGTTGGAGCTGCGGCCACCGGTGCGCTTGCTGCCCTTGCAGGCCAAGACGTCAGCAGGCATCGATTCGCAGTAGATAAATTCCTTCCACTGGTCGGCCATGACGCCGCCGGCAGCTCCCAATCCAGCTTTCAAGAGTCCCATGGTGATCTTCCTTTCTCGTCAAAGGCCGGGTGGTATTGGTCGGATTGCTTAGTCGTCCTTGTCGTCTTTCATGACAACGGTGGTCTCGGTGTGGTTGAAGGTGTCGTGCTTCTCGGTCAGGTCGAGCTCGCCGCAGTACTCGTCGGCGTGGGTGGCCTCGTTGGCCGTCTTGAGCTGGCCTACCAGTAGCACGTCTCCGATAATCACGATGATCAGCGGCGCGACGATGTTGATGAGGATGCCCTCGATATCAAAGGCGAGGTAATCCGGATCGAAGGCGTTCTCGCCCATAAAGAGAATTTGGGAGAGGATAAATCCGATCACAAAGAACAGCACCGAGGCAATGGCGAGCTTGGGCTTGGAGCAGGGGAGCTCGCCGACCAAGCGGCCGGTCTGGCCGTTCATGGCAAACAGGTAGCTCTTGCCGTTCCACGAGGTGGAGAGCATCCAGACGGGGAACAGGGCGTAGTCGCTGTCTTCCCAGGTGTAGTCGAGCTGCTTGCTTTCGACCGTGGCATCGTCATATTCGTCGACGACGGTCTCGCGCAGGGCCGAGATCGTGCTCTCCTCCATACGGCGCTCGGCGCGCGCCTTGCAGGTCTCGCAGTCCTCGTCGTAACGGTTGGCGATGTAGCCGGGCATATATGCGACCGAGAACGGACGCAGCGCGTCGTAGTCAAACGGCTCGATGGCGTCCATGTGGCCGTCGGGCATCTTGGACGATCCGTCGACGGGCACGCGCTTAAACGAGATGGTTCCCTTGCGGTAGGCATCGTAGTGGTCGGTGGTCGTGACGGTGCGGTCGGATTCCTCGGTCACGGTCTCGTTGGTCGCGTCAAAGTACACTTCGCCGTCAACGCGGGCGCCGTAGAGCCAAAACGGCACGTAGACACCTTGGACCTCGTCGATGTGGTTGCCGGTGACAAAGCTCTTGGGCAGCAAGATCTTGCCCTTGTAGTGTTCCTTGAGTGCGGCTGTGACGTCGTCGCGCCCGAGCTTAAATGGAATCACCAGGTCGGGCGAGAAGTCGCCCGAAAGCTGACCGGGCGCCACGGCGGAGTTGCCGCAGTACGGGCAGGTGGTGACGGCGACGGTGCCGTCGGACACGAGCTCGGCGCCGCACGACGAGCAGATGTAGCCGGCGTTTTGGGCGAGCTCCTGCACGGCATCGTCGACAGCAGGTTTGGGAGCTGCGGCTGCGGCATCGGCTTTGGCATCTGCCTTGTCCTGGCGCTCGCGATAGAGGGCCTCGACTTCTTCGACTTCAAAGCGTGAGTCACAGTAGTCGCAGACGAGCTTTTGCTCGGCACTGGCAAAGTGAAGGGGGCCGCCACACGCGGGGCACTGATAGTTGACGCTCTCGAAGGCCATGATCAGTCCTTTCCGTGCCGGAGGCTATGCGCCGATGGCGCCGCCGCAGTATTCGCAGCGCCCACTGGCATCGGGAATGGTGGTGGCTCCGCAGAAGGGGCAGGTCACCGCGGTCTTGGGGGCCTTGGCGGCCACGACGCTGTCGCGCGTCTCCTGGCGCAGCTGCACCAGCGCGTCGCGGACCTCGGTTGCCTGGCGCTTGGCCTCGCGGTATTCGATGGAGCCGCGCTGATCGATGGTGGAGTCGTTTACGCGCAGGTTGATCTCGGTAAAGTACGGCGTGTTGACGTGAATGGTCAGATTAAAGTCGTAATCCAGGTCGTAGCGCGGCGGGTTGTAGCTCTCGCGCTCGCCGTCCTTGGTCTCGCGATAGATTTCGGTGCGATGCTCGTCGATATCCATATCGCAGCCGAGTACCTGCGAGAACTCGATGATGTCGGGATTGGCGTCGCGCCAGCGGCTCTGCGAGGTGATGATCAGCAGGCCCGTGTCCTCGTCGAGCATGATGTTGGTACGCCCGGCAGAAAGCGTGCGCGTGGGGTTGAACGACGCCAGGCGCTCGGCATTGGCCTCGCGGTAGGCGAGCTGCTCGCGGATATCGTCCGCGGTGCTGGAGCGATAGCCGTGAAAGTAGGGGGAGAGCTTGCCGGCGCACTCTTTGCACAGGTAGCCTTCATTGATTTTTGTCTTACCTAGAAGTCCCAGCTCGGTACCGCAAATCGCGCACTCTTTCTTCTCGAACATCTTGTCAAAGAAGCCCATGGCTGCCTCCCATCAACTGGTAGCGTGTGTCACTTTTGATGATGGGGGAGTGCGCAGTCTTTCACGATACCCAGACGGCTCAAGGAGTCTCCACAACTGGGACACATGGCCCATTTTTCCTACTCATTGGGGACGTACTTAAATGAGTGAAACTACTCATCTAAGTACGTCCCCAATGAGTGCTCGCAGAACGAGAGTGGATAATCTCCCATTTTTGGCCTGCTTGTGGGCTCAAAGTGAGAGATTATCCACTCTCGTCATTTGGACGTCCAAAAATCCCCGCTCGTTTGGCGCCTGGGGACACTCTTTGTCGAATGCAGCGGCTGCCGAATGTGGGCGCTGTCCTTGCTATGCCACGGTCAGGGCGACCTGGGCGTAGCGGGTGCAGGGGCGCTCGGCGCGCGTCTGCACGGTGAGGGTGAGCACAAGGCGGTCGCCGGGTCGTGCGTCGGCGGGCACGATGAAAGCGGTGTCTACCGTGCATTCTTGCCACATCGACAGATCCTGGACGCCTGCATAGCTCGACGGGTCTACGGCGACATCCCAATGCGCATCGAAGCCTCTGCCGTCGGGGTCGACGATGGTTGCTGCAAGGTCGATGCGCTTGCCGGCTGCGGCGCTGCAGTCGGCCGTGACCTCGACAACATGTGCCGGATGCGAGCAGGCTGCCGGCGCATGGGCGCACCATTGCGCGCGGGCGGCAAAGTCTTCCTGATAGGCACGCAGATAGGGATTGAGATTGTCGTCTGCGGGCGTGCCGAGGGCGGCAAAACCGGTGGGCGCGTTCGCATCGGGGTGTCCATCAAGAAACATGCGGCCGAGCAGCGTATCGAAGTCGCGGTCGTCGATACCGCGCAGGCCAAACGGCAGCAGCGGAATATAGGTCATGCTGTCGCCTTCGGCCATAAAATCGCCGCGCTCAAACTGCATTGCGGTCATGCCTCCCAGACCCCAATCCAGACGGGCATGCTTGCCAAACTGAAAGCGCTCGGGCTCGTTTTCGTAGACCTTGCCATCGCCATAGAGCATGTAGCGCGCCATGAGGGGGCCGTTGCCCTGCGTGAGATTCTGCTCAGGCCAAGGAGCCTTGAACAGCGGCAGCGTATC
Organism: uncultured Collinsella sp.; assembly: GCA_959599635.1. Lineage (GTDB taxonomy): Bacteria > Actinomycetota > Coriobacteriia > Coriobacteriales > Coriobacteriaceae > Collinsella. Next base: position 80,179 of record CAUGJN010000001.1, read on the forward strand.
CGGCTGAGCCGTCTTGGCGTCGACATAGCCGCCATACATATAGGGCACACGCCAAAAGACGAGCTCGGGAAAGAGCTCGCGCCCATGGTCGAGCCATGAGTTGTCTTGCCCCACGCCATCGGCAACGCCCATCACGCGCACCTTCTGATAGACCCGCTGCTGCACAGTGGGCCACTCGGGTGTGGCGCGATAACGCTCGGCAATACTCATGAGGGCACGAACGATAGTATTCATACCACCCCAGCTGAGTAGCCACAGCGTGCGGGGGTCGTCGTCCATGATGGCATCGGCGATGACGCGCGAACCGGGCGTCTCCTCAGTCACATCACCCTCAAAAGCAACATTTCCCACAAACGTACGCTCAATCATCTGTGCGGGCGTGGGGAAGGACGGCTCGCCGGCGGCAACGGCATTGGCCTGCAGCTGCGGCCAAGCCCGGGCGTATTCGTTGCTCCAAAGACTTTCGATCCAATGCTCGGGAAAAGGCCGATACTCGCGAAGTTCGCCGGCCAGCGGATCGGGCTCATGAGGCACAACAGCCCACTCATAGGAGCGCACACCCTTGGTCCGCCAATGCGAATTCACCTCGCCGAGCGTATGAACTCCATCCCCAAGAAAGTGATACTGCGAAGCCGTATACACCACAGCCTG
>CAUGJN010000002.1 GCA_959599635.1 uncultured Collinsella sp.
AGGATGCGGCTGAGCTCGGCGAGCTTCACCTGCAGCGGCGTGAGCTCTTCCTTGGCCTCGGCAAGAGCGCCGGCAATCTTGCCCATCTCGGTGTTCATGCCGGTGCCGACCACGACGGCACGGCCGCGGCCGTATACCACGGTGGAACCCATGTAGCACATGTTCTTGCGGTCGCCGAGCGGCACGTCGTCGGTGCCGGCGGCGAGCTCGATCACGTTGGCATGCTTCTCGACGGGCACGGACTCGCCGGTAAGGGCGGCCTCCTCGATCTTCATCGTGGCGCTCTCGAGCACGCGGCAATCGGCCGGGACGGAGTCGCCCGCCTCGAGCATGATCACGTCGCCAGGCACGAGCTCGGCGCTCGGCAGATGCACGAGCTTGCCGTCGCGCAGCACCTTGGACTGCGCCGCGCTCATCTCCTGCAGGGCCTCGAGGGCCTCCTCGCTCTTGGCTTCCTGGACCACGCCCAGCACCGAGTTGACGATAACGACGAACATGATGATGGCGACATCGGCAAAGTCCGCCTCGCCCTTGACCACGCCCGTAAGCGCGCTGATGACGGCGGCAACGATCAGCATGATGACCATGGGGTCGGCCATCTGCTCAAAGAAACGCTTCCACAGCGGCGTCTTCTCAGCTTCCTCGAGCTTGTTAGGGCCTGTCTTGGCGAGGCGCGAAGACGCCTCGTCGTTGCTCAGGCCGAGGTTCTCATCGACACCTTGGTCGCTGAGCACCTCCGCCGCGGCGGACAGGTATTCCTTTTGCATATAGAGTCCCCTCCTGGGATTCGGGCCACTCAGCAGATTGATGCCCGATCATAATTCCCAGGAGAAGGGCAAGGGCTCATCAAGGCTGCCGTGCTGAGCGGCAGTTGATAGTGGAGCTATGGTACCCCAAAGCGACGCGTCTAGCCAAAACAATCGGTTTGGAAATATGGTCCGCACGCAACGGTGCAGACCGTGTGATGCTCAACATTGGTAAAACGTTTTTTCTTCGGCACATCGCCAAACTGACATATCGCCCAGATAGCAGCGGTTAGAGCGGTTGGTAAATTTTTTCATATACCGTTTATCCCGCAAAAAATGAACTTCTAATTCGGCATACGGTCGATTTTTTGGGGTATTCGGTCGGCATTTCGTTATAATCAACACGGTTTTATTTCTTATGGTTTATCTATCAGCGCAAGACGATGTCAGATGGAGGTCTGAATGTACAAGCGCACTAAGATTGTATGCACCATGGGTCCCGCCTGCGATAGCGACGAGACCATCCGCGAGATGATCAAGGCGGGCATGAACGTCGCCCGTTTTAACTTCTCGCACGGCTCCTACGACGAGCACCACGGTCGCATCGAGCGCGTCCGCCGTATTTCCAAGGAGCTCGGTCTGCCCGTCGGCATCCTGCTCGACACCAAGGGCCCCGAGGTCCGCACCGGCCTTCTGGTCGACGGCAAGAAGGTTGCCGTCAAGACCGGCGATAAGATCGTCGTCACCGCTCAGCCTACGTCCGAGGATTTCCACGGCACCGCTGAGCACATCTCCCTCGACTACCTGGCTCTGCCCTCCGAGGTCGAGAAGGGCTCCCTCATCCTGATCGATGACGGCCTGGTTGCCCTCGAGGTCGAGTCCGTCGACGGCCAGGACATGACCTGCGTCGTCAAGAATGACGGCCTGATCGGCGAGCGCAAGGGCGTCAACATGCCCAACGTCAACATCTCGCTGCCCGCCATCACCGAGCGCGATCGTCAGGACATCCTCTTTGGCCTGACCGAGAACATCGACTACATCGCCGCTTCCTTCATCCGTGACGGCGAGTCCGTCCGTGGCATCCGCAAGCTTTGCCGCGAGAACGGCGGCGAGCACGTGACGATCTTCCCGAAGATCGAGTGCGCCCTGGGCGTCGAGAACTTCGACGAGATCCTCGAGGCTTCCGACGGCATCATGGTCGCCCGTGGCGACCTGGGCATCGAGATCAAGCCCGAGCTCGTTCCCCACATCCAGAAGGAGATCATCGCCAAGTGCAACGCGGCCTACAAGCCCGTCATCACCGCTACGCAGATGCTCGACTCCATGCAGCAGAACCCGCGCCCGACGCGCGCCGAGGTTGCCGACGTTGCTAACGCCATCTACGACGGCACCGACGCCGTCATGCTCTCTGGCGAGTCCGCTGCCGGTAAGTACCCGGTCGAGGCCGTCAAGATGCAGGCCAGCATTGCTCTCGAGACCGAGAAGTACCTCCCGGCCCACGCTCCGCTCGAGGTTCCGGCCGATGCTCACGGCACCCGCGTCGTCAACAACGTTGTGGGTATGTCCGCTGTGAACATGGCCACCACCGTTGGCGCCAAGTGCATCACCGTGCCGACGACCACCGGTCGTACTGCTCGCCTGATCTCGCACTTCCGTCCCAACATGCCGATCTGCGCGTTCTCCCGCCACGAGTGGGCCGTCCAGCAGATGATTATGTACTGGGGCGTTATCCCGCATCAGGCCGAGATTACCCAGGGCACCGTCAACGGCACGATCGTCAAGGCGATCGAGACCGCTAAGGAGCTCGGCTACGTCGAGGCTGGCGATTTGACCGTCGCTACCGCCGGCGATCCCCGCATGAGTGTCCAGCTCGAGGACAAGGTCTCCTCGACCAACGTCGCTTACGTCGCTCAGGTGCGTTAAGTCGTACTTGCAAGCATGTTTGCACAGAAAAAGGGCCCGGAAGGCTTTGCCTTCCGGGCCCTTTTTTAGACCGTCTTCGTATGCCGCATCATCGATTTGTGTTCAGTCGCGAACCTTTCCGATGTCGAGCGTACCACCGAAGATGCCCTGCGACGGGAGCTGTTGGTCAATTGGGATGAACTGTTCACCGTTAAGCCGGCCGGCTAGCAGCTAGCGATCAGGGGGACTGCGGGAACGTCAGAAGCAGCAACGCGAGCTGCAAATCCCGCCTCGGTTAGCTCGATGACCTCGGTAAACGTTGCGTCGAAGAACTCCTCGGTCAGAAGGCGGTATGGCGGATGATCGGGCTCACCGGGGTTTTCGCGCACGATCTCGTGCATGACGCCGATGGTCTTGAGCACATACTCCTTATGGATGGGATACTGCCCAAAACGCGTCGCCGCAGTATACAGGCGATCGGTCGCGCGCGGAATCGAAACAATGCCCAGCGTCTTGCCAAACCAGTCAAAGTCACCTTGCTTTTTAATGCGGAATTCCTCGCACGGCTTGCCGCCGTGCGCCTCCAGGTACTGATTCACGCGCGTATTCCATACGGTATCGGCCACCAGATGCGACCAGACGCCCAGCGTTAAATCGAGCAGCGACTGCGCCACATCTTCGGACGCAAGCGAGAACTCACAGGCGCCTGGACCGACAACCGGCTCGGCATCCCTGTAGCGCTGAGGATAGTGCACGCGGTTCAGTCGCTCGCGCTCCTCGACAATCGAGGTAGCCTCAGCAGGTTCGCCCGCGGGTGCGCCTTTAAGCAGCGGCGTCACATAGGTATCCCAGAACTCGTGCTCGCGTGGTTTGGGGATAGGCTCGGGCTTAGCAAAGTGCGTGATGCGGTACGGGATGGGATCGGCAATGCCGGGAACCATGTAGCCCACAAAGATGTCCGGAACCACGCAGCCAAACAAAAAGGCATTGCGGTCGCGCACGCTATCGGCAAGCACGCTAGCACGTGTCAGCAAGCGCTCCGTTTGAGCGATATGAATGTTCCAGCTTGGCATAGCCACCCCCATAAAAAACCTGGATAACTATACCATCACGGCAAAGCCGCGCGGGCGGCTACGCATCCTCTACGCAGCAACTATTCCGCAGCACCGCTCTCGGTTCCATACGACGGCGAAGGCGCCTCGACCACATGGTGATATCGATCGATATAGATGGCACGGGCCCCCAAGCGGCGCACCAAATCTTGATGGTGCGTACTCATCAAAACCGTCTTACCGGCAGCAACGTAGGCCAGCAAAAAGTTGACTACGATGTCGCACGAGTCCTCATCGAGCCCGTTGGTGGGCTCATCGAGCACTAGGATATCGGGGTTCATCGACACGACCGCAGCCAGCGCAACGCGCTTCTTTTGCCCGCCCGAAAGCTGATAGGGCGAGGCATCGACCAGATCGGCAACCTGGAACAGCTCCATAGCATCGCGGACGCGGCGCTCGAGCTCGTCTGTCGGCAGCCCCATCTGCGCGGGGCCAAAAGCAACTTCCTCGCCCACCGTAGCGCAGAACAGCTGGGCGTCGGCATTCTGGAACACAAAGCCCACGCGCTGATGAAAACGCTGAGTGGCTGCGGAATCCTTGAGATATGCCGCATCGATCACGTGCCCGTCAAACAGGTACGCACCCGCGTCCGCTAGTTCAAGACCGTTGATAAGGCGCATAATCGTCGTCTTACCGCAGCCGTTGGGACCGAGTAGGGCAACGAGTTCACCACGATCGACCTGCAGCGACACACCATCGACAACCGTATGCCCAGCATAGGAGAACACCACGTCGCGCAGCTCGATGAGCGGCGCGACCTCGGCGCCGCCCGCACCGTTCGTGCCCGCCGCACTATTCATATCGATCGTCAAAATGTCGCCCTTCCCTATCCATATCGACGGCTCGGCCGCCCGCGCTACAGCACCGCGCACAACACGGCGAGCAGCACCACGACGGCCGCATAAACCGCGTCGCGCCAGCCAAAGCCGCTCCGCCCGGGCGCCGGGTACGCACCGGCAAAGCCGCGGCAGAGCATAGCCTCGTCCATCGCGTGGCTGCACTCCATCGCCTTTATAAAGGTCATGCCCATGATACCCGCGATCGAATCGGTACGCGAAAACCCCTCAGGCGCACGGCCAACGCTGCGCAGCATGACCGATTCGCACAGATCGTGCGCCGTGCGTCCCAGCACCTCGATATGCTTGAGTGCCATATCAAAGGTAAAGATGACCTCGTCGGGCAGGCGCAGCATCTTAAGCGCCGCCGACATGCGACTCCAGGTGAGTGTCCACGAAACGCCCAGCACGAACGACACGTTAATGAACGTCTTGAGCGCAATTTTGAGCATGGCGTCCGTAGCGGAAGCGCCCAGCAGCAGGGCAGGTAGTGCCAGAACCACGGCAAACCCCGCGGTAGCCAACGCCGGCACAAAGGTCGCGCGCAGCCCGCGTACAGGGCGCACCGCGACCAGCACCAACGCGGTCGCCGCCATCAACATGAGGTACAGCGGGCTCTGCGTCAGGCACACGCACAGAACGCAGACGAACATCCCCACCAGGCGCACCGGAGCCGAAACGCAAGAAAGGGCGCGGTCGACCATCGACCCGCCCTCGTTCGCGCCTCCACCCAGGCGAACCCGCTCAAGCAGGCTCGCCAGGTGCAGGACATTCTTTTGCATTACACGATGCCGAGCCCCCGCGGGCTCGTAACGCTGCTCGACCGCAAGCCAGCTAGGCAGCTCGGCTATTGCCATGAGCACCGCTTTCCTTGACCGTCAGCGAGATCAGACGGAATGCGATGGTGAGCACCGCCACGCCAATCACGCCGGACAGGATATACATGGCAGCCTGACCAGCAAAGCCAAGGCCCTGCTCCTCGGAATAGGCCTGCAGATAATCGCCCGTGGGCAGAGCGTCGGCAAAGGTCGGGGTGTCAAGGCCGACCGAAGCCTGCAGGCTGTCGTCGCCAGCCTCCTGGACGGCGGTCGCGGCGCCCTCAGCGTCCCACTCACCCCAGGCGTCACCCGTGGCCAACAGGCCCAGCGGCGTGGCCACGACAAGCACGGCGACCAGGATGAGCGTGGGGATCAGCGAGGTCTTCTTGGCAGCAGTGCCCTCGGCAGCAAGCTGGCCATCGACGGCCTCGGGCCCGACGATAACGCTCGGCGCCGTCTTCTTAATGAAACCGTAGATGGCGGCCGTCGCCACGCCCTCGACCACGCCGGCAACCAACATATGCGGAATCATCATGGCCGGAATGGCAATGGACAGCGGGAAGGGGCAGTACAACGGCGCGCCCGAAGCGTTAGTAAAGAGCATGGGCTGAATACCAAACTCGACCGCCGCGCACAGGGCCGCCAGGCACAGGCCGACCCAGCCGCTTACGATGGCCGAAACCGAGGTGCCCCAGCTCTTGTCGTGCAAACGGCTGTTGAGCGCACGGAATACGATAGCAGCGGCAAACGGCAGCACGAAAGCCATGTTAAAGCAGTTGGCGCCAAAGGACAGGATGCCGCCGTCGCCAAACAGCAGCGCCTGCAGTGCGAGTGCGACCGAGACTGCAATGGCAGCAGCCTCGGGGCCTAGCAGCAGCGCGATGAGCGCGCCACCAACAGCGTGACCAGTGGTGCCGCCAGGCAGCGGCACGTTGAACATCATGAGCAAAAAGGAGAATGCGGCGCAAATGCCCAGGAACGCCATGTGCTCGCGATCGAGCGTGGCGCGTACCTTTTTGATGCAATGGACCCAAACGGGGACCATCGCCACCGCCATAACGGCATCGGTCTGCGGGGACAGATAATTATCGGGAATATGCATGAGCCCTCTCAATCAGAACGTTGTGTGTTACGTTTCCAACAATCCGTAACACCGACTCTGCATACTAACAAAAAGGCGCACCGCCCACAACGCAGCACGCCCTTGCAATACGTACGTTATTAGCCCAGGTCCACGCACCGCCCAATAAAGGGCCCATGCACTCCCAACTTTCCGGTCACCCGGAAGAAGGTGCGATCCGCTCGCAACAAGGTTAACGCAGGAACCCGCCCCCGAGAGGGGTTTTCTAAGGCAACATCCCGCAGCCGCGAAGTGGCGAGGACGTTGCCGTGAAAACCCCGCAGGGGGCGGGTTCCGAACAGCAAAGATTACGAGCGGACTTCGCCGTTTACGCCCTTGCACACCTTGGTGACGATCTTCTGGTGCGCCTTCTCGACCTCTTCGCTGGTAAGCGTGTGGTCGTCCGAGCGATACGTGAGCGCGAAGGCCATGGACTTCTTGCCCTTGCCGATGCGGATGGGATCGCGGTAGACGTCGAACAGGCGCACGCCCTCGAGCAACTTACCGCCGGCGCTCGTAATGCGGCGCTCAAGATCCTCACAGGTCACGGAGTTGTCGACCACAATGGCAAGGTCATGCTCAACAGCCGGGTACTGCGAGAACTCGCGATAGTTCTCCTGGTTGCGGGCGCCCTTGATCAGCTTGTTCAAGTCGAGCTCAAAGGCAACGACGACCTCATCGATGCCCATCGCCTCGCGCGCCTCGGGGTGAATCTCGCCGACCCAGCCCAGCACGGTTCCGCCGGACAGAACCTCGGCCGCACGACCCGGCTGCAAGAAAGCATAGCCCTCTCCCTCGACGGGACGGAAGCGAACCTTCTCGATGCGCAGCTGGGCAAGCAGCTCCTCGACGATGCCCTTGCCAAAGAAGAAGCGCAGCTTGCGGTACTTCATGTTCCAGGACTGCTCGCTCCACTGGCCCGAGAGCACACCCGCGACGGACTTGGTCTCCTTGGGCAGGCTGGCATTCTCGCGACCATGGAACAGGCTGCCGACCTCGTACAGGTGCACGTTGGGCGTGCCGTGGGCCTCGTTATAGGCAACGGACTGCAGTAGGCCCGGCAACAGCGAGCGGCGCATCTCGGTCTGCTCGGCCACCAGCGGGTTCATGAGCACCACGGGGCAGCCGCGGCCCTCGGTGGACATGCCGATCTTCTCCAGGTCGCCCGGGGCGGCAAAGCCAAAGGTCGTGGTCTCGTTAAGACCGCAGGCGCGCAGGATCTCGCCGACCTTGCGGGTGAGCTTTTGCTCGCGGGTCAGGCCGCCGATGTGGTTCTTGGCAGCCGGGATTGTCGCCGTCACGCGGCCCATGCCCCATAGGCGCAGGACCTCCTCGATCAGGTCAATCTCGCGCGGCAGGTCTGGGCGGAAGCTCGGCGGGGTAACCATAAAGTCCTCGCCGTCGCGCTCGACGGTGCAGCCCAGACGGGTAAGCGAACGCTCGATAAAGTCGGGCTCGATGTCGGCACCGCAGATGGCATGCACGCGGGCCAGGCGCAGCTTAATGCTGTCGATGGTCTTGGGCGCGGGGAAAACGTCAACATAGCCGGGAGCAACCTCGCCGCCGGCGATCTCCTCGATGAGCGCGCAGGTAACGTTGGCGACATCCACGCAGCCGGTCTCGTCGACCTGGCGCTCAAAGCGAATGGAGGCGTCGGAGATCAGCGACAGATCGCGGCTGGTGTGTGAGGTGCGACCGGCGTTGAAGCAGGCACTCTCGACCATCACATCGACGGTGTCGTCCTCGATCTCGGAATCCATGCCGCCCATAACGCCGGCCAACGCCACGGGGCGCTCGCCATCGGTGATAAGGCCCATGCCGGCGTCGAGCACGCGCTCCTCGCCGTCGAGCGTCGTGAACTTCTCATCCTGCTGGGCGGCGCGAACCACCACGCGGCGATGACCATCGCGCTCGGCAAAGGTGTCCAGGTCAAAGGCGTGCAGCGGCTGACCGGTGAGCATCATCACGTAGTTGGTGATGTCGACGATGTTGTTGTGCGGGCGCACGCCCAGGGCGTTGAGGCGCTTGACCATCCAGTCGGGCGACGGGCCGACCTTCACGTTGCGCACGATACGGGCGACATAGCGGTCGCACAGGCCCTCGTCGGCAATCTCGACCGAAAGCTCGTCGTCGGTCGCGCGGCCGGTCTCGGCCTTGATGGCGGGCAGCTCAACGTGGAAATCGCGGTCGAAGATGGCGCCGGTCTCGCGGGCCATGCCGATCATGGACAGGCAATCGGGACGGTTGGGCGTGATCTCGCAGTCAAGCACGGTATCGCTCGAGCCCACGTACTCGGCAAACGGCATGCCGCAGGGCGTATCCTCGGGCAGGATCATGATGCCGGAGTGGTCGCCGCCCAGGCCGAGCTCGCGCGCGGAGCAGTTCATGCCCATGGACACGACGCCGCGAAGCTTGCTCTTCTTGATCTTGACGTCGCCGGGCAGGACTGCGCCGATCATGGCCGTGACGATGTGGTCGCCGGCCTCGAAGTTCTGCGCGCCGCAGACGATCTGCAGCGGAGCGGGATTGCCGCCAGCGTCGAGGTTCTTGTCACCCACGTCGACCGAGCACACATACATGTGGTCGCTATCGGGGTGCGGGGTCTTGGTGAGCACCTTGGCAGTCACCACGTGGTCGAAGGACTCGCCCACGGTGTCAATCGCCTCGACCTCGGTGCCGGTACGGATATATTCGTCCGAAAGGGTCTTGGGATCCTCCGGAATATCGATCATGGTCTTGAGCCAGTCGTAAGAAACGCGCATCTAACTGGTCTCCTTTCATAAATGCGGCTTTGAGCCAAAAAACTGCAACGGAGACGGGTTTTCCAAGTGCCGCAGATTGCCTTGAAAGAGGAGGGCCGCGTACTTAGGTACGCAACCGATGATTGAAAGGCAAGGTGCGGTGCTTGGGAAAGCCGCCGGGCCTAGAACTGATTTAAGAAGCGCATATCGCCCGTCATGAGCGTTCGCAGGTCGGGCAGGTCGTAGCGCAGGGCCGCGACGCGCTCGGCGCCAATGCCAAAGGCGAAGCCGGTGTACTTCTCGGGGTCGATGCCGCAGTTGATCAGGACGTTGGGGTCGACCATGCCGCAGCCCAGGATCTCGATCCAGCCGCTATGCTTGCAGAAGTTGCAGCCCTTGCCGCCGCACACGTGGCAGCTCACGTCCACCTCGCAGCTGGGCTCGGTGAAGGGGAAGAAATGCGGGCGGTAACGCGTCTTGCGGTCCTCGCCAAACATGCACTTAACAAAGTAGTCGAGCGTGCCCTTAAGGTCGCCAAAGGTGATGCCCTCGTCAACGACCAGGCCCTCAATCTGGTTGAACTGCGGCAGGTGGCAGGCATCGGCCGTGTCAGGACGGTAGACGGTGCCCGGGCAGATCATATAGATGGGCGGCTTCTGCGACTCCATGGTGTGGATCTGCACGCCCGAGGTCTGGGTGCGCAGCAGCACGTCGGACTCGCCGTGGGCGTGAGCCTCGGGGTGCGCGACGCTGCCGGGGTTGTTGTCGACCACGTAGAAGGTATCGCGGGCCGAGCGGCTCGGGTGATCCATGGGGGCGTTGAGCGCGGTGAAGTTGTAGTAGGAGGTGTCGACCATGGGGCCAGACTCGACGGTATAGCCAATACCGCAGAAGATGTCCTCGGCCTCCTCGATAATCTGCTTGATCAGGTGCTGGTGACCGATCTGCGGACGGATGCCCGGCAGCGTGATGTCGACGGCATCGTGCTCGAGTGCGTGCTTGAGGGCGGCGGCCTTCATCTCGGTGGTGCGCTCGTCGAGCATGCCCTCGATCAGCTGGCGCATCTCGTTGGCGCGCTTGCCCATGACGGGACGATCCTCGGGGGCGAGCTTGCCCATCATGCGCATCAGGCCGGTGATGCGGCCCCTGCGGCCGAGCAGCGCGACGCGCGCGGCCTCGAGCTTCTCGGCGTCGTCGGCGCCTGCGACGAGCTCCTTGGCCTCTTCCTCGAGTTTGACCAGATCATCAATCAGACTCATGTCTTCCCTTTCGTCTCTCGCGCATCCACTTGCCACGGCAGCTGGAGCCACCCGGTGCTGCGGATGTGCGGCCCGGTTCGGTAACAAAAAACCGTCCTCGGGCATGTGCATTGCCCAAGGACGGTTGAATTCCGCGGTACCACCTTGTTTGACCCGGCGGATGTCTGGCCCGCCGTGCCCACTCTGCGCCCCTTATCGCGAGGCTCACGGCTTCCCTACTGGGGCTTCGCCGCCGCTAGCCGCGTGCCCGTTGAGGTCGCTGCTCGGGAGTGAACGCTTGGCCCTTGTCACCGCGGGAAGGCTTGCAGCCCATGACCTTCCCTCTCTTGCCGGCGACGCGGCGGGCAAAACCCTCTCCGTCAACGCATTGGGCTATAGGATACCACATTGTGTGAGCGTATCGCCGCGTTCCGTTTTGTTCGTGCTGGGTACAAGGCGGGTAGGTATGCAAACTGGCCGTGCGCCCACCCGAGGCGCTCGGCTCACGAGATCAAGGATATGGTATGGGAAAGAAACTCGATAAGAAGGCTAAGACTGCCGTGGGCAAGGCACCCAAGGGTATGAAGGTCGATAAGACCGTCAAGAAGTTCCGCAAGCTCGAGGGCAAGCTGTGGACCCGCGAATACCTGCTCAAGATTGCCGAGTTTGACGGCGCGACTATTGCTCCCGCCAACGGCGCCGCAGCGCGTGCCGACGCCATGGGAACCCTTGCCGGCGAGCATCACAAGCTCCTGACCAGCAAAAAGTCTGTCGAACTTGTGCGTTCGCTGGCACGCGAGACCGTCGCCGGCGGCAAGATCGACGACCCGCAGCTGCTCGACGAGATCCGTGTGCTCGGCCGCGACCAGCGCGAGGCAAGCGTCATCCCCACCGAGGAAGCCGAGGCCTGGACCAGGCTCACCTGCGAGGCCGACGCCGTGTGGCACAAGGCCAAGACGGCCAATGACTGGGCGAGCTTTGAGCCCTATGTGGATAGAATCGTCGCCCAACTTAAACATCAGGCCGAGCTCATGGACCCCAAGCGCGATCCATACGACGTGTGGCTCGATCAGTACGAGCGCGGTCTTTCCACCAAGAGCTTCGATGCGTTTTGCGACGAGGTCAAGGCCACGGTCGTGCCGCTCGTGCACGCCATCAGCGAGCGCGGCCAGCAGCCCGATGCCGACTTTTTGCACGCCCGCGTGCCCGAGGCCGCCCAGCGCGCCATGAGCTTCGACCTTATGAAGCTTGTCGGCCTGGACCTGGACGACACCACGCTTGCCTTTACCGAGCACCCGTTTAGCGAGGGCTTTGCCGTGGGTGACGCGCGCATCGCGACACACATCTACGAGGACGATTGCATCTCCAACGTCTACAGCATCATCCACGAGGCGGGACATGCCGCCTACGAGCTGGGCGTCAACCCCGCTTATGCGCGCACGTGCCTGGAGGGCGGCACCTCCATGGGTATCCACGAGAGCCAGAGTCGCTTCTTTGAGAACACCGTGGGCCGCAGCCGCGCCTTTATGGGACCGCTACTGCAGGCGCTGCGCCGTCACGCACCCGAGGTCTACGGCGACGTGGACGAGGACACGCTCTACCGCGCCGTGAACATCGCGCAGCCGTCGCTGATCCGCACCGAGGCCGACGAGCTCACCTACCCGCTGCATATTATGGTGCGCTACCAGATTGAGCGCATGCTGTTTGCCGGCGAGGCCACGGCCAAGGACATCCCCGCGCTTTGGAACCGCTTTATGGACGAGTACCTGGGCATTCCCGTTCCCGACGACACGCACGGCTGTCTGCAGGATACGCACTGGAGCGGTGGCTCGTTTGGCTACTTCCCCACCTATGCACTGGGTAGCGCCTACGATGCCATGTTTGTGCCGGCCATGTGCCGCGACGGCGTCGACCTTACCGGTGCCTGCGCGAGCGGCGACTTGGCACCCGTCCGCGCGTGGCTGGGCGAGCACATTTGGCAGTGGGGCCGCGCCAAAGACGCGCCGGAGCTCATCAAGGGCGCCTGCGGCATGGACTTTGACGCCCGCTACTACTGCAGCTACCTGCAGGACAAGTTCACCACCCTGTATAGTCTTTAGCCAGTAGTGTTGACACCGATGTCTTGTTAATGTCAGCGAAAACGACCCTAAGCGAGCAAGGTGACGTGAAATGAAAGGGCGCTGACCTTCTGGTCGCGCCCTTGAAATTGAACGTCAGATTGCCGCTTGGGCCGTTTGCAGCGTCGAGCAGTTACGCGGTTTGGTAAAACCGCGTAACAAGTAGTCGTTTAAGAACGTCCCCAATGGCTACCTTACAGAGCTTCCAAAGCACTTGCGATGCGCTTCATGGCAGCATCGGCGGATGCTTGGTCGGGCGCTTCGGCCAAAACGCGAATCACCGACTCGGTTCCACTTTTGCGCACGAGCACGCGGCCCTCGCCTGCCAGCGCAGTCTCGGCCTCGGCGATGGCGTTCTGCACGCCCATGTTCTCGAGCGCGGCGTCCTTATCCGCTACGCGCACGGCAACCTGCGCCTGCGGCAGCAGCTTGCACGGAGCCGTGAGCTGCGAGAGCGTCTCGCGCTCGGCACGAATCACTTCCATCACGCGCAGCGAGGTCATAATGCCGTCGCCCGTGCGCTCGATATCGCCAAAGATCGTATGGCCCGTCTGCTCGCCGCCCAGGCTGTAGCCGCCCTCGCGCATCTTGGCATACACGTGACGGTCGCCCACGCCGCTGGTCACGGCGCTCAGTCCGGCAAGCTCCAGCGACTTGACCAGACCAAAGTTGCTGGCGATCGTCGGCACCACAGTACCGCCCGAAAGGCGACCGTGCTTGTTCAGATACACGCCGCACACGTACAGGATCTGGTCGCCGTCTACCACGCGACCGCGCTCATCCACGGCCAGGCAGCGGTCGGCATCGCCGTCATAGGCAAAACCCACGTCCAGGCCTTGCTCCACCACGTGGCGCTGCAGGCGCTCCATATGCGTGGAGCCGCAGTCGACGTTGATGTTAAAGCCATCGGGCGCGGCGTTGATCACGCGCACGTCGGCGCCCAGCGCGTCGAACACCGGCTTGGCCACCGAGGACGCCGAGCCGTTGGCGCAGTCGAGACCGATCTTGACGCCCTGTAGCGAAAAATTCGAACTCGCAATGAGCGAGGCGATATAGCGGTTGCGCCCCTGCATGTAGTCCACCGTGGCGCCGATGTGGTTGCCCGTGGCCAGCGGCACCTCGCTCTTGCCATCGATGTAGTCCTCGATGAGCTCCAGTACGTCCTCGTCCATCTTAAAACCGTCGCTGTTGACGAGCTTAATGCCGTTATCGCAAAACGGGTTGTGGCTCGCGCTGATCATGATGCCGCAATCGAAGCAGCCTTCCACGGTCTGATGCGCTACGCCCGGCGTGGGGATCACGTGCAGCATATAGGCGTCCGCACCGCTCGCGACCAGGCCACTCACCAGCGCCGCCTCGAACATATAACTCGAGCGACGTGTGTCCTTGCCCACGATGACGCGCGCCTTGCGCTCGCGGTTGGCGCCGTAATACCAGCCCACAAAACGGCCAATCTTATAAGCGTGCTCTACCGTCAGCCCAACGTTGGCCTCACCGCGAAAGCCGTCGGTGCCAAAGTACTTCATGCGCTCTCCTTACAAAATAGGGGCGAACAGATTGCCTGTCCGCCCCAAAATGGTACTCGATTATCTGCGCTACCAGAAAAATCCTACGCCGACGCGCTGTCGCGAGCCGCCTGGCATGTAGGAGTCTGACGCAGCGTAAGCGGCTTGTCCCCCGCCTCGGCCGACGTGGTCAGCGTATATGTGATCGTCGTCGTCTCGCCAGCATGCAGGTCAACGGTGCCCGAATAGAAGGGGATTCCATGCCACGTAGCGGCGCCAAGACCAAACTGGGTGCCCTCGACGGTCAGATCAGTAATGTTGCCGCCCGTCGGGGCAAACAACGAGACATTCAGACGCTCGTCGTCGCGCGCGGCATCGGGCGCGCTCGCCGCGACGTAGTCGGGCAGCTTGCCGGCTTCCTCCTGCGTCATGATGTTCGTCAGGGTAACGGTGATGCGATACGAGCATGTGCCGTCACCGTTCTTGATGCCCTGGCCAATCTGCGTATCGGCGTTCAGGTACCAGTCGAGCTTGGAGAAGCTCAGGTTGTTAAAGTAGACACCAGCAACGGGATCTTCACTCGGGTCATCCGGATCGGGCAGCGAGGCGTCGATGTTCATCTCCTTGATAGCGTTCTGCTCGTCATCGTTTTTCATCCACGCGATCAGACGGCCCTCTTCGGCACCGCGCTCAACGGCGCCGACAAGCTTCGTAACATCGACATCGCCGATACCGCCAAGGATCTTGTCGAAGGCAGCGCTGGCGACGGATGCAAAGATGCCGTCCGACTCCTCGACCGGATAGTTCCAGTACACATCGTGCATAAGGACCTTTGCGGCGTTGGTGCCGTCGACAACCGTTCCGTCGGGCAGCGACACGTTACCGACCAGGCCCAGCAGATACTGCAGGAACACCGGGTCGATACCCACGACGCCGTCAACGTCCTGGCCATATTGAGATTTCCACAGGGCTGCGACACGCTGCGAGTTGCGGGGCCAATCAGGCGAATAGGTATTGCCCGAGTTGTACAGGTTACTGTGGTTGCCGAACAGCGCCTCATCCTCTTCGTCGACGCTCTCGACTGCCTCATCCTCGCTGAGTCCAATGCGGGGAACAAACTCGCCAATCGACATCTGGCCGTCGGTGACCGAAATCAGGCCCTGCGAACCGCCAAAGCCGCCGCAGGCACGAATCTCGACGTTGTTCATGGCGTACACAAGGTAGTTGCGCGTCTGGCCGTTGGCGCCGAGCATCTGCGGAAGGACGGGGGCGACCTTCTCCGCCGCGTCAACCGCGCCGTTGAGGGTGGCAAAGCCGTCCTTGGCCTTATCGACCAGCTCGGTCACCTGGGAAATATGAGTATCGCCAATACCTTGGATCTTCTCGTTGGCGCTCTTGAACACCTTCGAGCTGCTGGAAAGCGAATCGGCGACCGCCTGCAGCGCGGACACGTTAATCATGCCGTCCTGAAACAGCTTGCCGGGCGTGGCCTGCGAAAGGTTATCGGCCATGGGAACCAGCGCATTGCTCGAGACATCGGACAGGGCGTCGATCATGGTGCGGGCCGCATTGATGTCGCTGCCATACACCGGGATAAACGAAGCCGCCGTCCACAGCGGGCTCGAGGTCTCCGCCTTCATGCTGTCGCAAAGCTCATCAATCTTCTTCGCGTCGTCAGGCAGCGTCGAAAAATCGCCCGACGTGACCTTGTCCTTAAGGCCACCGACAATCTCGACGGCCTCCTTCGCTTCACTCTTTACGGTCTTTGCCGAGTTAAGCAGCATAAAGCCGCTTGCGCCAAGCGCAACGAGAAGCACCGCGACTACAGCGGCAATAATGGCGCCGGTGTGACGCTTTTTGCGTTCGCCCTTGCGATGGCGATGACGGACCAGACCGTCAGAGGTCGAACTCGACGAAGCGTCGCTACCATAGTTCAAGCCAAAATCGTAATAATCTTCCTTGGAACCCGAGCCCGCAAACTCGGCACCGCTATCATCCAGGCGGGCGAACGTGCCAGTCTCGGAGGCACCGGTGTAAATCGTGCCAAGGTTACCCGTAAGCCCCGCGCCACCGGCAGAGGGAGTATTGTTGGCGGCCTTGCCGGCATTAACGTTGCCGGCGGCATTTGCGGCGTTGGCAGCACCTGCGTTGTTCGCAGGTACCGAAGGAGCCCCGCTCGGCTGCGACGCGGAGGTTGCACCGCCCGCAAAGACATTCCCTCTTGCACGGCCGGTCTTTTTTGCCTTTTGAGACTGCTCGTACAGAGCGGTAAACATCGCCGTCTCGCCCGGGGACACGCGCTTACCGGAACCGCCCTGTCCAGCGCCGCCCGGCGTGCCGGCCTTACCAGCCCCGTTCGGACGCGGCGGGACTGCAGGACGGCCGCTATCGCTGCCCTTAAAGTGATTACCAGCCATAAAGAAATCCTCGCAATTGAGTCGCAATGAAAAAGTCCATAACGTTACTAGTTTATGGCATTTTGAGCATCGACAGCTAAACTCCAGACACGGACATCAATTGGCGAAAATGTGGCACAACACCTTTTCCGTCTTGGCGGCGGCGCCAGCTACACCGTGAGGAACATCATCACGATGATCATGGCAAAGCCGATAAGGTCGGTCGGCAAAAATACCGTGCCCAGCATAACGGCGCTGGTGATGGTCGCCGAGACCGGCTCCACGGTTCCGATGAGGCTCGCACGCACCGAGCCGATGTCCTTAACGCCCTGCATATAGAGCATGTACGCCAAAAACGAGCCCACGACCACAAAAACCGCGAGCGCCTCGACGCCGGCGGCATCGAGCGCCGGCATATGGGCCCAAGGCTGCACGATGGTGCAGGTGATGATACCAGCCGTGAGCATGGCTGAGCCCGTAACGATGGGACTGCCGTATTCGGGCAGAATCTTGGCGGGAATCACTGCCATGCAGGCGGCGCTCACCGCGCACATAAGACCCGCCACCAGACCGAGCGGCGAGATGCTCAGGCTCGTGGGGTCGCCGCCGGTGGCGATTAAAAAGGTTCCACCCAGAGCCAGGCCAATGCCGATGACTTCGCGAGTACGCGGCATACGGCGATCGGTCACGCAGGCGTAGCCCATGATGATAACGAGCTGCAGGCACTGGAGCACCGTCGCGGTTCCGGCGTTCGTCAGGCGCACGGCCGAAAGATAGCAAAACTGGTTGAACAGCAGGCCAAAGGCGGTAAAGAGCAGCAGCTGCTTGCGATCGGCGGGTGTGGTCCAGAGCTTAATCAGGCGCTCGCGGTCGCGCGTAACAACCACGGCCATAAAGAGTAGACCGGCGAGAATCTGCCGTATACTCATAAGCCACAACGTATCGACATGGTAGGTATCGAACAAAAAACTCGCGCTGGTGCCCGAGAAGCCCCAAAACGAACCGCCCACCAGCGTAGCCAAGACGCCCGTGATCATCTTGCGCGTCGAAGCGCTGTTCAGGCGGTCGCGCCATGCGCGACGGGTGTTGCGGCTGAGCTCGTCGGTGCCCTCGGGCACATCAATGTTCGATATATCGGTCATCGGCACCGAAGCCCCTGCGCCTTCGACCTGCTCGACACACTCTTTGCTCATTCCACTCCCCCGAAACAGCCTGGAAACAATTCGGCTTACCTTACCACGGCGAAGTCACCAGCTGGAGGCTTGTCCGCTTATCGGTAGGACAATTCCGCAGGCGTCTTTCCATAGCTCGATACCGCAATGGCCTTGCATTATGCGACAGCCAAATCGCGGCAGCAGGCTCTTTTGAAATGGATGCGACAAAGCCCCCGAATTCCACAATGTAAGCGATTTTTAAAAATGTTCTTGCCACCGAGTTCAGGCTCCGTTATATTATCCCTTGCGCGCTTGCGCACCCTTGATCGGGCGTTTAGCTCAGGGGGAGAGCGCTTCCCTGACACGGAAGAGGTCAGAAGTTCAAATCTTCTAACGCCCACCAAATGTTCGCAGCTCAGAGGCTATGTCCTCTGGGCTGTTTTGTTTTATGTCGCCAAATCAGCTGGCAGCTCCAACCGCCCAAGCAACCACCCTGCCCATACACAAAACCGCGTCAGCGACCCAAGTGCCTATCCCGGCTGACTCCGCAGTCAATCAAAACCGCCCCAATAGTCACCGAGGCCGAGACCAACACGTCTCGAACCCATCCGAGCCGCAACTTCTCAGCAAAACGCCGCGATGTCTGCGTCCTGCGGTATCCTTGAGCCACTTGCACCTGCAGCACCAAGGAGCCGCCATGCGCACCGAGCTCGATGTCCCCTTTTCGCACAAAGAAGAAGCCAAGGCGCTGGGCGCCAAATGGGACCGGACCAAGAAGATCTGGTATGTACCCAGCGGCGTCAACCCCGAGCCCTTTGCCGAGTGGCTGCCCGGTGTTGACCGATCCGACCCCTCAGCGCCGTATATATATCTAGTACTGGGCAAGCGCGAATGCTGGAAGTGTCACAAAGAGACCTCAGTCGCGGCCTTCGGCATTCCCTATCGAACCGATAACGACGAGAGCATCGCCATCGCGCACGCGCCCAACGAAGCCGGGCACATTGCCATCGACACGGCCAACGCCAACGCACTCGCCATCGTGCCCGCTCTTGGCTGCGTGCCGGGCGAGATCCGCGACTACCTTCATAAGCGCTGCGGCTACAAGCCCGTAGGCGCGCGAGCCTCCAAAGCCCCGTCGCTCGGCAACACGTGCACCAGTTGCGACGCGCTGCAAGGCAGCCGCTATCTGTTCGAGGAGCCCTCGTCCCCATTTGCCCTCACTGCCATCAACAAGCTGCCGGCACTGGAGTTTGTGCGCGTCGAAGTTGCCGGCGTATTTGGCGTCCCGGCCACGCGCACCGACTTTGACCAGGCGCTCTTTACCTGGGCACGTGACCATCACGCCGAGTTCCACAAGAGCCTGCTCGAGGGGATTTACCTGTAGGGCAAAACTCGAAAATCGAGTCCGAACTTCCTCGAAAATCGAGTATGCGCAGGTAGCTGAGCTGTTTGTGTAACGCAGAAAATGTCGAATCACCGGGTTTGCCCGACTAGATATTCAGTCTTCGAAGCTATGGCTCCGCATCATCATAGGTAATAGCACATCCGCAAGTTGGGCATTGCTGAGGATAGACTGGAAGACGCAGGCCTATTCGAGCCCGCGGGTCGGCAGCGTGTTTGTCGCGGACGTCGATGTAACTGATCTCTAGGCATGGAAGGCCTGCGCCGCAGCTTGGGCACGGCAGATGGATTTGGCTGCAGGTCGCCTCGACTAGCGGGAACAGGTTCCGGTCCATTAACGCTCGCGATAGATTTCCATACACGCCTCGCGCGATATCGCTTCGCCATCCCATGGTCCTTCCTTTCCCGTTTTAGCTGTTGAGGAGAGGATGGCAGGATCGTGTAGTTCTCGCTGCGGCGCGGCACGATCCGATCAATCGACATGATTAGGCTGCAACGGACAGCACCTACCTAATACGGAGCAACGACTTCCACCCGACGTTGTGATTCCGAGAAATCGAACTTCCCGTCCCTTCCCCACTCGGTATACTGGATGTAGCACGTGTAATTTCTGCCTGCATATGGCGGCTGTTTATTGGGAGACCCCTATGGCTATCGCAAACCAACCCAAGGGAAGCGTTTCGTCCGGATCGATCAAGCCGGTGACGCGCAAGGCCGTTCGTTGTCAGCGCGAAGTCGCCTGGCTGGTCACGCAAGCGGCCGGTAAGCTCGTCGCCACCACCGACGACGTCAATGCGCCCACGCCCAGCTTTGTACTGGCGGCGGCATTGTCGTACACCCGCAAGCAGGAGCAGACCGCTCAGGACCGTGGCACCGCGATCGACTACGAGGCTGTCATGGACCCCGACCTTGCGAGTTTTTGCCAAGCTGCGGGGCTGCCTACAGCGCCCAACGCGCTTTCGGACGCGGGCTACATGTTCACGCTCTCGGGCGCGGACCTGATCCGTGACGTCTACACCTACTGCAGCGACCTCGGCGAGCGCTCGGGAGACGCGGCGCAGGTCAAGCCGGGCTACGCGATCAAGCTCGCTCTACGGCTGTTCTTGCTGGACGGAGCCTCAGCAGCCACCGCTTCCGACGACAAAACCTCGGCATAACAAAAGCGTCGGGCCGGAGAATCACTCCCGGCCCGACGCCCACTAAACCTCTGGAAATGCCTCAAGATAAGAACGGCCGCTTGGCTTAAATTCAAACTTGTCTTCTCTATACAGTTCGTTTCTTTCAAGACACTCTTTCTTAATTTCGATAAGATTCTCGCGCCTTCCCAGATACATCTTTGGTCTGCTCTGGCCCAGAATTAGCCTCTTGTTGTCCTTCAGGAAACCCCGAAGCCCCTGATTAACCAGCTCATATAGCGGAACGAGCAAGCGGTTGGGCCCTTCAGTAATGTCAGAGTCTTCGATGACAGATTTATCCATGCCCTTCTTCAGCCAAAATGAAACATCATTGAGGTCTAGAAGGCGTTTGCATGTATCAGAATCGAGGGTTCCATATTTATTGCAAAGCAAAAATGATCCAATTTCAGCAACCGACAATGCCATCTGTGCCTTCCAAACACCAAACAAAAAGTCATTATCTTCATTTAGTGCGATGAGTTTCTCCTGTTGAGTCGCCCTCGGGCTGACAACACCAGTATCCTCAAGCCTTGCCAGAGCCTCGTTTTTCAGCTTCGTCGTCCCAACAGGCTTGACGCGGTATTCAAGATAGCGCCCGACCGCCATTGCCAATAGCAATTGATATTGAGTGGGCTGTCCGTCCTCAAGTAAATCGGCTTTATAGCTAAAGTTGGGCTTTTTCATTTGCTCCCAGAGGGCAGGAGAAGGCCTCTTCGCAAACACGGAGGAATACTCCGGGTCTCGAAAGTACTTAACTCCGCCAGCATTGGCTTTAGGAGCGTTTCCGATCCATGCCCACCAGATTTTTGCCAGGTCTTCGTTATCGATATGCCTGTAACGATTCTTGCCCCTTCTCGTCGATCCCTTAATCTCGAAGTAACTTTTCTTTGGCTCACGCTTGTTCGACTGAAGGAAGGAATCGAGTTCTCCGTCCTTCCTGATATAGAAATAACGCATCTCTTTTTTAAGTGGGTCTTTATAGAAAGAAGACTGCAGCTTTCGCTGCTCGGCAGAATTGGACTTTAGATTGCGATCATTCATTGGGTTCTGGTGATTCGATGCGACGATGATGTCGTCGAGCAGCTCATCTTGATTTGCCGTACTGCTATTTAAGACCTTAGCAATGATCTTCACATCGGAACAGATGCTCTCTTTCACGCTATCGTTAGATGCCATGTAAAAGTCAAAAATAGTGCTCAGGGTCTGGCAGCCGTTCACTACTTGGGCATCAGCCACCTTAATCGAAGGCTTCCTGTCCCCTTGACTTGGCTTCACATAGTTGTTGCAGGTAATCACGATTCCATTGTTAAGATGGACGAAACGCTTTCTACCCTTTTCAGTCGACAGCTGCTTCTTGATTGCCGCATTCACGTTCGACCCCTTCAACGTTGATCGAACATTCATGTCAAACAAGTCATATCCGTATTTTGCAATAGCGTCAATTAACGGTTTGACATCCAAGACAGCGCAGAACCAGCCGTTTTGCCATATAACGCAATCATTAATATCACGCGTAGTCAGCTTTAACTCGATATGGGTTCGGTTGGCAACCTCATCATTTCTGTGCCAACAATCGTAAATATCATTCTCCTCGTAAAGACAGATATTTATTCCCTCATTGGCTTTTTGAGAACGTACCTCCTCAAAACGCCTTCTTGCAGAGTCGCTGAGTCTACCCTCAAGCGCAAGCACGGCAGTTAAGATGCAATTAGCCTTTTTGAATTGATATCCCTGCTTCAGTTTTCTCACACCGGCGTTCGAACCAGCATCATTATCCGAAGTAATAAACTCAACAGCTTCTTGCAACTCATTAACAGGTGTTGCGTCAAACACTTTTCCCTCTGGATAATTATCCAGATTGCACGATTTGCATTGATAGAACGTGTAGCCATCATCGCGCGCAATGTAAAAATCAACACCGTGGTCATTGGCCCCATCGGTATAGATAAAGCTATTCTCATCGGAAAGAATATCTTCGCCTTCAAAAACGGCCGCAACGGTATAGGCGAAGGCGACATCATCCCCTTCGCCATCATCCAAATAGTTTTCACGAATATCGTCCATCTTTGATGTGATATCCGCATTAAACTCTGATCTGTCGAACGTGATGCCCATACGCCACTCCATCCTAAATGTGCTTAA
Organism: uncultured Collinsella sp.; assembly: GCA_959599635.1. GTDB lineage: Bacteria > Actinomycetota > Coriobacteriia > Coriobacteriales > Coriobacteriaceae > Collinsella. The sequence continues at coordinate 22,404 of CAUGJN010000002.1, forward strand.
GCGAAATTAGATCACCACTCATTAGGGCGATCATGATCTCAAACCACCAAGCGGCAGCCACATTTAGAAATACGGCAGCGAGGTCATGCGACGGATAACATACGCCGCCGTCCAAACGCCAATTCAGTCCGTTGTCTCAATCTGCCCGCAAAAGCGCCGGGCCGGGGAATCACTTCCGGCCCGGCGCTTGTTCGTCCTACTTGTTCCCGTCCCCTGTGGGTGAGTTCTTTTGGTTGCGACGGTTACTCCGGGTCACGTTGTGTTCCTTGTAGTAATCGGGCGCCTCGTTGCCGCTCGCACTAATGGGGTCATTGCCGGTGAGGGTGTCGGCAATATCCTGCACGAACTTAACGAACAGGCTCGAATCGTCGGTCTCGGACGAATCAAAGTCAAAACCGAACTCCACCGCGCCGCCGATGATCTTGTCCACGCACTCCGGGTCGTCGCCGTCCAGCCAAATGACCACGGTGTATTTGTCCACATCGCCCACCTGATACTGCAGCAGCAGCTTTTGGTTTTCGTCTATGAGCAGCGGCTTGCCGGCGAGCATGGGTGCGCTCATAAGGAAGTACGCCTCGTCCAGGTCCTCTTTGTACGTGGCAAGCATGTTGAAGTCGGTTTTTTAGCCCATGGGCACGTCGAATGCCGCCTGAAGCTTGGTCCCCAGCGTTATCTGCTGCTCTGCCATGTATTCTCCCCCAGTCGCGGGCGCCGATATCATCGTCGTGCGCGATGCACATTGGGCTATCGTAACTGCTTTGCCGCAGGTTTCGTTGCACAGCGCGCGAAATGGCGCGATGCGGGGAGTGGGCGTCAGTGCAGCTGCTCCGCACGCAGCATCAATCTGACAGCAATACATGTCCCCGACAAACCGTCTGTCTGTCTATCTCTCAGCTATCTCTCGTAATTATCTCTCGTCTCTCATTTATCTCTCACATTAGAGATGAGTGAGAGATGAGAAACAAAAATGCCGTTATCGGTTCAATCAAATCACGTTCGCGCAGGTAAACGCATGTATACGGGAACTTTGACTCGATCCCCCAGCCACCTTGCAGCATTGTTATCTCTCATATTTATCTCTCGTCTTTCTGCTATCTCTCGTATTAGTGACGGATGAGAGATGAGAGATACGTGAGTGATGGACGGGCGTGGATTTTTGGACGGTTTTTGGGCGTTTTGAGGCTGATTCCGTCCGAAAATCCACTCTCATTCGATAGGCGTCCAAGTTTCCACGCTCGCGCGGCGGTCACGCGGGGCCTTTGTCCAATCCGCTGGCATCGTCTCCAGTTCGTCGCAGAGCCGCCGCCCCATATGGGTATACTCTCGGGGATTCGACTCGATTCGCCCCCGTTGGGGCGTCAAAGGAGACTGCATATGTCCACTACCTCAACCGACCCGCGCGCCGCTGCCGCCGCGCTGCTGGTGCCCGGCACCACCTGCCACGGCTTTGCCGTCGAGCGCTGCGAGACCGTGCCCGAGCTCGACTCGGACGCCTACGTGCTGCGTCACGCTGCCTCGGGCGCTCGCCTGCTGTACCTAGCGTGCGACGACGAAAACAAGGCCTTTGCCATTGGCTTTAAGACGCCGCCGGCCGATTCCACCGGCGTGTTCCACATTCTTGAGCACTCGGTGCTGTGCGGATCGGCCAAGTTTCCCGTCAAGGAGCCGTTTGTCGACCTGATCAAGAGCTCCATGCAGACGTTCCTCAACGCCATGACCTACCCCGACAAGACCATCTACCCCGTTGCCACCACCAACGAGCAGGATCTGTACAACCTGATGGACGTGTACTTGGACGCGGTGTTCAACCCGGCGATCTACACCAAGCCCACCATTTTTGAGCAGGAAGGCTGGCACTACGAGCTGGACCTGCCGGAGGGCGCCGGGGGCGAGGTCAGCGACAGCTCCGCGAGCCTGCGCGAGGGCACGCTGCGCTATAACGGCGTGGTGTTCAACGAGATGAAGGGCGCGCTGTCCGATCCCATGAGCGTGCTGGACGACGCCGTCAACGCCGCGCTCTATCCCGACACCGCCTATGCGCACGAGAGCGGCGGCGACCCGCGCGCGATTCCCGCGCTCACCTACGGGCAGTTCCTGGACACGCACGCTCGCCACTACAATCCTTCCAACTCCTACATCACGCTCTACGGCGACCTGGACGTGGACCGCGCACTGGCCTTTTTGGACGAGCGCTATCTGTCGCAGCCGAGCGCCGCGAGCCGCCGCATGGACGCAGCCGTCGCCGCCGGCGAGGACCCGTCCACGCTGGCACCCAATCCGCTGGACGTGCAGGCGCCCGTGACCTGCGAGTATAAGCGCGTCGAGATGGCAACCACGCCCGAGAACGCCCTGGTGGGCCTGGGCCTTGTGCTGGGATCCGCGCTCGACCGCAAGCGCACGATCGCGGCGGATATCCTGTTTGAGGCGCTGTTGGGCTCCAACGAGGCGCCGGTTAAGAAGGCCATTCTGGCCGCCGGCCTGGGCGGCAACGTGGTGAGCTGCACCGCGGCCGAGAGCCTGCAGCCCTACGAGCTCATCATGCTGCAAAACGCACAGCCCGGCGTGGCGCGCGAGCTGCGTCGCGTGTTCCAGGACGCCTGCCGCGACCTGTGCGAACACGGCGTTCCGCGCGAGCGCCTGGAAGCCATCATCAGCAGCAACGAGTACGACCTGCGCCAGCGCGACTACGGCATCGCCGACGGCGTGGCCATTGCGTGCGACGCGCTGAGCACCTGGCTCTACGATGACGACGCCGCGACGCTGGCGCTCAAGTACGGCCCGGTGTACGAGGAGCTGCGTGGCGAGCTGGACGGCAGCTATTTTGAGGACCTGCTGCGCGAGCTGGTGCTGCAGAACGACCACATGGCGCTCGTTGAGCTGGTGCCGGTGGACGCCGCCGAGGGTTCGGAGGGCGCCGAGGCAGCCGAGCTGGCAGCCAAGCGCGATGCCATGACCGATGCCGAGCTGGCCGATGTGGTCGAGCGCACGGCCGCGCTGCGTGCCGCGCAGGAGGCCGAGGACACGCCCGAGGACAAGGCCACGCTGCCGCGCCTGCGCGTGTCCGACATTGGCGAGGCGCGCCCCGAGCCGCCGCTGGTCGTGGACACGACTGCGCCCATCCCCTGTCTGCGCCACGGCATCCCCACTAACCGCCTGGCCTACGCCATGCAGTATTTCGACCTGAGCTGCGTCGCGTTTGAGGACCTGCCCTATGTAACGCTGCTCTGCCGCCTGCTCAAACAGCTGCCCACGAGCGAGCACTCGGCCGAGGAGCTCGATAACTTGCTCGCCGGCAAGCTGGGCTTTTTGAGCTTTACGACCGAGGTCATGACTCAGCCCGACGTGGACGGCGTGCATCCCTACCTGCTGGTGAGCGCCGGCGCCCTGTCCGAGAAGATCGATGCGCTGGCGGGCCTGCCGCGCGAGGTGTGGTCGAGCACGCTTTTGCTCGATGCCGATGCCGACCGCGTGCGCGACGTGCTCACGCAGATTCGCATTGGGCTTGAGCAGGGCTTTATCAACAACGGTCACTCGGCGGCACTCGGTCGCGCGATGAGCTACAGCTCGCCTTCGGCCGTGGTGCGTGAGCAGCTTTCGGGCGTGGATTTCTATCTGTTCCTGCGCGATCTGCTCGAGCAATTTGACGAGCGCCTGGACGACCTGCGCGCCAAGCTTGCCGAGCTGGCGGAGCGTATCTTTGTAGCCGATGGCTGCATGGCGAGCTTTACCGGCAGCGACGAGGACTTTGACGCGTACTGGGATGCCGCGGGTAACCTGGGGCTGGACGCTGGCGACGACGTCGATGCCGGCCGCGACGCGCTCGTGGTGCCGACGCCGCGCGACCGTCACGAGGCCTTTGTCATTCCCAGCGACATTTGCTTTGCGGCAAGCGCGTGCGACCCGCGTCGTCTGGGCATTGACGTGACGGGAGCCTGGGCCGTGGCTGCCAACGCGCTCTCCTACGATTACCTGTGGAACGAGATTCGCGTGAAGGGCGGTGCATACGGCTGCGGATTCCGCGCAGCCGGCGAGCGCCAGACGGCGTTCTACACCTACCGCGACCCGGCGATCGACCCTTCGATTGAGCGCGTGGAGCGTGCGGGTGCATGGCTTGGCAGCTTTGAGCCCGACGAAGCCGCCTTCGAGGGCTTTATCGTGAGCTGCGTGAGCGGCATGGACGCGCCGGTGAAGCCGTACGCGCTCACCAAGCGCCGCAACACGACCTACCTGGCCGGGCTCGATCCGCATGCGCGCGAGGAGCGTCGCGCCCAGATGCTCGCCGCCACGCCCGGTGAGCTGCGCTCGCTCGGCACCGACGTAACGCGCATCGCAGCCGAGTCGCCCACCTGCGTCTTTGGCGGCCGCGACGTCATCGCCAAGAGCAACGCCGGCTTTAACGTAGTCGACCTGATGGGCTAACGCACAAAGGTAGATTTTTGGAACATGCCTGAAAATCTACCTTTTTCTGCGGCTTGAGTGGGGCGGCGCAGCCCACCGCGGCGGTTTGTCTCAATCTGCAACATCTAGACGGCAATATCGGCTCCAGATGTTACAAATCGAGACGTTTCCGGATGACGCCGGCCCTTTGTCTCAATCTGTAACATCTAAGTCCAATTTTGCCGAGTTACTGTTACAGATCGAGACAAACCGCCGCGAACACCCGCTCTTCGTCAAAACCACTACGAAGGTCTCCATGAACTGCCCCCTTGCGATGATTTGTGTGGTGGTTTGGGTGTTTGCCCAGATAAAACCTGCCAAAATAAACCTGTCCCTTTTTGGTAGGTTTGGGAGAGGAAGCCGGGATGGACAAGGCTGAGTTGCGGCGGGCGGTGATTGCTCGGCGCGATGCTCTTGATTTGGACTTGCGGGCGGCGAAGTCTGCTGTCATTTGCGCGCGGCTTGTTGAGCTGCTGGGCCGCTTGGATGCCGCGGCGCCGCACACCGTTGCCGTCTATGCCGCGATGGGTTCCGAGGTCGACCCTGCCGCGTTTGCCGCAGCTTTCGCCAAACGCGGCTGGCGCGTGGCCTATCCGTGCATGCTCTCGGCAGCCGAAGCCGCAGCTTGTGGCCAACGCATGTGCATGCGGGCAGTTGCTGCCGGCGACGCGGACGCGGCCCCGTTTATCGGCCACCCTACGCGGGCCTTCGCAGCCACGGACATCGACAGCGGCCGCTTCCCTATCGTGCCTGCCGAAGCACTCGACATGATTGTTGTGCCGCTCGTGGCCTTCGATCAAACCGGCGCGCGCCTGGGCTACGGCGGCGGTTGCTACGACCGCTACCTGCCCATGCTCTCACCCGCATGCCAAATCATCGGCATCGCCTTTGACGAGCAGCGTGTCGACGGCGTTCCCACCGACGTCCACGACCTGCCGCTACCTCACATCATCAGCGCCTAACGGCTGGCACGCTGCACCCCACAAAAATGAGCGTGGAAAATTTCCCACTTTGGGCCTGTTCGGGGGCAAAAAACGGGAGATTATCCACGCTCATTATTCAAACGTCCGATAATCCACGCTCGTGTGTCCGAAAATCCACGCTCAACCAAATCGCGTCTAAATTCCCACGCTCATCCGTCCGGATTTCCACGCTCGTGCAGCCTAACGCCCTGCCACCGCCTCAGCATGCACGCGGCACGCCGGCAACCTTGAGCTTGCGATCGAGCTTTGTCGGGTCCCTTAGATCATCCCAGCACAAGCGCACAATCTTACAGTTATCGAGCAGCGAAAGCCTCGACTCGCGCTGGCGCTCATCAAATTGCGCCTTTGCAAGCTTGCCCTCCTCCGCCGCCTTCTCGCTTTTAACGAATCCGTCGAACTCCCCAATAATCAACCGGTCACCCACGCGCCACAAATAGTCAACGCGATACGGCCTTCCCGGCTCAACCGGATCGAACAGCTCAACTTGCAGCTCCGGAACCTGCCAGCCTCGTTCGATCATCAGCGCCCGCGCCTTGGACTCGCCGCCGCTTTCCGACAGGCCATCGGCATACCGTGCAACCCTGCGCGCCGTCACAACACCGCGGCGATTCAAGCCGAGCTTGTTAACTGCCTCAATGAGATGTTCCTTCGACAAAAGCTGCTCATGGAGCGCCGAGTCCGCAATGATCAGCCCTTCGACAAACGATGCATCGACCAGGCAATCCGCAATCGTTTGATCGATATCGGTCACGGCAATATCCATCTCGCTGGCCCGTGTCCGATAAGCATACCGATGGCGAACGACTTGAGAGCCTGGCGTCGTCGATTGCGCCGGCATCGCGGCGATATGGATGTGCGTCAAATTGGCATGCGAAACCGAAAGACCATAGACAACGGCCGCCGTATAGGAGCAAAACGTCCAGTCGGGGTGCTTTTGCGCAAGCGCCCGCACCCGATGCAGATAACGCTGCCGAAACTTGAGCTCGGACCAGTATTCCGGACGCGCATACAGTCCCGGCATGACCACTTCGAGACTTCCCGCCGCCACCCGCCGCTCAATCTGCTTTGCCTCCGCCGTCGTGCGCGCGTACACGCAGCTCATCTGCTGCTCGCACGCTTTAATGTGGCCTGTAAGTCTTTGATTCGCCGTCGCGTTTGCCATGTCGCCTCCCAACTCTTGGAACGGCGCCAACGTACCAGACGGTTTCATGCGAAGTCTGACCAAATGCTGTCCAGCAGCTGACCAAATGCTTGACGGTTTTGGATGTTTTAGGCCAATGCTCCATATCTGCAGGTAGAGCGGTTGTCCAGAGGTCCCTGTCTCCACATTTTGAGCCTCAAAAGCCACCGACTTCATTGAAAGAAAATATGCCGTGGATCAAAACTACCTAGTTTGCGATGTAGTCCGCATGTACTCAACGCGTGATGATGCCGACGGTACGGCAGCTGCAAAAAATGAGCGTGGAAAATCTCCCGCTTTGAGACCCCTTGTGAGCCAAAAACGGGAGATTATCCACGCTCACGTTGCAAACGTCCGATTATCCACGCTCGTGTGTCCGGATTTCCACGCTCGTCGCGTAGCGGCCACGATAACCGCCGCAGCCACAGCCACGACAGCGGCCTAGTGCTCCTCGCCGGCGCGGGCCAGGTCGTAGGGCGTGGTCTGGTAGACGTAATAGTTGAGCCAGTTGGTGTAGAGCAGCTGAGCCTGGCTGCGCCAGACGTTACGCGGCTCGGCGGCGGGATCGTCGCCCGGGAAGTAATGCGCCGGCACCTGAGGGTTGAGCCCGCGCTTCACGTCGCGCTCGTACTCCAGGCGCAGCGTGTCGGTATCGTACTCGGGATGGCCAAAGACAAAGAAGCGACGACTGTCCGTCGACTTGACGATGTACAGGCCTACCTCGTCGGACACGGCCACGACCTCAAGCTGCGGCTCAGCCTCCACGTCCTCGCGGCGCACATCGGTGTTGCGCGAATGCACGGCATAGAAACGGTCGTCGAAGCCGCGGACCAGCGGGCTTTGCGGCTTCACCAGATAATGCTCGAACACGCCGCTCGCCTTTGCCGGCAGATCGTACTTCTGGATACCGTAATGATGGTAAAGACCGGCCTGCGCGCCCCAACAAATGTGCAGCGTAGAGTGCACGTGCGTGGTGGACCAATCCATGATCTGGCAGAGCTCGGGCCAGTAGTCGACCTCCTCGAACGGCATCTGCTCCACCGGCGCGCCCGTGATGATCAGGCCGTCGTAGTGGATGTCGCGGATGTCGTCGAAGGTGCGATAGAACGTCTCCAGGTGGCCGGCGCTCACGTGCGTGGCCTCGTGCGTCTTGGTACGCAGCAGGTCCACCTCCACCTGCAGCGGCGTGTTGGAGAGCTTGCGCATGATCTGCGTCTCGGTGGCAATCTTGGTGGGCATGAGGTTGAGGATGAGCACGCGCAGCGGACGAATGTCCTGGTGCAGTGCGCGGTACTCGGTCATGACAAAGATGTTCTCGCTCTCGAGCTGCGCGGCGGCAGGGAGGGCGTCGGGAATGCGAATGGGCATGGATGCTCCTTACGAGTCAGTTGCAGTTATGGTACAACGAGCGGCCCCATCCGCGCGAGCACATCGCCCGGCGATGTCGCCAGCGGCCCAAATCACTCCAAAAGTAGAGATTAAAGCATGTCCCAAAAATCTACTTCGCTTTAGCCTAGCAAAGTGACAGCAGGACGCTACAATGGTTCGACGCGAAAAACTCGGCCGAAAGGATACATATATGTACCAGACGCGTAAGATCGGTGTGGTCGGCCAGGGCCACGTGGGAGCACATGTCGCCAACAGCCTGCTCATGCAGGGCATTGCCGATGAGCTGTACCTGTGCGATATCAACGAGACCAAGGTGACATCCGAGGTCCAGGACCTGCGCGACTCCCTTTCGTTTGTCCCGTACAACACCAAGATCGTCAACTGCTACGACCACTACGAGGAGCTGGCCTGCTGCGACGTCATCGTCAACGCTGCCGGCAAGGTCGCGCTGGCCGCCGGCAACCGCGACGGTGAGCTGTTCTTTACCACCGACGCCGCCCGCACCTTTGCCAAGCGCATCGTCGACGCCGGCTTTGACGGCATCTTCGTGAGCATCTCCAACCCCTGCGACGTCGTGTGCACCGAGCTGTGGCACCTGACCGGCTACGATCCCAAGAAGATCATCGGCTCGGGCTGCGGTCTGGACTCCGCCCGCCTGCGCACCGAGATCTCCAAGAAGGTCGGTGTGAGCCCCAAGTCCATCGACGCCTACATGATCGGCGAGCATGGCTTTAGCCAGCTGGCCGCCTTTAAGGCCGCAACCATCGCCGGCAAGAGCCTCAACGAGCTTCAGGCCGAAAACCCCGACAAGTACGCCTTTGACCACATGGAGGTCGAGGAGCTCGCGCGCAAGGGCGGCTATGTGACCTACCAGGGCAAGCAGTGCACCGAGTACGCCGTCGCCAACTCCGCTGCGCGTGTCTGCGCCGCCGTGCTGCACAACGAGCATGCCGTGCTTTCGGCCTCCACGCTCATGACCGGCCAGTATGGCGAGGAGGGCATCTTCACCTCCCTGCCGTGCGTGATCGGCGCCGAGGGCGTCGAGGAGGTCTACACGCTCGACCTTTCCGAGCACGAGCTCGAGGGCTTCCACAAGAGCTGCCAGCACATTCGCGACAACATCGCCCAGCTCGACTGGTGGGATGCCGAGGCCTACGACGCAAAGTAGTTCGCCGGTTGACGCGGCAACTCGCTCATAACGGACGCAATGCAGGGCGGGCCGTGCCGGAAATCCCCGGCACGGCCCGCTTTTTTGGCTCACGCGACACGCTCGCAGATTCAGGTCTAATACTTTTCCCGCAAAGTGAGCGAGCAAAATCGGACCCCCGAAGCATCGACACTTTTCAGCTGCTATTTCCTGCGGTTTCATCGAGATTTTCCTGCGGTTTTGGCGCCAAAAAGTGCGGATGCTTCAGGGGTCCAAAATAGGTCGTTCACTTCTGGGGAAAGTATTTGACTTCGTTATCAGACAGCTGGGACGGGGTGCCGCGACGCAAACGGGACCCTCGTTTGGTGAAGGCCCCGTCGTAAAAGATTGCTTTCCCAGCTACTTAGTACTGCTCGATGCCCATGTAGCGACGGATCTCGGGGCTGTGGTCGAACACCTTACCGCGGGCTGCGCGCAGCTCGCAGCTCATCGCGTAGAAGAAGATCGGCTCCAGATACGAACGCACGCTGGCGGGCACCTCGCCCACGCCGTACTCGAGCGCGTCGAGCACCATGATCGTGTCGGTGTGCGTGTTGAGGAACGCGAGCGCGCGCTCCTCCATGGGGCGGCACTCGCCCGATCCGAGCTGCACAAAGTAGAATACGCCGGGCTCGGTGGCCTCGAACGGGCCGTGGAAGTACTCGCCGGAGTGGATGTAGCAGCAGTGCTGCCATTGCATCTCCATGAGCGAGCAGATGGCCATGGCGTAGGTCTGGCTAAAGTTGGGGCCGGACCCCAGGATATAGAAGAACTTGTGCTGCTGGCAGAGCTCGGCAAAGCGGGCGCCCAGCTCGGCGTTGACCTTCTCGCGGGCGGCGGGCAGCAGCGCGTCCATCTGCTTAAGGCCCTCGTACATGTCGGCGAGCGCCTCGTAGCCTTCCTGCTGGTCGAGCAGCTCGGCGGCGATCAGGGCGCCGATGCCCTGCGGCACCTCGGCCTGCGACACGCCCTCGCCCCAGGGGTAGACCCAGGTAGTCCACTTGCCGTTATTGATCTTGGAGCCCTCGCAGTCGGTGAGGGCGACGACCTCGGCGCCGGCGGCCAGTGCCATCTCGCAGCCGTCGACGACCTCCTGCGTGCTGCCGCTGTGGCTGCAGGCAATGACGAGCGACTTCGGCCCTAGGCTCTTGGGGGCCATCAGGCAAAACTCGCGCGCCGTGTAGACCGTCGAGGTAAACGTGGTGGCCTCGCGCTTGAGCAGCTCGTTGGCCGGCATCAGGTCGATCATCGAACCGCCGCAGGCAATCCAAAAGACGTTCTCAATCTTGCCCTTGCGCTCGATAATTTCCTGAATCAGATCATGTGCGTTCATCCTGATGTTCCTCCTTGTGGGGCGGCTTTGAACGGCGACAGCCCGTACCTGCGGTCGTTCTATGTTGTTCTATTTATAGCACGTGTAACAACGCCCGTGAAGGCATCTCAGCAAATTTGTTCTATGTTGTTCTATCTGTGGACGTTAGATGTCGAAGACGTAGCGCGAGCCCACTATCTTCTGGCGCCCGAGCAGCAAGGGCTGCTCGTCCGCATCGGTAAAGTACGCCTCCATATAGAAGAGCGGCTCGCCGACCGGCACCTCCAGCAGCGGGGCCGCCTGAGCATCGGCAAGCGCAATCTCCACGGTGCAGGGGTCGGACTTGAGCGGCGCGCGACCCGAATGCTCGGCAACGAGCGCAAAGATTGAGTTATCGGTGAGGTCCTTATCGGCCAGCGTCTGCAGATAGGGATGGTCGGCGAGCACAAAGGCGTTGTTCTCAAGCATGACGGGGATGCCGTCGGCCGTGCGCACGCGCTCGACCACGATGAGCTCGCAGCCGGGCTCCATGCCAAAGAACGCCGCATCCTCGCGCGTCGCCGCAACCACCGTGCGCGATACCAGGCGCGCTCCGGGCACCATGTCGTTGGCAGCACAACCCTCAGTAAAGCTCTGGACGTCACCCTTCTGGCGAATCTTGCGCTTGAGCTTGGGAGCGCATACAAAGGTGCCCCTCCCCTGCTGGCGGTTGAGGTAGCCCGCGCGCGACAGCTCCTCGATGGCACGGCGTACGGTGATGCGCCCCACGCCGTAGGACTTCGCGAGCTCCATCTCGGAAGGAATGCGCGAGCCGGCCGCGTACACGCCGCGCGCGATCTCGCCCTTCAGGTCGTCCATGACCTGCTGGTACAGCGGCACGGCGGATACGCCAGCGCGGTCGGTTTTATCGTCGAATGCCATCGTTACGCTCCATCCCGCGCATGCTCGGACTCAAACTCTTCAATCGCCGCCATAAACTGCTCGCCAAAGGCGTCGGCCTTTTTCTCGCCGATGCCGTTGACCTGGACAAGCTCGTCGCGCGTCTGCGGGCGCAGGCGGCATAGGCCGCGCAGGGCCTTGTCGGAAAAGACCATGTACGGCGCCATCTCAAGCTCGGTCGAGATTTCCTTGCGCAGGGCGCGGAGGCGCTCGAACAGCTCGGCATCGTCGCCAACGCGCGGGCGCTGGTCCAGCTCGGCCTCCTCACGCAGCAGATCCACCGCACGGCGGGCGCGGGCCGAAGCCTTGCGCTTGGACGCGCGACGTTTAACGGTAAAGGCGAACGCCTCGTCCTCGACCTCGCCGGCACGCGGACCCAGCCCCACGACCGGGTACTGCCCCCGCGAGGTGGCCAAATAACCGCGGCCGCACAGCTGCCCGATGATGTCCTTGATGCGCCCGACCGATTCGCTCGACAGCTCACCGTAGCCGCGGTCCTCGTCCAGATGCATCTGGCGAATGCGCTCGGTGTTGCCGCCGTGGAGCACATCGGCGATGAGCGACTTGCCAAAGCGCATGGGACGCGTGGCAACGTAGCGCACAGCGGCGCGGGCCATATCGGTGACGTCCTCGACCTCGAACTGCGTGAGGCAGTTGCTGCAGTTGCCGCAGCCCTCGGCTTCGTCCGTGGCGGTGCCGCCCGCGGCGGCAGCCGCATGCTCGGCCGCGACCTCGTCACCAAAGTAGCGCAACATGTATTCGCGCAGGCAGCCGGTGGTATTGCAGTAGCCCTCCATCTGGCTGAGCAGACGATATCGATTCTGGAGCGCCCGCGCGCGTTGCTCGTCGTCAAGTGCCTCGTCGGCAGCATCTCCGCGGTCGATCAAAAAGCGGCGCATGCGAAAATCGTTTCCGTTCCACAGCAGGTGACAGCTGGCCGGATCGCCATCGCGGCCGGCGCGGCCCGCCTCTTGGTAGTATGCCTCGATGCTCTCGGGCACGTTGTTGTGGATCACGTAGCGCACGTTGGGCTTGTCGATGCCCATGCCAAAGGCGTTGGTGGCAACCATCACCTGAATATCGTCGTCGATAAAGGCGCGCTGGCTCTGGCGGCGGGCGTCATTACCCATACCGGCATGGTAGCGGCCAACGCGAATGCCGCTGGGGCCCAGCGCTTCGGCAAGATCGCTTGCCAGTGCATCGACCGTCTTGCGGGTCGAGCAATACACGATGCCGCTCTCGCTCGAATGCGCGATCACGTAGTCGCGCACCCAGGCGGCCTTGGCCTTGTCGCCCATCTCCTCGCAACCAAAGTAGAGGTTCTTGCGATCGAAGCCCGTCACCACCGTCGCGGGGTTTTGCAGGCCGAGCATCTGCTGAATGTCCGTGCGCACGCGCTCGGTCGCCGTAGCGGTAAAGGCCGCCACGATGGGGCGCCGCGGCAGGGAATCGATGAACTCGCGAATCTGCAGGTAGGCGGGACGGAAATCCTGGCCCCACTGGCTCACGCAGTGGGCCTCGTCAATGGCCACGAGCGGCACGCCGATGCCGCCGACCGCCGCGGCCTCCTGCGCAAAGGCTAAAAAGCGCGGCTCGAGCAGGCGCTCGGGCGCCACGTACATAAGCTGGTAGCGCCCCTCACGAGCACGTTTGAGCACGGTATTTTGCTGAGCCGGCGTAAGGCTGGAGTTGAGATAGCTGGGTCGCGCACCCGTCGCGAGCAACGCACGGGTCTGGTCCTCCATAAGCGACAGCAGCGGACTCACCACAAAGGTGATGCCGGGCAGCATGAGCGCGGGCACCTGGTAGCAGATAGACTTGCCGGCGCCTGTGGGCATAACGCCCAGCGCATCGCGACCGGCAAGGATCGCATCGACCATGCGATCCTGTCCCGGGCGAAACGAGGTGTAGCCAAAATAGGCGCCGAGCGTGTCGAGCGCCATCTGCTGCATGCTTTCGGTCATGGTTTCCTAACGTCCAAGTCGTCTGCCGCCGATTATACGCCGCCACGCGGACCGGCGCCGCCCGGCTGCCGGCCACGGGCGATGCAATCCGAAGGGAACGAGCGTGGATTTTTGGACACTTCCCGGATGAGCGTGGATAATCTCCCACTTTGAACCCGTCACCAAACCAAAAACGGGAGATTATCCACGCTCATTCTGCAGATTGCCGCTCTGGCGGGCTTGCAGCGTCGACCGGTCCGTCGTTCGTCAGAACGGCGGAACCAGCCCTACATGACCATGACGTAGCGGCTGCCCACGTAGTACTGCTTACCCATCAGGACCGGCTCGCCATTGGGGCCGATAAAGCCGGCGCGCAGGTTGAGCAGCGGGTCGTGCGGGGCAATGCCCAGCTCGGCGGCCTGCTCGGCGTTGGCGCGAACGGCCTCGACCGTGCGGTAGCCAACCGAGACAATCGGCGTTCCGCCAACACGCTCGACCTCGGCAAAAATCGACTTGTCCTCAAGATCGGCCGTCAACAGCTCACGGTAGGCGTCAAACGGCACAAAGATGTTCTCTTCAAAGATGGGCTCGCCGTCGGCAGTACGCACGCGCTTGATGTGCAGCAGCAGCGCATCCTTCTGCAGGCCAAAGAACTCCATCTCGTTTTGGCGCGCCGGCACAATCTGGCGATCGATCACGTGCGCACCGGCCTTCATGCCGTTGCCGGCACACAGCGCGGTAAACGTCTGCAGCGTCGAGGCGTGAAACTGGCGATTGATGTGCGGCGTGGAAACAAAGGTGCCACGGCCCTGCTGCTTAACCAGGTAGCCATCGGAGCACAGCTCCTCGACGGCGCGACGCACCGTAATTCGGCTCACCTCGTACTGCTCGGCTAGCTCGAGCTCGGACGGAATACGCTCCTTGGGTGCATAAACACCTTTCTCGATCGCATCCTTGATCTCGTCGTAAATCTGCTGGTAAAGCGGTGCATTTTTGGGCGCAGGCATATCTAATCACTCTTATCGAAATATTGAAATAACTAATACGTATATAACGTCTAGTTTCATGTTACCTCATATTGATAAAACGATACACCACATACAGCAAATCCTTACTTGCCGTCGTCCTGCTGCAGGCTGTCCTGCTCGCTGAGGCGCGCCTGCCTGCTGGCCATGCGCGCGGGCTTGTCGGGATCGGGTACGGCCGTGGGCATGGGCTCGTCGACATGCCCGCCCCACCAGCCGCCCACAAAGTTGAGCGTGTGGAACACGTTGATCACGGCGCCGGGATCAATGTCACACACCAGCTTGATAATGTCCTGACTCTCGTAGGTCGAGACAACGGCGTGCAGCAGGTACATCTTCTCGCGGCTGTATCCGCCAATGACCTCGGCACAGCTAATGCCATGCTGAAAATGGTCAACATAGGCGGTCATGACCTCGTCCGCCTTGCGCGTCGTGATCTGCAGCGTCACGCGGTCGTAGCGACGATAGAAGCTGTCGATGGTCTTGGTCGAAATAAACTGGAACACGATGGAGTACGCCGCCTTGTCCCAGCCAAACATAAAGCCAAAGATCGCCAGGATAAAGCAGTTGAAACCAAAGATGACGCCCCAGATGGTCTTGCCCGTGTGGTTGGAAACCCACAGCGCGATAAAGTCGGTGCCGCCGGTGGATGCGCCGGATTTAAGCGCGATGGCAGCGCCCAGACCCGAGACCACGCCGCCAAAAATGATAAGCATGATCTTGTCGCCCAAAAACGGAGCGAAGTGAAAGACGTTGAGAAACAGCGATGAGAGCACGACCTGCATCATCGAGAAGATGACGAAGCGCTTGCTAATGCCGCTCCAACATAGGAGCGCCACGGGGATGTTGAGCGCGAGCATACCGAGCGAGATGTCGATATGAACGCCGCCCAGCGAGGTAACACGATCGAGCAGGACCGCGACGCCGGTGAGGCCGCTCGGAAGCAGGTCGGCGGGTTGAATGAACGCCTGGATTAGGAATGTCTGGAGAACGGCGGAAATTGTGACCGCCACGGCGGTGATGGCGCGGCGGACGATGGTGAGGCGGCCGAGCACGAGCACGCGGTCCGTGAGCTGGTCGATGGCGTTCGCCACGTAGGCTCCCTTCGAAGGCAGATGTAGTTGTGGGGCATGTCGGCGATTGTAACATGGAGCGACAGAGGGCGCCTCAATTCACCCTCTCTCGACAACCATCAGGGGGACCGTGAGGCCGCTCAAAAGAAAAACGCCGTGAAGAGAGCAATCCCTTCACGGCGAATTCGGCGTTTGCCCAGATAAAACCTGCCAAAATAAACCTGTCCCTAAATGGCAGGTAGGATGTCGGTCAGGCTGTCGATGACAACGTCGGCGGCGGACTGATCCAGGTTGACGCCCTCGTGCGGACGCAGCGCCAGGACTCGGGCGCCGGAACGCTTGCCGGCTTCGATGCCCATCGGCGAGTCCTCGATAACCAGGCACTCGGCAGGCTCCACCCCCAGCGCCTCCATGGCACGCAGGTAGATCTCGGGGTCGGGCTTAAACGCACTGCACTCGTGGCCGCTGATGGTGTAGTTCAGCACGTCGGCGATACCGGCAATCTCCACCAGCTCGTCGATCAGCTCACGATAGGACGAGCTCGCGATGGCGCACTTCACGCCGCGCTCGTGCAGCTCACGCATCACCGGCTCCGTCTGCTCGTTGAGCAGCTCAGCATACGGAACGGGATGGTCCGGGCTGTAGACTTGCTTGTACTCCACGCGCAGGCGCTCGCGCAGCTCAATATCGTCGGGCACCAGCGCCTCCCAAATGGCAGGCTCGTTAGACCCCGAAAGATCGGGGATCTCGTCAAAGTGGAAGCCCTTTTCTTCCATAAACGCCACGCGACGACGGTTGTAGAACCACTCGGTATCGACCAGCACGCCGTCCATGTCAAACAGCACTGCCTTGATCATACGCATCTCCTCCCACCTGCCAAAAAGGGACAGGTTTATTTTGGTAGGTTTTATCTGGGGTTTTATGGCGCGACAGACGCACCCTCCCCAGAGCAAAAAAGGGGACGGGGCGCAAACCCCATCCCCTCTCAATCAACCCGTAAGGTCTACTTACTTGTGATTAGTAGGAAAGCTTCCACATGTAGCGACGCATGGTCAGCGGGTGCTGACGGGCCTCGGCGATCTGGTTGCCGTACTCGCGCATAACGGCGAGGTGCAGCAGCGGGTTGAAATAGGTGACGACGCTCGCGGGCACGGCGTCAGCCAGGCCGTAGTCCTTGGAGTCGATCAGAGCGACCTTGGCGCCCATGCGCTCAAGGAAGGTGAGGGCGCGGGCGTCCATCGGACGGGTGGCGCCATCGGACATGAAGAAGACGTAGGGCTTACCCTCGGTGGAAACCTCGAACGGGCCGTGGAAGTACTCGCCGGTGTTGTAGGCGGCGGCGTCGATCCACTGCATCTCGGTGAACAGGAAGGCGGCGTGAGAATAAGCCATCTTCTCGGAGGCACCGGAAGCCATGAAGTAGATCATCTTGTCGTCCTTGAAGTCCTCGGCGAACTTCTTGGCGAGCTTCTTGCAGTGCTGAGCGGCGTTCTCGCAGAGATCGAAGACGTTGGTGAGGCCGGTGATCATGTCCTCGTAGTGGTCATAGCCCTCGGTCTGCTGAAGGATCTCGAGAGCAAGAGCGATGGCATAGCCGGGCTTCTCGCACTTGGCAGCGTAGTTGGCGTGGAAGCCGTGAACGATGACGTGGTCGGCATCGACGGTCAGAGCGGAGCCAGCCTTGTTGGTGAGGGAGACGACCGGGCAGTTGTGCTTCTTGGCGGTCTTGTTGGCCTCGACGGTCTCGGGCGTGGAGCCACCGAGGGAGCAGGTGATCACGAAGGTGTGCTCGTTGACCCAGGAAGGCGTGTCGTAGTTGAACTCGTTAGCGGTGAAGATCTGAACGTTCAGCTTGTCCGTGTTGTTGGCCAGGAAGTACTTGGCGGGGTAAAGGTCGGACATGGAAGCGCCGCAGCCGACGAAGGCGACGCTGTGGATCTCGTGGTTGGACAGGACGTCAGCGACGATCTGCTTAGGGAGGTTAAGGTCGATCTCGTACATCTGACACATTCCTTTCGATTTTTTGCGGCGCCACATTGCCGGACGCACGCAGGGTTACCGTAATTTGGACCGAATCGCCGGCCCGTTGAGGATGCGACAAAGGGACTGTCCCTTTGACACATTTGGGGATGGAAGCCTGCCTGGGGTATGGGATGCCAGGCAGGCCCCCGGGGGAAAGCGGTTAGACGCTTGGTCGCGACTAGGCCAGGATGCCGGCCGCGGAGAGGGCGATGCCGCCCACGATGGCGATCACGAGAAGCCAACCGGTGTTGACGTTCTTCTTGATGAGCCAGTACATAAGGCCGGTGAGGCCAAGGGAGATCATCTGGGGCATCATGCCGTCCAGGATGTCCTGGATCACGACGGTGCCCTCAGCGAACTGCAGCGGGGTGGTGGCGCCGATCAGTGTGGCGATCATGCCGCCCACGGACATAAGACCCACGATGCCGCAGACATACATGAGCTTCTCCATGAGGTCGCCGCCCTGAAGCTTGCTCAGGTACTCGTGACCGCCCTGATAGCCCATCTTGGCTGCGAACCAAGTGATCAGCACAGAGGGGACGATGGAGATGAGCATGGCCAGGATCGGGCCCATGATGGAGCCCTGCTGAGCCAGCTGAACGCCCAGACCAAAGGCGATAACGCGGATGGTGCCTTGGAAGAAGGAGTCACCGATGCCGGAAAGCGGACCCATGAGGGAGGTCTTGACCGCGTTGATCGAATCGGGGTCGAAGTTCTCGGGATCCTTGGCGTACTCCTCCTCCATGGAGGCGGAGAGGCCCAGGATGAAAGCGCTCGTCTGCGGGGTGCAGTTGTAGAACGCCATGTGACGGTGGTAAGCCTCTTTCTTAGCAGCGAGCTGCTTGGGATCGGACTCATCCGGATAGAGGCGATCGAGCGTGGGAACCATGCCGTAGAGGAAGCCCATGTTCATCTGACGCTCGTAGTTCCAAGAGGCCTGGATGGCCCAGGAGCGCCAGAAGAACTGGCTGACCTTCTTGTTCAGGGACACGTCCTTGGTTGCGGTTGCCATAGTGTGTTCCTCCTTAGTCTTCGTCGTCTTCGAGCGGATCGTAGTCGGAATCGACACCGGCGGCTGCATGGGAACCGTTGAACTTGAAGCCCATGAAGACGACAGCCAGGCACACACCGATCAGAGCGACCGCGATGACGGACAGGTTGAGGTAAGCGGCGAGCAGGAAACCGATGAACAGGAACGGAGTCATACCCTTCTTGATCATCATGGTGAGCAGCAGGGCCAAGCCGTAGGCGGTCATGATCTTGGTCGAAACGTTAAGACCGGTGGACAGCCACTCGGGAACCATGTTGACGATGGCCTGAACCAGGTCGGTGCCAACAAAGACGGCGAGGAAGATCGGCAGGAAGTACATGACGGCGTACAAACCGGAGCCGGCGCAGATGTGCATACGGTAGGCGGTCTTGAACTTTCCGTTATCGATCGCACTATCTGCCACATGAGTGAGGGCGGCGATGATGGAACGGAACACGATGCCGAGGAGCTGACCCAGGACGGCGACCGGGATGGCGATCGTCATGGCGGTCTCGGCGGAAGCATCGGTCAGGCATGCAAAGGCAGCGGCCACGATGCCGCCCAGGACCATATCGGGCGGAACGGCGGCGCCGACCTGCACCAGGCCCATGGACACGAGCTCGACGGCGGCACCGACGGCAAGGCCGGTGGGCACATCGCCCAGCAGCAGACCGACGAGCGTAGCGCCAACGAGGGGCTGCTCGAAGTTAAGACGACCGAGCAGGCGGGAGTCCCACATGCAGAACACGCCGACGAGGCCGACGAGCACCGCACTGATGAACGTATTCATACCCTTCTCCTTTCAGTCAGGCAAAAGCCTGGTTGATTACAGCTTGGCGTCGATGTCGACGCTCTGATACGTAGGGGTCTGCTGGACGTAGAGCTTGATGCCCATGTCGAGCAGCTGGTTGACGTCGGCCTTCTGGGTGGCGTCGAGGAAGACGGAGCTGTCCTTGCCGCCGACCTGCTCGGCACCGTCGTGGTTGGCGGTGGCGCCCAGGTTGATGGCGTCGAGCTTGTAGCCCTGGCAGAACTGCAGCATCTCGGCCGTGTTGCCAAAGACGAACATGACGCGCTCGCCGAGGGTGTTGAGCTTGTCCATCTTGGCGAGGGCACGCTCGACGGTGAAGACGTTCAGGCGCACGCCCTGGGGCTTGGCCAGCTTAAGAGCGCCCTTCTTGATGTCATCGTTGGCGGCAGCGTTGTCGACGACGATGATGCGCTCGGCCTGGACCTTGGTGGTCCAGGTAAAGACGACCTGGCCGTGCAGCAGACGGTAGTCAAGACGTGCGAGGACGATCTTGGCGGGACCGGAGCTGTGACGGGACGCCTTAGCCTTCTTGGCGGGAGCCGCGGCGACCTCGACCGGTGCGTTGGGGTTGGTCAGACCGGTGCGGGCCTCGTTGATGAGGGCCGCGAGCTCGGCGCCCTTGACGGGGGCGGGGCTCATAGCGAGCGTGAGCGCCAGCGGGATGTTGAAACCGCTGACAACCGTGAACTTCGTGCCGTTCTTGGAAAGCTCGACCATGTTGTTGTTGACCGAGCTACCGAGCATATCGGTTAGCACATACACGGTGTCGTCCGCGTTGAACGTGGCGATCATAGCCTCAACCTTATTGGTGATGGGCTCCTTGTCGTCACGAGCAAGCGACACGACGTGGACGTTCGACACGTCGCCGAGAACCATCTCGAGCGTGTCTTTGGCGCCTGCGGCCAGGCCGCCATGAGATGCGAGAATGATCTGATTCATCTTGCCTCCTCCTTTTCGTTATGGTCATTATAACGTCTTATACGTTGCTTATATTGCTAATTAGTATAAAGACCGTTCGCGGGTGAAAATCGACCGTTGACGGGTTTAACGTACTTGAAACGTTGGGGCTGGGTTGGCCGGCGCTGGCTGGATAACCCCAGGTCGGACGCCGCGCGCAATCCCCTATCGCACGAAGTACCAGGGGCTTTCCTGCACGGTGGGCTCCAGCGCAATGCCCGTGCGCTCGCGGAACAGGTCCATGTCCTGCGATTTCTCCGTCCACCACGCGTTGGGCTTAAAGGTCATGCTCTCGACAATACGTTTGACAATGGCGCTGTTGCGCAGCTTGGAAAAGTCGGTGTTCATGATCACGATGGAGGCGAGCACCAGCACAATGCCCAGGACCTTGATTGCGCCGGCGGACTCGGCATAGATGCCAATACCGACCAGAACGGTCGCCACGGTTTCGAACGAAGCCACGACCGGCACCTTCGACGTCTCAAGATCCATCGAAAGGCCCTGCATATAGAAGATGTACGCAAGAGCCGTCGGAATAAAGCCAAAGCCCGCGAACAACAGAATGAGGTGCGGGGACATTGCCGCGGCCACATCGGACCACGGAGCAGAAAGCACAGCCATAAAGCATCCGCCAAAGACAAAGCCCCAAAACGTCACCGCCAGCGGATGCAGCGTCTTGGTGGCCATGCGGCTAAACACAGCCAGCAGCGCACCGCAAAGTCCGGCGATCACACCCGAAGCGACGCCCCAAGTCGAGAAATGGAAACCGGACAGGTCGCCGCTCGTCACCGCGAGCACGCAACCCACAATGTTAAAGATGATGGCGACGAGCTTGTTGGGGGTCACGCCCTCGCGATAAAGCACGCGGCCGAGCATGACGCCAAACACCGGCGAGGTATAGAGCAGCACCGAGGCCGTGGACATGCCCACCTCGCCCATGCACTCGTAATAGCAGGTGTTGGCGACGGCCAAACCGACGATACCGACAAGTGCGCAGGGGACGAGCTCTTTAGGACTTGCCTTGAACAGTGCCATGGGACCCGAGGCTTTTCCCTCACGAGCACCTCCCTGGCAGCCCATGAATACCAAGACCGGAGCCATTAAGACGGCACCCGACAACAGACGAAGGGCCGCCATGCTCTGAGACGAAACACCCAGGGCCGATATTCCGTTAACAAAGATTCCGATGGTGCCCCACATAAGCGCGGCGATCAGCACCAGCACATAGCCCACATTACTTCTCTTCAACGCAGCCTCCTCGGTATTATTTCCAATATGTTTCATGCTACGTTATAGTCGTTATATACATTTATCAAGACTGAAATCGGCGAACGGGAAAACTCTTGACACAGGGAGTGTCGCAGGTGCCGGCAGAAAGGGAACGTCCCCAAGTGCCGCTCTAGCAGTTGCGGTGAAATAGTTCTCAAATAGAGGCCTCACGCCCCCAACAGGAACTATTCCACCGCAACTTATGAGGAGTATTGGGCTGTTAGGCCGCTCTATCCCTTAGTAATCGAGCTTCCACATGTAGCGGCGCGTCATGTAGTCCTTGTGGGTGACGGCGGAGAGCGCGCGCATGTACACGTTGTTGAGGATCGGGGCGAAGATCAGGTGGTTGAAGTACTCGCTCACGCTGTCCTTGATGTCGTTGAGGCCGAGCTCCTTGGCGTCGAGCTGGTAGACGCGCTCGCCACCGTACTGGTTGACGAAGCGGATTCCGCGCTCGTCGTTGCAGCGGCTGCGGCCGACGCTGATGAGCTGGAACAGCGAGGTGCGCTTGTCCAGGATCTCGAAGGGACCATGGAAGAAGTCACAGGTGTTGATGGTGCAGGAGTCGATCTGCAGCATCTCCTGCACGTTGCAGATGCTAAAGACGTAGGCGGCACCAAAGAGCGGACCCTGAGCCATCACGTTGATGCAGGGCTTGTCGGCGTTCTGCTCGGCCCACTTGGCAGCGAGCGGACGGGTGTACTCGAAGGCCTTGCGGTAGATGGGATCGATCAGGTCGAAGGCGGCCATGGCGGTCTCGTACTCGGCATAGCCCTCGGTCTGCTGCGTGAGCTCCATGGCAATCATGGTCACGACGGCGGAGTTGGTGCGGCCCATGCAGGACTCGTCGATGGCAAGGCTGTCGTACTGGATCTTGTAGTCGCAGACCTCGGTGAGGCCGGACTCGTCAACATAGATGGCGATGGTGCTGGCGCCGTGGTCCTTGGCGACCTGGGCGGCGACGATGGTCTCCTTGGTGCCGCGCATGGACACGACGACGGCCAGGGCGTTCTCGTTGACGTAGGCCGGGGTGGCGTGCACGAACTCGTTGCTGGTGTAGCTGGAGCTCACGACCTGCGTGGCCTCGTGCTCCATAAAGTACTGGGCAGGATAGTTGCCGCCGTTGGATCCGCCGGCGCCGATCCACACGACGCGCTTGATGCCGCCCTTGTCTGCCTTGTCAGCCAAAACCTGGGAGACGACGTCCTTAACCTGTTCCTGAGTAGTCATCGTGCATCAGCCTTTCTTCTCGTTTGATGCTCTCGATGGCATACAAGTTACATACACGTTTTGGTTATGTCGACTAGTTGTATGCTATATTTGTCTTAGAAATTTTGCTGGTAAAGTTTTCGGCAATCCATTACCAGCGATTTTGTTGTCATGTTGGATACATGCTTGGTTCAGTAAGCATACAAGTTAGATACAGGTTGTTCGCATGAGCACTTCGTCAAAAAAGAACTTGGCCCAATACGAGCGTCTGGCGGGTACGCTGCGTGACCGCATCGCCGCCGGCACCTACGCACGCGGAGACAAGCTGCCGTCCGAGATGGAGCTCATGGACGAATCGGGGCTGTCGCGCAGTACCGTGCGCCACGCGCTTAAGGTGTTAGTTGACGAGGGCCTGGTGCGCACCGAGCGCGGACGTGGCACCTTTGTGGCCGACACGCCCGCGCTCCACGAGAACAACCTGGTGTTTTCGAGCTATACGGCACAGGTCCAGGGTCAGGGCATGAAGCCCACCACGCGCACCGTGGACTCGGGCTTTGCCAAGGCGGCCGGCAGCATAGCCAAGTTCTTTGACGCCGCCGCGGGCAGCAAGCTCGTCAAACTTGTCCGCCTGCGCTACCTGGACGATGCGCCGCTGTGTCTGGAGACCACCTATTTGCCGCCAAGCTTTGGGTCGCTCATCGATCGCGATATCAACGGTTCGCTCTACGCCACGCTGCGCCAGGAATTCCATCGCGCGCCGGCACAGGGGCACAAGACCTTTGAGGTGTGCTATGCCTCGCAAAACGAGGCATTTTTGCTCAACGTTGAGCGCGGGCAGGCGCTGATCCTGATCACCGACTACGTCTACGACACCGACGGCCGCCCGCTCCATGTCTCCAAGCGCATCCAACGCACCGACCGCGCCAAATACACCGAACCCATCGGCTAACCACCGCAAAGGGGACAGGCACCTTCGTGGTGGTTTTAGGCGAGGAGGTCGGGGAACCAGGTTGGTTTGGGCTGGTTGGGGGTGCGCTCGGCCAGGACCAGCTCCATCCAGCACATGTCGTACCAGCGGCCGAACTTTTGGGCACAGCGGTCGAAAGCACCCACCAAGCGATATCCCATATGGGCATGGAAGTCCTGGCTGTTGTGCGTCAGGTACTCGTCGTCCTTGTCGTGCGGCACGGCGATGAGCGCGCACATGTTGGTGATGCCCATCGCGATCAGGCATTGCTTGAGCGCGTCATGCAGCTTGCGGCCCAGCCCGCCGTGGCGCACGTCACGCGCCAGGTAGATCGACGTCTCGACCGACCAGTCGTATGCCTCGCGGCTGTTGAGCGCGCTCACATAGGCATAGCCCACCGGACGCCCGTCCAGCTCCATCACCAGATACGGGTAGCGCTCGAGCGTGCGCTCGATGCGCCTGGCGAACTCCTCGACGCTCGGCACCTCGTATTCGCAGGTAATCGCAGTCTTGAGCACATACGGCTCATAGATAGCAAGCAACGCCGGCGCATCATCGGGCGTCGCTAGGCGAATCGTCGGCTCGGACATCTCGGTCATACAGCTCCTCCCCCTCAAAAGCAAAGGCCGCCCTGCGCCAAACCCAGGCGCAGGACGGCCCTCGTCATTGCATCAGGCTACAGGACAGCCGCCAGCGCGTCGATGTCCTCCTGCGTCGTGGCCCAGCTGGTGCAAAAGCGCACCACCGTGTGGGTATCGTCGTACTTTTCCCAGTACTCGATCGCCGCATGCTCGCGAATGCGGGCCATGTCCTCGTTGGGCAGAATCACGAACTGCTGGTTTGTGGGCGTCTCCAAAAAGAACTGGTAGCCGCGCTCGTGCAGCACACGACGCAGCGCCTGGGCCGTCTGAATCGCCTGTCGACCAATCTCAAAATACAGGCCATCGGTAAAGAGCGCCTCAAACTGCACGCCCGTCAGGCGGCCCTTGGCCAACAGCGCGCCGTGCTGCTTAATACGCGGAATGGGATGCGCCGGAGCGTGCATGCCGCAGAACACCACAGCCTCGCCGCAAAGCGCGCCGCACTTGGTGCCGCCGATGTAGAACACGTCGCACAGCTGCGCCAGCTCGGGCAGGGTAATGTCGCACTCATCGGCCGCCAGTGCATAGGCCAGACGAGCACCGTCCACAAACAGCGGAATCTCGCGCTTCTGGCACACCGCGTGAATCGCCGCGAGCTCGGCCTTGGAGTACAGCGTGCCGTACTCGGTCGATAGGCTCACGTACACGGCGCCCGGGAACACCGTGTGCTCGTAGCTCTCGTTTTCGTAGAACACCTGAATATAGTTCTCGAGATCCTCGGCGTGCATCTTGCCCTCGTAGCCGGGGATGGTGAGCACCTTGTGGCCACCAAACTCGATGGCGCCCGCCTCGTGGCAAGCGACATGGCCGGTCTCGGCGGCAACGACGCCCTCGTAGGGCGCGAGCAGCATGTCAATCACCGTCGCGTTGGCCTGCGTGCCGCCCACCAGCAAGAACACGTCGGCATCGGGGGCCTGACAGGCCTCGCGAATCAGCTGCTTGGCACGCTCGGTGTGCGCATCGGTACCGTAGCCGGGCTGCGGCTCCATGTTGGTATCGACGAGCGCCTGCAGCACTGCCGGATGAGCACCGTGGGAATAGTCGTTGTTGAACGCGAGCATGGCAATCCTCTCTAGCCGGGCATGGGCCCGATGATTTAAACGCCGCTATTGTACGCCGCCCGGATAGGCAATGCGCGCGGCAAGGCACTCAAGTGCCAGCACCAGGGCAAAGCCGCAGCTCACGTCAGTCAAAAAGTGCGCACCGATCACAATGCGGCCAAAGGCGACGAGCGCCGCAACCGCAGCCGCCGTCCAAAAGACCACGCGACGGCGCGACGGCTTTTCCTTAAAGGCCGCCGCGGGAAGCCCGGCGAGCATAAGGCCGATCGCCGCGTGCGCCGTATGTCCGCTCGCAAACGACTTGAAGCCGTCCTTGATCACGCCGGCCGCAATATAGCTCCACTTGTCGGGGTTGCCAATCACCCACCACGGCTGAAAATTGAGCCCCGGCGTGACCTCGATCACGCGCATGCGCGGGCGCGACCACAGCGGCTTGACAACCACGTTGAGGATGATGGCCTGAGCGACCCACACGGCAAGCACCATCAGCGCCCAGCGCGCGAGCTCGTCGGAGTCGGTGTCACGCGTGAGGCGATAGACGACAAGGTTGGCAGCGATGACCAGCACAAACGTCAGCACCAACTGGACAGCGATGAGTTTGCCGCCAACCTTCAGGGACGAGACGATCTCGTAGCCGGCCAGGCCAACGTTGACGAGGATGCCGAGCACGGCGAGCCATTTGCTCCCCCTGGAGTCGGGACGCACCGCGCGCACGAGCATAACGCCCGCGACGCTCGCCGTCAGCTCAAACGGCAGCTCGCCGGCGGCCTCGATAAAGCGGCCGTACATGCTGCCGATGTTGAACAGCGCGCTCGAGATCTGATAATCGAAGAAACTGCCCACGCCCAGACAAAGGCACAGGACAACCGCGATAATGGCGACATCTTTCTTATAGATATATCCGAACATGCTTTCCTTTCGATCGGGTGAAGGGTCGACCCGCAACGTGGTGGGACAAAGTTATCAGTAGTTTTTGTCCCAGGGTCGCTTGCGTTGACAGGCTCGATGCGACTATCGCACCTGGGACAAAAACTACTGATAACTTTGTCCCACCGACTTACTTGCTATTCGTCATCGCTGACGCCCAGCTGCTGCAGCAGCATGAGCGCCGCGGCCACGGGGCCGGTGCCGTCGTTGGCGTCGAGACCGCGACCCAGGCCGCTGCCCGCACCGGCGCCCGCCTTGTAGGGCACCGACAGCTTGCGGCTCTTGGGGAAGTTCACCGCACCGTAGCGGGTCTTGAGCTCAAAGGCCACCTTCTTGGGCACGTCGACACCCAAAAAAGTGATGCGTCCGCCGCTGAGCGTGACGCTCTCGAGCCCCAGGCGCTCGCCGCGAATGCGGATGCGCGCGCGGTTGAACAGGTTGAGCCCCGCCAACGGCAGCTCACCGTGCGCGGCCTCGGTCTCTTCCTGTACCTCGTCGATGCTCTCCAGGTCCTCGGCCGCCGCGAGCTTGCGGTACACGAGCACGCGCTGGTCCACCGCCGGCAGGTACTCCTCGGACAAGAAGTAATCGGCCGGCAGGTTAATGCCCACGCTCGCCGCCTCCACGCCGGCGTCGTCATCGCCGCGCGCCTCGGCCACGGCCTGGCCCAACATCTGCGTAAACAGGTCAAAGCCCACGCTCGACAGGTTGCCGTGCTGCTCGGCGCCCATCAGCGAGCCGGCGCCGCGAATCTCCAGGTCGCGCATGGCGATACGCATGCCGCTGCCCAGGTCCTGGAACTCGGAAAGTGCAGTCAGGCGCGCCGTGGCCTCCTCGGTGAGCGGCAGCTCGCCCGGGAACATAAAGTACGCGTAGGCCTGCGTGGCCGAGCGACCCACACGGCCCTTGAGCTGGTAGAGCTGTGCCAGACCCAGGCGCTGCGAGTCCTCGATGATGAGCGTGTTGGCGGTCGCGTTGTCGATGCCGCTCTCCACGATGGTCGTGGCGATGAGCACATCGATCTTTTTGGTCGCGAACTCGATCATCACGTCCTCGACCTCGCGCGGGCTCATCTTGCCGTGCGCCACGCCCACGCGCGCCTCGGGCGCGGCCTCGTGCACGCGTGCCACAGCGTCATCGATGGTCTTGACGCGGTTGGACACGTAGTACACCTGTCCGCCGCGACCCACCTCCAGGCGAATCGCCGCGCTCACCACGTCGGGGTCGTACTCCCCCACGTGCACGATCACGGGGCGGCGCCCAGTCGGCGGCGTGGTAATCAGGCTCATATCGCGCACGCCGCTCGTGGCCATCTGCATGGTACGCGGGATGGGCGTGGCCGAAAGCGTGAGCACGTCAATCTGCTCGCGCAGGTTCTTGAGCTGCTCCTTGTGCTGCACGCCAAAGCGCTGCTCCTCGTCAATGATCACCAGGCCCAGGTTCTTGGGGTTCACATCGGCCGAAAGCAGGCGGTGCGTGCCGATGAGCACATCGATCGTGCCCTCGGCAAACGCCTTGAGTGCGCGCTTTTGCTGCGCCGGCGTACGGAAGCGGCTGAGCACCTCGACCTCCAGGCCAAACGGGGCAAAGCGCTCAAAGAACGTCTCGTAGTGCTGCTGGGCCAGAATGGTCGTGGGGCAGAGCACCATGACCTGGCGGCCGGAGTCCACGCACTTAAACGCCGCGCGCAGGGCGACCTCGGTCTTGCCAAAGCCCACATCGCCGCACAGCAGGCGGTCCATGGGCTTGGGCGCCTCCATGTCGGCCTTAATGTCAGCGATGGCCTCCAGCTGGTCGCGCGTCTCGTCGTAAGGAAAGCTCTGCTCCATCTCGATCTGCTCGGGCGTGTCGGGTGGGCAGGCGATACCGGTAATCGAAGAGCGGCGCGTATACAGATCGACCAGGTCAAACGCCAGCTTTTTGGCGTTCTTGCGCGCCTTATTGGTGGCACGCGTCCAGTCGGCGGTGTTAAGCCTGGTCAGGCGTGGCTTGTCACCGTCGGGGCCAACATAGCGTGTGATGCGGTCGACCTGCTCAAGCGGCACGTAGAGCTTGTCGCCGTCGGCATATTCCAGCAAAAAGTAGTCGCGCTCCTTGCCGCCCACTTCCTGGCGCGCGATCTCGCTAAAGAGTGCGATGCCGTGGGTAGCGTGCACCACGTAGTCGCCCGGCTTAAACGGGAACGTGATCTGCGTAATGTCCACCTTGCGACGGCTGCGCGCGCGGTTGGCGTCCATGCGGGCGTTGAGGTCGGCGATCGAGAACACGGCCAGGTTGGCATCGGGCACCACCACGCCCTGCGGCAGGGCGGCATCGACAAAGGTCACGCGTCCGCGCGAGATAGTGGGCACGGCAGCACCGGCGGCAGCCTGGGCAGCACCCGCCTCGAGCGAGCGAGCGTTGAGCGCGTCGGCGCGGCGCTCGCGAATTGCAGCATGAGCATCCTGGCGGGCAGCACGATCGGCAGAATCTGCCGCTGCCACGCGCACGTGGTCGCCAATGACGCCGGCGTTTTCGGGCGCTGCCGTCAGCGACTCCTCAAAGGTAATGCCCTCGTCGCCAAAGGTGAGCTCCATCGACTCGCGCGCACCGCGGTCGGGAATGGCAAACACGCAGGCGTAGCGCTTGCCCACGACTTCCTGAATGCGCATCATAAAACGGTTGTCCGAGCCTGCGATAGCAGGCTGCTCAATCTTGAGCTCGGCCGTCACCGCACCGCCGGCACGGATAAGGCTTACGTAGTTCAAGCGCTGCTGGGAACCAAAATCGAGTTGTTGGGCGCGCACGTACAAGCCATCCAGTCGGTCAACCCCCGCCTCGCCGGCACGGGCCTCGATATCCTCGTAGGCGCGCAGACAGTCGTCAAACAGCGAGCGCGGCTCGGACAGGACCACGAGTGCCTTGCCGCTCACGTGCGCCAGCGGGCTTACGGTCTGGCCGTACATCACCGGCAAAAAGCGGTCGAGCTCGGGCGTGACGATGCGCGCATCCACCATCTCGAGCAATGCGGCCAGTTTGCTGTCGTCCTGGCTGGCGCGATAGAGCGCCACGTGCATGTTGTGAACGGCATCGTCGGTAAGTGCCAGCTCACGGCAGGGGAAGATCTCGATGCTGTCCTCATTGCCGACGGTTTGGCCCGTGGAGCTCACCATGCGGCGAATGCGATCGATCTCGTCGCCGAAGAACTCAATGCGCACGGGCGCCTTCTCCTGCGCGGGGAATACCTCGACGGTGTCGCCGTGCACACGGAACAGGCCGGGCGCGTCGGCGGCGCCGGCATTGGTGTAGCCCATGCCCACCAGGCGCTGCGGCACCTCGTCAAAAGGAATCTCCTCGCCCACCGCAAAAGTGGTGGACTCCCAATAGCGACTCTCGACCGGCGGCACGCAGCGCAGCAGTGCACGGGCCGAGGCAACCATGATGCAGTTGTCCCCGCGCACGATGCGCCCCAGAGCCTCGCAGCGCTGCGCCACCACGGCGTCGTCGGGCGCCTGCTCGCGCCACGGATAGTCCTTGCGCTCGGGGAAACGGCACACGTGCGCCAGGCCCACGTAGGCGGCAAGGCTGCGCGCGGCGCGATCGGCCGCGTCCTCGCCACTCACAATGTAGACCGTCGGGCGCGGACGGCGCGCAAACTGGGCGGCCGCCATAAGCGTACGACCCGACTGCGACACGGCCAGCGTCACGTCCTCGCCGGCATCGAGTCCGGCCTCGACGGTTTGCAAGGCCTCGGCAGTGTAGAGCTGCGCGGCTATACGGTGAATGAGCATGCTGTTCCTCCGGCATCGCAACGCCAAAAGCCCGCCGGGGCAAGCTCGGCGGGTCGTACGTCAAATACATTGTCTGTCATGGTAGCGCATGAAGAGGACTCCAGCTCAAGGGCAAATCCAGCCCCGCAAAAAACGCCAGACGAAGATGCGTTCCGCCCTACCCCGCTACGCGCACGCTGGGACACAAATCCGCCAGCGGGCACTCGTCGCACTTGGGTTTGCGGGCGTCGCAGATCTCACGGCCAAAGGTAATCCACTGGTGGTTGACCGACTCCCAATACTCGTGCGGCAAAATCTTGAGCAGATCTTGCTCGGTCTTGAGCGGCTCTTTGACGTGTGTCTTGGGACTCAACATCAGACGGTGTGCAATGCGGTTGACGTGCGTATCGACCGCGATGCCCTCGACAATACCAAACCCCACGTTGAGCACGATGTTCGCCGTCTTGCGGCCAACGCCCGGCAGCTTGACGAGCTCCTTCATGTCGGCCGGTACCTCGCCGCCGTAATCGGCGACGATCATCTGCGCGGCCTCCACGGCGTGCTTGGCCTTACTCTTATAAAAGCCGAGCGACTTAATGGTATCCGCCACATCGGCCACACTCGCCCCGGCCATGGCCTCGGGCGTGGGCCACTGGGCAAACAGCTTCGGCGTCACCTTGTTGACCTGCGCATCGGTTGTCTGCGCCGAGAGCAGCACCGCGATGAGCAGCCTAAAGGGATTCTCGTGGTCCAAGAAGCACTCGACCGGGCCATAGCGACGGTTGAGGCGCTCACACACCTCGATGGCGCGCTCGCGTTTGGCGGCATTGGTCTCGCGTGGCATAACGACTCCTCGGCTCAGCGGCATAACAAACCTATGGGCACGATTGTCCCACGTATGGGGTCTTTACGCCTCCAAAAATGCGCCGGTCTGGCGGCCCCACAGGCTTGCGTACTCGCCGCCCGCCTCGACAAGCTGTGTATGCGTACCGTCCTCGACAATCTCGCCGTCCGCCAGCACCACGATGCGGTCGAGCGCCGCCACGGTGGACAGGCGATGTGCCACCACAATGGAAGTGCGGCCGCGCATCAGGTTCTCGAGCGCTTCCTGCACCAACGCCTCGGACTCACTGTCCAAGGCAGAGGTCGCCTCGTCGAGCACCAGAATCGGCGCGTCGGTGAGGATAGCGCGGGCAATGGCCACGCGCTGGCGTTGGCCGCCCGAGAGCTTAACGCCGCGCTCGCCCACCATGGTGTCAAAGCCATGGGGCAGGCGGTCGATAAACTCCAGGGCGTTGGCCAGACGCGCCGCCTCGCGAATCCGCTCGTCGGTGGCGTCGGGGCGGCCGTAGGCGATATTCTCGCGAATGGAGCGATGGAACAGCAGCGCCTCCTGCGGCACGTAGGCAACCTGGCGGCGCAGGCTCTGCTGCGTGCAGCGCGAGACGTCCTGGCCGTCCACGAGCACGCGGCCGCCCTGTACGTCGTCCAGGCGCAGCAACAGCTTGGTGAGCGTCGTCTTGCCCGAGCCCGATTTGCCCACCAGACCCACGCGCTGGCCCGCCGCCACATGGAGCGTCAGGTCGTTGAACACGCTCTCGCCCGCCGCGGCGTCACGGTATGCAAAGCTCAAGTGCTCAAAATCAATCGCGCCCTCGCGCACCTTGAGCTCGGGGGCATTCGCGTCGTCTGCCACCAGACGTGGCTCGTCCAGCACGCGCGTCATCTCGGCCGCATCGCCAAGCGCGCGATTGATGCGCTGCATCATGGAGCTCACGTAGTTCAGGCGCATGGTGAGGTTATAGGTGTAGGTAAAAATCATGACGAGCGAGCCGGCCGAGATGCCAAACCACGCGTTGCCGCCCGCCACGAACGCACTCACCACGGCCATGGTGATGACGATAAGGCCCGAGGTCGTAAAGTTGCGCTGCATCATGGCGTGCATCGAGACCGTCTCGGCGTCGCGCGCGGCACGATCGGCGGCGTCGAACAGATCGCGTTCGAAGTCCTCGCGTCCGCAGGTCTTGACGGCCAAGATGTTCGTGACCGCGTCGGAGAGCACGCCCGAGAGCTTGTTCTGTGCGGCGGACGTCGCGGCCGAAAGCGGCATGATGCGCTTGTACATAAGCCAGACAAACGCGATGTAGACGACCATGATGCCCACCAGGATCACGGTAAACGTCGGTACCACCGGGGCGAGTGCGGCCACGGTGCAGATGACCGAGGTGATGGTGGGGATGAGCGAATACACCGTCACGTCGACCAGACCCGTGTAGCCGCTCATAAAACGGCTTGTCTGGCTCACAAGCGATCCGCCAAAGCGGCTGGTATGGAATGTCATGGATTGGTTGGAGAGCGTGTCGAAGCACAGGCGCGCCAGGTGGTAGTTGCCTGCGATCTCGAGCTTGTAGACGGTGTAGTCCTGCAGCTTGGAGAGGATCTGACCCACCAGGTTAACGAGTACGAGCGCCAGGATATAGGGGCCGAAGACCTCGAATACTTGATCGCCCGCCACGGGGCCGGCCTGGACGCGGTCGACGATGAGGGCCATCACGTAGGTGTTGGCAAACGTGAGCAAAAAGATGTAGCCCGCCGACGAGAGCACCGAGAGAAAGACAATCAGCGGCTGCGTGCGCGTGACACCCCAAAACCGCTGCAGCGTGCGGCGCACGGTGGAGCGGCTGAGCGGACTGGTGCTTCTCTGAGACATGGGCTTCCTTTCGCATCTGATAGGGCGAAACGCCATTGTTGCACATTGAAGCGCACTTCAGGCAAGCACGATGCGAAAAGCGATGGGGCACCCGCGTTTACGCCGGCGACCCACCGTCCGTTGCGACTAGTCCTCGTCTTTTTGGTCTGCGAGCAGGCCTGCGGACTCCAAGCCCAAAATCGCGTCGGCTTCCTCAGCATCCTCCAGCGCGTCGATGTCCTTGAGCTTGCGCTCCATGACGTTGGTGCGCGTGGTAATGATGCCCTCGACCGTTTTGCCCGCGGTCTCGATCTGCTGTTGGGCGCGGCGCAGCGCCGCCTGATAGCGCGGCAGCTCGGCCTTGACGGCGGAGAGCACGCGCAGTACGTCGTCGGTACGTTTTTGCAGCCTAAACGTCTGGTAGCTCATCTGCAGACTATTGAGGATGGCCGCCATGGTGCTGGGACCGGCTACGTTGACGTGATAGTCGCGGCCCAGGATCTCGATAAGCCCGGGGCGGCTGACGATCTCGGCGTACAGCCCCTCAAACGGCACGAACATGATGCCAAAGTTGGTCGTTGCCGGCACACTCAGGTACTTTTCGCAGATGTCCTTGGCCTCGCGTTTCACCATCGTATCGAGCGTCTTGCGCGCTGCGGCGACGGCCTCAGCGTCACCAGACTCCTGGGCGTCGAGCAGATGCTCGTACGCGTCGCCCGGAAACTTGGAGTCGATCGGCAGCAGCACGGGGTCGCCCTCGTCTACCGGCAGCCTGACAGCAAACTCAACGCGTTCCGAGGCGCCGGGCTTGGTGGCGACGTTTTCCAGATATTGGTCGGGCGTAAGGATGTCCGCCAGGATCGCGCCCAGCTGCACCTCGCCCAAAATGCCACGCGCCTTGACATTGCCCAGCACGCGCTTAAGGTCGCCCACGCCGGTGGCGATAGACTGCATGTCGCCCAGGCCCTTGTACACGGCCTCGAGCTGGTCGCTCACCTGCTTAAACGATGCCGACAGTCGGTCGTTGAGTGTGCGAGAGAGCTTCTCGTCCACCGTCGCGCGCATTTGGTCGAGCTGCACGTTGTTGTCTTTGCGGATGGCGCCCAGCTGAGCATCGACCGTCTCGCGCACCTTGTCCAGGCGATGCTCGATGCCTTCGCGGTTGGCGCCAAGCTGTTGGGCCGTCTCGCGGCGCAGGTCATCCATACGGTCGCCAGCCTGTGAGAACTCACGCGCGATGGTCAGGTAGCGCTGCTGCTCCACGGCGGCGTCGGTCGTCTGCTGCTGCGCAATGGCGTTTGCCGTGCGGCGGGTTTCGGCCAGCGCGACGTTCAGGGTGTCGAGCGCATTGTTAGCCTGCTCGAGCGCAGCCAGCATCTCTGCCCCGTTATCGCCGCGCTCCCGCAGCTCGGCGCGAAGGCCCTTGAGCTGCAGGGCACAAGCCACAGCAACCCCCACTGCCACCAAGGCGATCACAACAAGCACGATATCAATAGCAGACATAGACTCCGCCCAACAAACCCAATCGAGCACCAATCAAAACCGCGATTAATCTTACCCTGTCAAACGCAGCTCATGTCCAATCGAGCGCAGACAAGTTACCTTTGCGCTATGGGTGCTGGTCCGCTAGCTCTCCCAGCTGGCGCGGATGGTTGCTGCGACATCCCCCAAGCGCTGACCAAGAGCTGCCAAGTGCTGAAGTACCTCATTGGGCGAGGCGCCGTTGAGGATGCACGTGAGGGCATATGAGGCCAAGAAGATTGTCGCGAGCCCCAGCGGAATCAGCACGATCATCGCCAGCGTACGCAGGCGCTGGGCCCAGCGACGGTGACGCGCACGACGTTTATCGAACGCGAGCTCCTGTGCATATGAATCCTGCTGTACGGAATAGGCCTCTGGCGCCGATTCACACCCGGGCACAGCTGCAGGTACAGCAGCGGGCACGACATTTTGCGCAAAGGGCTGGGCTGCCGCCCCTTGCATTTGCATCTCCATGAGCCGTTGCTGCTGACGCAGCATGCGCTCAGCTTGTTGCTGCGGAGTCTCAAGAAACAGATCCATGCTGGCCTCCAAAATCGGAGCATTCGACGCTTACGACCAGCATCCCGCACCGCCATGACCGCGACAACGCAATCGCCGGCAATAGCCACAAAGTTTCTTCTGCTCAAAAGCCGTCGAAAAGCTCAACAACTCCCCTACCAGCACTTTCTCTGAGCTTTTTTCGCCAGCAATCTTTTGGCCTTCCACCCTTACGCCAACTGACCAAAATCTAACCAAAAGCTTGACGAAAATTGTGAAGACAGGGACCCCAC
>CAUGJN010000003.1 GCA_959599635.1 uncultured Collinsella sp.
TTCATAAGGATCCTCCGTTCATTAGCTATATTGTATTCTAGGTTATCTAGTTTTACATACCACATAGCCGGCAAGTAAAAGTGGTTGGACAACACATTGATGCATCGTCCAACCACTTTGTTTAAAGATAGCAACCTTACATAAGATATATTATCGTACTTATTCACGGAGAAACGCGTATGCGCTCGTTGCTGCTATGGCTCCGTCCGAAACGGCGGTCACAACCTGGCGTAAACGCTTGGAACGGATATCGCCGGCTGCGAATAAGCCGGGCGTACGGGTGGCCATCGAATCGTCGGTGACAATGCCGCCGTCATGAGCCAGATCGACTAGATGCTCAACCAGCTCGGTATGCGGCAGCATCCCCGTAAAGACAAAGATGCCAAACGAGCCAGGTTCAAATGACTCGGTATGAGTCTCACCGGATGCATTGTCCTTAAAGGTGATCGTCGTTGGCATTGCTTCGCCCGAGAGCTCCACAATACTAGTTTGGTACCTAACTGTAATATTGTCCTTTGCGAGTACTTTCTGAACAACACCATCGGGCGCACGAAACTGGTCGCGGCGCAGCACGATGGTCACACTGCTGGCAATGTCGGACAGGAACAGCGCCTCTTCGCATGCCGAATTGCCACCACCGATTACAAAAACCTGCTTGCCGCGGAAAAACATGCCGTCACATGTTGCGCAATATGAAACGCCACGACCGCGATACGTATCCTCGCCAGCGAAACCTGCCGGGCGCGGCGTGGCACCCATGCAAGCGATAACGCTCGAGGCCAGCGTATCGCCCATATCGTGATGCACCGTAAACAACGCTGCATCGGCATCGTAATCGATACCCGTAACCATGCTCCATGTAACCTGTGCTCCCAGGCCCTCTGCATGCTGCTGAAAACGCTCGCCAAGTTCGGCGCCACTCAGGAGCGGGAAACCCGGATAGTTCTCGACCTCATTGGTTGTGGCGATCTGCCCTCCCGACATGCCCTGCTCAATCACGGTCGTCGTCAGGTTGGCACGCGCAGCATAAATGGCGGCAGCATAGCCCGCGGGGCCGCCACCGATAATCGCAACATCGATCGGCTGATCGGTAGTCATGGAACATCCTCTCGTCGAAACATTGACGTTCTTTGCGCTCATACCCAAATTTACGTGAACGTGACACTCATGCACTACAATGATAAATCCGTATTACAAAGCTGAAGGGGAGTTATCGATGGACCAGGCGCAGACGAGTGACGACGCTCCCCTGCTCACGCACAGCACTCCCCAATCGGAGCAAACCACGCTCCTGGCTCAACAAAAACCTCTCGTGACCATCGTGCACGCCTCCGTTGGCTCGGGCCACAAGGCCGCCGCAAATGCGATAGCGCAGGCATTCGACCTCATCCGCGGCACCAATGGCATCCCCGAGGATATT
The DNA here is from genome assembly GCA_959599635.1 of uncultured Collinsella sp. Classification (GTDB taxonomy): domain Bacteria; phylum Actinomycetota; class Coriobacteriia; order Coriobacteriales; family Coriobacteriaceae; genus Collinsella. The sequence continues at coordinate 1,421 of CAUGJN010000003.1, forward strand.
GAGATTGAAGTGCTCGATATCCTTGATTTTGGACGTATTAAATTCGACGGCAATAAGACCGCGGCTTCTTTTACGGGAGCCACGCGCCCCATTTACGACCTGACCTGGCGATATACGCTTACGGGACATCTTCTCTGGGGTGGCGGAACGGCATGGTCGCGAATTATGTTCCCCGCCTTCAACGAATATATTCGTAGCCGCAGGCCCATAGCCGTGGTTGCAACGCACATCACAGCAGCCAATGTTGCCGTGGGCGCCCGCGTAATTACGGGTATCGATTATCCGGTCATCTGCGTACCGACCGACTACGAAGTCGAGGGATGGTGGCCCCACAAGGACACCGATTTATTCTGTGTTGCCAACGAATTTATGGCCGAAACGCTGCGTCCGCGCAAGGTGCTCGAGACAAAGATTCGCATTACCGGCATTCCTATTCGCGCCGGATTCGACACGGATTACGATCGCGAGGAAGAGCTAGCTAAGTTCAACCTCCCCACCGACAAGACCGTCGTGCTGGTAATGGCCGGTGCCAGCTTGCCTCAACCGTACGTTCGCTTTCGCGCGGAGATGGACCGCACCCTCCCCTTCCTACGCAGCTTCGAAGACATGCACTTTGTCTTTTTGCCGGGCAAAGACACCGAATATGCCACCCGCCTCAAAACGCTCTTCGACGCCATGAAGCTCGAAAACGTCACGGTTCTGGACTATGTCGATGATATGGCAGCGCTTATGCACGGCTGCGACCTGGCAATTCTCAAATCGGGCGGACTCACCGTCACCGAATGCCTGTGCGCACACCTGCCGATGATCCTGCTGGGCAAGTCCTATGGCCAGGAAAAGGCCAACACCACCATGCTCACCGGCATGGGCGCCAGCATGCATGTCACCACCGCACGAGAGCTCATCGTGACGTTGCGTCATCTCCACGATCATCCTGAGTCGCTCAAGGCACTGCTCATCAACGGCGAAGTACTACGCCGCCCCCACGCAGCCGAAGACATCGCCATCGCCACCATGGAGCTTGCAGGCAAACCCCAAAAGCGCAAAAGAGCCTTCTGCCGCTTCTACTGGGGCGGAAAACCCGCGCATATCCGCTAGCGTCTTTATGTCCGCTTACCCGCGGGAGGCCCCTATATATCATCCCATGCTCAAACATTCTCGCTTCGCAGGGGCGCACTAATCCCTCCCGTCCGGGGCTCACCCATATCATTCCATGCTCAAACATTCTCGCTTCGCTGCGAAACTGCGCGCGGGACGATATATAGGGGCCTCCCGCAGGTAAGCTGCGTTTACGTACTAGCAGCTTTACCAGATTCCCCTCCAGTAGAATCTGCAAAGGGGAACCAGAAAATATAAATACAGTAAGTCGATGCGACAAAGGAGGCGTCCTTTTATCGCATCGACTTACTAGAAAAGTAAATATTGTTTCAAGCGAGTAACCGCCCGCCTGCCTCTCACACATATCGTTCCACGCGCAGTTTCGCAGCGCAGCGAGAATGTTTGAGCACGGGATGATATATAGGGGCCTCCCACGGGTGAGCGGACATTACAATACGCCGCTAGAACCGAAACCGCCGGCTCCTCGGTCGGTTATGTCTAGTTCTTCTACTTCTATGAGGTTGACCGTGGGGACTTCTTGGATGACGAGTTGGGCTATGCGGTCGCCTTTATTGATTTGAATGTTAATGGAGGGATCCAGGTTGATGAGGATAACCTTGAGTTCTCCTCGGTAGTGGGCGTCGATGAGGCCCGGCGTGTTGACTATAGACAGGCCCTGCTTGATGGCCAAGCCGCTGCGGGGCTGAACGAAGCCGGCGTAGCCATCGGGCAGGGCGATGGCCAGCCCCGTAGAGACCAGACGGCGTTCGAAGGGCTTCAGGACGCAGTCCTCGTTGGAGCGCAAATCCAAGCCGGCATCGGTGGGATGGGCGTATTTGGGAAGCTCGACGGTGGGATCGAGACGCTTTATGTTGACGGTAATGTTGGACATGGAATCACCTTAGCTTGTCGAGCTCTTGCAGAAACTCATCGACGTCTTTGAAATCGCGGTAGACCGAGGCAAAGCGGATGTACGCCACCTTGTCGATCTTGGCCAAGCGCTTGAGCACCATGTCACCCAACTCATGGGACGTGACGGCCGTCAGTGTGCGAGAGCGCAGCTCGACCTCGATGTCGTCGATAATCTCATTGAGCTTCTTAGTGTCGATATCGCGCTTGATGGTGGCGCGCATCAAGCCGACGAGCAGCTTATTGCGATCGAACCGCTGCTTGGTTCCGTCTGACTTAATGACCTCGATTGGGTCTTCGCATCGCTCGAACGTTGTAAAGCGATAGTTACACGAGCAACATTCGCGACGGCGCTTAATGGTGTTATTTGACTCCTGCATACGGGAATCAACGACGCGGGTATGTGCCTTGCCGCATTTGGGACAGCGCATGGTACCTCCTCTTAAACGATAACAAGGGTACCATGCGCAGCGCGATAATGATTACGAACGAGCAGGAACCTTAAGATGCGCACCGGCGGCGAGCGAACCATGCTCCAGATGATTGACGTTACGGATCATGTCGGAAGTCTCTTGCGTGGAAAGGCCTTCGATTGGATATTCCTCGGCAAGCGACCAAAGAGAATCGCCAGTCTGAACGCGAATGGTCTCGTAAGTAATGTTGGAAACGGACTCGGCATACGCGGCGTGACGAGAGCTAAAGACCGACATAGCGAGGACAAAGAAGAGCGTAAGCGCAACGGCGACGGCGACAATCGTCGGAACCTTCAGGGCAACGCGGGCCGGCGCGACTACAGCCTGCTGATTGCGAGCAGGCTTTACGGTCAAAGGTTGAATGCCGGAGCGGCCACCCTGAACAACCGTAAAAGTGGGTTCTGCAGGCGTCTCGAGCTTAAGGGCGAGGTTTCCCTGGACCATATTCGTTGCGTTCATCATGTTCTCCTCTCGCGTGTTTTGCTGAGAACAGTTTTATCAAGCCGCGCGGACAAAAATGTCTAGCGCGAGAACGAATGTTCGGTTATTATTATCTTCGAACAGTTGTTCCTGTCAAGCAAAATTCGAACATTTGTTTGACATGGGTAGAGAGGATGCCCTGATGGCTCGCAAAATTACCAAGCGTCAGCAGCAAATTTACGACTTCATCAAGGAATATCAGCAGGAGAAGGGTTATCCGCCCAGCGTGCGTGAGATGGCTTCTGCCGTGGGCCTTTCCTCCCCAAGCACCGTGCACGCCCATCTCTCTGCCCTGGAGGCGCGCGGGCTGCTCAAGCGCGATGCCACCAAGCCGCGTGCCCTGGAACTCTTTAACGAGGATGGTTCCTCTGTCTCAATTTCTAAATCTGACGAGCCCACCGCACCTCGCGGAACGGTCTCGCTACCGCTCGTTGGTCGCGTCGCGGCTGGGATTCCCATTCTGGCCGAGCAGAATATCGAAGACACGTTTACTATCCCGACCGAAATCGCCACTGATCAGGGTTCCTTTATCCTTGAGGTGCATGGGAGCTCAATGATCAATGTCGGCATCTTCAATGGCGATTACATCATCGTCCGTGAACAAAAGAGTGCCATGAACGGCGAAATTGTCGTGGCCATGATTGATGGTTCGGCGACCGTCAAGACGTTCTACAAGGAGCAGGGGCGTGTGCGCTTGCAGCCCGAGAACGACACCATGGAACCTATCTATGCAACGAATCCCGTTATCCTGGGCAAAGTCGTCGGCTTGATGCGCCGGTTCTCGTAATGCAAAAACGCATAACCATCTTTGATACCGTCCGCGGGTTTACGATGATTTCTATGGCAGGTTTTCACGCTTGCTATGATCTCGCCTACCTGTATGGCTGGGATATGCCCTGGTTTACCCAGTCAGTCTTTCAAGACGTCTGGCGCGCCAGCATCAGCTGGGTATTTTTGTTTATCGCGGGTTGGATGTGCAGCTCTCACGCAACAATGCCAAACGAGCGGCTAAGTACGCTGCCGCAGCTTTGGTCGTCTGGATCGCAACAACTCTCGTATCGGTCGACGATTCAGTGAACTTTGGCATCATTTATTGCATGGCGATGTGCACCGCGGTGGTTGCGTTCACCCGTCCGTTACTCCAAAAATTACCGGGCTCATGGGGCATCGCAGCGTGCCTTGTTCTTTTTGCCCTAACCTGGGGCATTCCAAAGGCGGTCTACCCACTCCCCTACCTGGCATGGCTTGGATTCCCAGGCCCGGGTTTTGTTTCGGGAGATTACTATCCGCTCATACCGTTTGTCTTTATGTACCTTACCGGCTTTTTTGCTGCCCAGGCAGCACAAGCATCAAGTCTCGAAGCGCCAGCATGGGCATACGCCAATCCTATCCCGGCGCTCGCAGTCCTGGGTCGGCATGCCTTACCGTTCTACCTGCTCCATCAGCCAGTCATTCTAGGCGTGCTAGAAATCGTTTATTCCGTACGATAGCGCTCGAGCCGCGGTGCAATACGAGCCGGCAACTTCGCCACAATGCGAACGCCGTCCTCGAGATATTCCTCATGCAGAAGGGTTCCCTGCTCATGCACCAGCGTGATGAGAGCGCCCTCGCGATACGGGATATCAGCGGAGAGCAACACATCGGTGGCAGCTGCCTCGCGAGCAATCCGGTCGACGAGATCGTCGAGCCCCTCGCCCGTTTGGGCCGAGAACAGAACGGCCTCCGGATAGCGACGACGGAAACTCAATCGATCGACGCTATCGAGAAGATCGATTTTATTGAATACGGTCAGCGTTAAACGCTCTCCGGCGCCGATCTCATCAAGCACGCGGTCGACAGCATCCAGCTGCCGCTCATAGTCCTCGTCAGACGCATCTACGACTTTGAGAATTAGATCGGCACCCAAAACCTCGGACAGCGTCGATTTAAAGGCATCGACCAAACCATGGGGCAGCTTTTGAATAAAGCCGACGGTATCGGTAATCGTCATGCCGCGACCGCCGGGCAGACGATACGAACGCGTCGTCGGGTCGAGCGTAGCAAACAGCTTGTCCTGCGAAAGTACCGTAGAGCCGGTCAGACGATTGAGTAACGTCGATTTACCGGCATTGGTATAACCGGCTAACGCGACGCGAAACGCCGGGGACTCAATGCGACTCTTGGATTGAACATCGCGACGCTGTTCAACCTGCTTGAGCTCACGACGAAGCGCAGCGATCTTATTACGAATGAGGCGACGGTCGACCTCGAGCTGACTTTCGCCCTGACCAAAACGTGAGCCGATGCCGCCGCGCGTCTGCTCCTTGGCGAGATGGCTCCACATGCCACGCAGGCGAGGCAACAAATATTGAAGTTGTGCCAGCTGTACCTGCAGGCGTCCCTCACGCGTCTGAGCATGCAGGCCAAAGATATCCAGGATCAGTGCTGTACGATCGATAATCTTTACCGGCTCGCCCACGGCTTTCTCCAAATAGGATTGCTGCGAGGGGGTCAGGTCGTCGTCAAAAATAACGACATCGGCATCCATGCGATGCACCAGGCCGCAAAGCTCCTCTACCTTACCGGAACCGATAAACGATTTAGGATACGGCTTTACCAAACGCTGCGACAAGCGTGCCACGCACCGGGCACCAGCTGTGTGGGCAAGACGCTCCAGCTCATCAAGCGAGCGATCGAGCGGCCATGCATTGTCGCGCCACTCAACACCAACTAAAATGGCACGCTCGGGCTCGGGTGCCGTGGGAACAAGGGGGAAACGGGCCATTAGGCAGCCTCAATACGATGCAGGATATCCTCAACGACCTCATCGATCGTACATTCATCCATATCAAACCACACGATACGGTCATCGCGCTTAAACCACGAAAGCTGACGCTTGGCATAACGACGCGAACGCATCTTAATGAGTTCGCGAGCCTCATCCATGCTCATCACGCCATTGAAAGCATCAATGATCTCTTTATAGCCAATTGCCTGCATCGACGTCAGGGCATCTCCCAGCCCCTGGCCCATAAGACCGCGGACCTCATCGACAAGACCCTGCTCAAACATCAGATCGACGCGCTGGTTAATGCGCTCGTAGAGCACCTCGCGATTACGCGTCAGACCAAACCATAGGGCATGATAATGCTCGTGCGGAACACTAAACTGCGACTTTTGCTGCGCATAGGAGACGCCATCATCATTCATCTCGAGCGCACGAATCACACGGCGCACGTTATGGGGATGAATAACAGCAGCCGATTCTGGATCGCGCTCGGCAAGCAAGGCATGCAGTTCTTCCTCGCCAATACGCTCGGCAAGCTCCTGATAGCCCGCACGACGATCGTCCTCAAGTTCACCCGAGGGAAAGTCCATCTCATCGAGGGCGGCCTTGAGATACAGCCCCGTACCTCCGCAAAAAACCGGCAGGCAACCCGAACCAAGGAGACGTTCAACATGCGCGCGAGCGTCGGCCTGATAAAGCGCAGCAGAATATGCCGCACCCGGCTCTACGATGTCGACGAGACGCAGCGGCGCCGTGCACTCATCGGGCGCCATCTTTGCGGTACCGATGTCCATGCCGCGATAGATTTGCATCGCATCGCACGACAACACTTCGGACGAAAGACGAGCTGCCAAACGGTCGGCAACATCACTCTTACCAACCGCCGTCGGACCGACGATCGCAACGGCGGAAAGACCTGCCCCGGGAGCAACCATTAGCGAGGCTCGCCCACAACGGAGCCGGACAAATACCAGGTCTTGGCAACGTCAACGTCAACATCAACGATCTTGCCAACAAGCTGATCGATGCTGTAACCCTCGGGGATAGGCGCGTGCACAGTCTGATTCTTGGGACTCTTGCCCAGCAGGACCGCGTCGTTCTTTTTACTCGTTCCCTCAATGAGCGCCGGAACCACAGTATGAAGCTCACCCTGGTTATACTCGTATGCCGTGGTCTCGATAACCTTAACCAAGCGGTTGAAACGCTCGAGAATAACCTCATGCGGCGTAGGATCGTCAATCTCGGCAGCCGGGGTACCGGCGCGCTTGGAATAGATGAAGGTATAGGCCTGAGCATAGCGGACCGTCTCGGCAAGTGAGAACGTCTGCTCAAAGTCCTCTTCAGTCTCACCCGGGAAGCCAACGATAATGTCGGTCGAGAGCGCGATGTCGGGCATGCGGTTGCGAATGCGATCGACAAGGCCCAGATAGTCCTCGCGTGTATAACGGCGATTCATCTCTTTGAGGATCCGCGTCGAACCTGACTGGACGGCCAGATGCAGCTGCGGCATAACGGCAGGCGTCTCGGCCATGGCATCGATGGTCTCGGGCAGCAGGTCCTTGGGATGTGAAGACGTAAAGAAGATACGCTCCACACCCGTATCGCCCACGGCACGCAGCAGATCGGCAAAACGCGGCTTGCCAAACAGATCGCGACCATATGAGTTAACGTTTTGGCCCAACAGCGTAATCTCACGCACGCCCTGGCGTACCAAACCGGTCACCTCGTCGACAATCTCCTCGAAGGGGCGGCTCTTTTCGCGACCACGCACATACGGCACGATGCAATAGGTGCAGAAATTATTGCAGCCTGTCATGATGGGCACCCAAGCGTGATACTGGGTCTCGCGATGCCACGGCATGCTCATGGCGTCCGTATCCTCATGCTCATTGGCACGGATATGACGCTTACCATCAAGGAACGCCTCGGCAATGAGCTCGGCCACATGTGCGATGGAATGCGTGCCAAAAATGACATTGACATTATCGACGTTGGTGAGCAGGCCCTCGCCATCGCGCTGCGCGATGCAACCGCCAACGGCAACCACGCGCTTGCCCGAAGGCGAAGGCGGCAGGCTTTTGCAGGAATTGCACTGACCGTACAGGCGAGTATCGGCGGCCTCGCGCACGCAGCACGTCATGAAGACAACGATATCGGCATGCGCGGGATCGAGCGCCATGAGGCAGCCATACGAATCAAGCAGACCGCTCACACGCTCGGAGTCGTGCTGATTCATCTGGCAGCCAAAGGTGCGGATAAAGTAGGTTTTACCGGCAAGAATATCGCGTACGGAACGCTGGTCCATGTGCATAAGTCCTAACGATGGGGAGCGGAACGAGGCAAGCAGAAGCTATGCCACAGGCTTAACATCATCCATGACGACGTTATCCATAGCAGCTCGATTGATCTGGTGAACGTAGATAGAAAGGCGGATGGCCGTGCGCGACTCCCCGTTAATGAGGATGTCGGAGAACACGGGCGCGCAGGAAATATCAAAACCGGTTGGAATCAAAAAACCGCGCGCGATAGCAACGGCCTTAATGGCTTGGTTGACGGCACCGGCGCCGACACACTGGATGTTGACGGGTACACCATCCTTGACCATGCCGGCGATGGCGCCGGCAACGGACGCGGGCGATGATTTGCTTGATACCTTCAGGCAATCCATGAAGAAACTCCTGCATTTAAAAGTACGTTTTAACTGCAATAACTGTATCGTACCGAGTGGACTCGGTAAAGGCACTATTCCTCTTTGGCAAGATCAAAGGTCACGGTGATTCGATCACGCGAAACACGAATCTTTGGGTCGCCGCAAAGGTTGAGATAGTACCGGGCAGCAAGGTCATTAAAGTCGCGCTCCACAGCACGCGAAAACTGTGCAATGTCATCCTTGGCAATACGTAGCCCGCGACGATCCTTCGCGAGATCGACAGGAGCCGGCGCACGCGAGGACGAATCACGCTCGCGCAGCAGACGCGCGGTCACACCGCGAACGGGCTTAATCTGCCCTACCAAAATGCGATGGGCCGTGCGCTCGGACATCTCAAGACCCAAACCCGAACAGATACGGATAAAGTCCTCGGCATCAGAAGCAAGGCCTAAACGATCGACAACCGGAAGCTCGCTCTCGTCATCAATGAACAGGAGACGAGACGTATCGAGCCGGCTTGACGCCTGAGCATAAAGGGTCGCGGCAATCTCAGACGGAGAACCAAGATAGACATCGCAACCACGCAACTCTTCGAGCGCAAACTCACAAGCAGCGCGAATAATATTATGCGGACCGCGAGCACAGACATAACGTCCGTCCTCATCCTTGACGGCCTGGGGCCAGCTGGACTGATCGGCACGCTCACTGAGGCGGTTAGCCGCAACGCTCACCTTGAAGGCTGAACCAAGATCGACACCGGACGTGACCACACGGGCCTCGTCGGTGTTCTGCTTGATCGAAAACAATGCCATGCCACGACCGTGAACGCCCCAACGGTCCATCTTCATGCTCTCGAGCTTGGAGGTAACGCGGGCATCAAAGATTCGCTCTTGCATATCCTGCGGAACGCCAGAACCGTTATCCAGAAAGACAAGCGTGCGGACGCCATCTTCCTTGGTCGTGGCGAGATAGACCTTGTCGGCGCCGGCATCGCGAGCATTACGGAGCATTTCGATGACGATGTCCTCGACATGCTGAATGTCGTGCTTAGCCTGGCGCCGCTCGGCCTCCGAAACGCGGAGGCGGACATACCCCTCGCCAAGGTTCTCCTCGACGCGAAGGTTGCCCTCCCCCGACATCGACGCGATAAATGAGATGAGCTCGTTCGCGTCGCTCATGTTATTTAGCGATATCGACAGCGCGGCTCTCGCGAATCACGACGACGCGCACCTGACCGGGATACTCCATCTCTTCCTCGATCTGATGGGCGATATCGTGAGCCAGAACCGTGGACTGGGCATCGGAAATCTTGTCTGGCTGGACCATGACGTGGACCTCGCGACCGGCCTGCATGGCATAGGTACGTTCGACGCCGTCATGAGAGTTGGCGATCTCCTCGAGCTTCTCAAGACGCTTGATGTAGTTCTCGGCAGACTCGCGACGGGCACCGGGGCGAGAGGCAGAGACAGCATCGGCGGCCTGCACCAGGACATCGAGCACCGTGTTGGGGTCGACATCGGCATGGTGAGCCTCAATAGCGTGGACGATAACGGGCTTCTCGCCATAACGGCGGGCAAGCTCGGCGCCGATGACGGCATGCGGGCCCTCGACGTCGTGGTCGATTGCCTTGCCCAGGTCATGAAGCAGGCCGGCGCGCTTGGCGGTCACAACGTCCAGGCCAAGCTCGGAAGCCATCACGCCGCACAGATCAGAGACCTCGAGGGAATGCTGAAGCACGTTCTGACCAAACGAGGTACGGTAGCGCAGGGCACCAAGGGTCTTGACGATCTCGGGGTGCAGGTCGTGGATGCCGGCATCGAAGGCAGCCTGCTCGCCAGCCTCGCGCACGCGCTGCTGAACCAGGTCGGCGGCCTTGTGATACATCTCCTCGATACGGGCAGGGTGAATGCGGCCGTCGGCGATTAGGTTCTCGAGGGCGACACGGGCGGTCTCACGACGGACCGGGTCGAAGCTCGAAAGAACGACGGTCTCGGGCGTGTCGTCGATCACGAGGTTGACGCCGGAAACCTGCTCGAAGGTCCGGATGTTGCGACCCTCGCGACCGATGATACGGCCCTTGAGGTCATCAGAGGGAATGTGCACGGAGGTAACGGTGACCTCGGCAGTGTGGTCGGCAGCGCAGCGCTGAATCGCCAGAGACAGAATCTCCTGGGCGGTCTTGTGGCACTCGGCGCGAACCTGCTGCTCGGACTCGCGAATGATCGTGGCGGCCTCGTGGGTGACCTCGCCGCGAACCTTATCGAGGAGCTCCTTGTGGGCGTCCTCGCGGGTAAGGTCGGCGATACGCTCGAGCTCGGAGGTCTGCTTTGCGCAGAGCTCCTCGAGCTCACGGGAGCGCTTCTCGACCTGACCGGCCTGGCTGGACAGCTGATGCTCGCGCTTGTCGAGAGCGTCGTTGCGGCGATCAAGGGATTCCTCGCGCTGCATCACGCGGTTCTCGAGCGTACGAATCTCGTTCTTACGCTGCTTGTCCTCGGCCTCGGCGGCCTGCTTGTTCTTGATGATCTCCTCTTTAGCCTCGAGCAGAGCCTCTTTTTTGAGGGTCTCGGCCTGACGCTTGGCATCACCGATCAGGGACTCAGCCTGTGCGTGTGCCGACTGGATTTTTTCGTCGGCCTCGTGAAGACTACCCTGCTTGGCGGTGCGCATGTAGGCAATGGCGGCGATGGCACCCAAAACGATGCCAACGAGCGCTGCGATGATGGGCATGCTCACTCCTTTTTATGGATTCGTTACACAACAAAGCGAACCGTCCTTACGAACGGCTCGCGACATTTGAGTAATATGGGCGCAGCTTATGCGGGTCGGATACAGATAAACATATAAACAAACTCATCACAGATGAGCACATATCACAAAGCAAATGACAGTGTTTATCGTACGTTGAACCACAACAACTGTCAAATAAATGGCCCCAGCACGGCGGCTAAAACGCGGTGAACGGCAGGGCCACAAAACGCATACGCCTAAACCGCACATTCCTCACGTTCGGCATCGAGACGTGCCTTAACGGCATCGGCGGCGATGTGATACGAGAAGCCCTTGCCCATCAAAAACCGAACCAGTTTTTCGAATCCGCGCGTCTCTGGAACACGCCGCTTGGCGAGCAGGGCTGACGCACGCGCCAAATCGTCTTCGACGGCAAAATAGTCCTCGGGATAACCGGGAATGTCATCGAGCACGACATGACGGCGCTTGAGCTCGGTCTCGATTTTACGCTGTCCCCAACCGCGCCGCTTGCGTTCCTCGATAAAGTACGAGCAAAAGCGGTTCTCGTCTAAAAAGCGATACTCGGTGGCGCGCTCGACGGCGAAATCGATCGCGGTCTGGTGAAAGCCGTAGCGAGCCAGCTTGTCACGGACCTCGCCCGTCGCATGGTCGCGTCGCGATAGCATCTCGGTCACCATGGTAAGTGCACATTTACGCTCGACGAGCTGCACCGCCTCACGAAAGTTGTCCCAATCACAGGGAAGATCGGGGCGGTTTTTGACATACAGGCGCGCGACCCGCGCGGGAATCCAAATGGACCGCTCAAAACCGCCCTCAAGCTCACAATCGATATGTGCGCAAGGCTTTTTGGACGCATACCCGCTCGAGAACGAGGAGGCCGCCTTCTTATCGGGAAAGACGACCGTGGCCTCGGTCACCGTATACGACATGAGCGTAACCGCTACTCGTCGTCATCATCGAGCATGGCGGAACCATCGATGGCGTAAAGCTCGTCAAACTCCTCAGGCGCAGGCTGATCGGTCAGCTCGACCTCGGATGGAGCATCGTCGTCAAACTCAAGCCCGCAGGCAAGGCGGACCTTATGCTCAATCTCGTCGGCGCAATCGGGGTGTTCGCGCAGGAACGCCTTGGCGGCCTCGCGACCGTTGCCGAGCTTGTCCTCGCCATAGGCAAACCAGGAGCCCATCTTCTTGCAGATGCCGCACTCGACAGCCATGTCCAGAATCGAGCCCTCCTTAGAGATGCCCGTACCGTACATGATGTCAAACTCAGCAGAACGGAACGGAGCTGCCACCTTGTTCTTAACGACCTTGGCGCGCACGCGGTTACCGATAACCTCATCCTTAAGCTTAATGCTGTCGATGCGGCGAATGTCGATACGCACCGAAGAGAAAAACTTAAGGGCGCGGCCGCCCGTCGTGGTCTCGGGGTTGCCGAACATGACGCCGATCTTCTCACGCAGTTGGTTAATGAAGATGCACGTCGTGTTGGACTTGGACAGCGAGCCGGCAAGCTTGCGGAGCGCCTGGCTCATCAGGCGAGCTTGCAAGCCGACCGTGGTATCGCCGATCTCTCCCTCGATCTCGGCACGCGGGGTCAGCGCGGCGACGGAGTCGACGACGATGGCATCGATGGCGCCGGAACGCACGAGCATGTCAACAATCTCGAGCGCCTGCTCACCCGTATCGGGCTGGGAAATCAGTACCTCGTCGATATCCACGCCAATGCGCGCGGCATACGTGGGATCGAGCGCGTGCTCGGCATCGATAAATGCCACCACGCCACCCATTGCCTGGGCCTCGGCCAGGATCTCGAGCGAAAGCGTCGTCTTACCGGAGGACTCAGGACCGTAAATCTCGACGATACGGCCGCGCGGCACACCGCCGATACCCAGAGCGGCATCGAGTGCCAGAGCGCCCGTGGGGATGGCCTCAACCTCAAGCTCGGGGGCGCCGTCACCATACCTCATGATGGAACCCTGGCCGAATTTCTTCTCGATCTCGGCCTTGGTGGTGGCGATCATCTCATCGCGCTCTTTACCCGTCGTGCGAGCATGAACGGTACGTACAGGACCTGAATTCTTGGCCATGAAAAGCCCTCCTCTTAACAACCTGCATCGATAATAAACGAACGGCTGTTCGTGGTCAACCGTTCAGATAAATCATATGCAGGCAGTCTTTCCAAAACCCAACCAAACGCCGACCAAATACTGACCAAATGCTTGACCACATAGGGCCAAATATAAGCAAGGAAGGCGAAAATAAACCTATGACCAGCAAAAACGCTGAATTTGTCAGAGGTCCCTATCTCCACAATTAAGGGGCCCTAAGGCCCCTTAAAACACGTCTATTCCATAGAGTTGAGCAAAAGGGCAATGCGTCCCAATGCCTCCGCGACCGCATGGGCACGAACACACGAACGGTCGCCCTCATAGTGGCAGCGCACAGAGTCCACGACCGGCACTTCCCCATCAGCCGCGCGATACGCCCAGCCAATATAGAAAGTGCCAGCCGGATCGTCCTCAGTGCCGCCGCCGGGGCCGGCATAACCCGTTGCGCTCACTGCAATATCGCTCTGGTACAGCTCCAGCGAACCCGCCGCCATCTCGCGCGCGGTCTGATGCGACACCGCGGTATAGCGGTCGAGCGTCTCCTGATCAACGCCCAAAACGCGATGCTTGATCTCATCGCAGTAGGTCACCGCACCGCCACGCAGCACCGCCGAGGCGCCCGGGATATCGGCAATCGTCGAGGAGATCATACCTGCCGTCAGCGACTCAGCCGTCGAAACCGTCACGCCCCGAGCGCTCGCGCGCTCGACAATATGACGCGCCAGCTCCTCGTTATGTGCGGAAATCTGCTCAAAAGAGTCCGTCATACCCACCAGGACCTAGACCGAAAAGACGATCTTGCGGCAGTTCCAGAAGTACTGGGCGCCCGAGATAACGGTCAGGACAACGGCAACGGCGTACAGGAAGCGCGACACCGAGTAGATGCCGAGCGTCAGCGCCAGCGGGCCAAGGTGCAAGCCGGCCATCGCAAAGACGCACAGGTAACCGCAGATGGAGACCATCGTGGTCGCCGTCTTGTACTTGCCAAGCTTATCGGCGGCAACGACCACGCCGGCGGCACTCGCGACCATGCGAAGGGCGCTCACCAGAAGCTCACGGAACAGGATAATGAACACGGACCACACGGTCACAGCGCCAAAATCCAAGAACAGCAGCAGAGCCGAGAACACCAGCAGCTTATCGGCGATGGGGTCCAAGAACTTACCGAAATCGGTAATCTCGTTGCGCGAGCGCGCCAGATAACCGTCGACCTTATCGGTGCACGACAGGATCACATACAGAATGAAGGCAGCGGCGGCGAGCGGGCCGTCGAAGGTGCTCCAATCTGTACCGGCAACACTCGTGTGAGAAAGCGCCGACACGATCATGAACACCGGGATAAAGACGATGCGAACGCACGTCACGATGTTGGCGGGCGTCCAAACACTCGTCAGTTCCTTATTGCTCTCGTTTGCCACGATGCTCTCCTACTCCACAACATGGCCGATAAGCTCATAGCAGAAGCTATCGGTAAACTCGACCGTCAGAATATCGCCCACGGACGCCTCGCTGGCGTCCAAGTGCACCGCGCCATCGGAATCGGGCGCCTGGAACCAAGCGTGGCCGATCAGCTCGGCGCCGTCCTCGGTCTCCTCGATGCCGTCGACAATCACCTGGGCGCGCTCGCCCACATGTGCGGCGGTGGCGGCAAAACCGAGCGACTCGGCCAGGTCCATGGCCTCCTGGGCGCGCTCGAGCTTGACATCCTCATCGACCTGACCCTCCATCTTAGCGGCCAGGCTGCCCTCCTCCTGCGAGTAGGCAAAGACGCTCGTGTAGTCAAAGCCGACGGTGTCCATAAAGTCGATAAGGTCGCGGAACTCATCGTCGGTCTCGGTCGGGAAGCCGACCATGGCCGTGGAACGGATCACAATGCCGGGGATACGCTCACGCAGATCACGGAACAGGTCCTCGAGCTCCTGGCGCGAACCAGAACGGCGCATAGCCTTGAGGATGCGCGCGTCGCAGTGCTGCACGGGGATATCGATATAAGGCAGTACCTCGGGCGTATCGCGAATCGTATCGATAAGCTCGTCGGTCATGCCCTCGGGCTGCAGGTAGAGCACGCGGACCCAGACGTTGTGCGGGCGCACGGCCTCGGCGACGGCATGCAGCAGCTGCGCCAGATTGCGCGGCGAGCCATCGGTGACGTCTTCGTCGGCAAAGTCGGTGCCCCAAATACCCGTGTCCTGGCCGATCAGCACGATCTCTCGCACGCCACCGGCAACCAAGTCGCGCACCTCGGAAATAATGCTCTCGGCATTGCGCGAGTGATAACGACCGCGGATATACGGGATCATGCAGAAGCTACAGAAGCGGTTGCAGCCATCGGAGATCTTGACGTAGGCGACAGCGCCCTCGACGGTGCGCTTGACCTGAGGGATATAGGCCGCGATCTCACGCTCGACACCCAGCACGCCATCGATGACTGCCACGATGCCGTCTTCCTCGTCGGCCTTCACAAAGGCAGCGACCTCGGGCAGCTCGTCAGGCAGGTCGTCGCCATAGCGCGACGGCACACAGCCGCACATGACGATGGGGCAAGAACGAACGCCGTCCTGCACCTCGTTGGCGAGCTCGAGCGTGATCTCGATGCTCTCGGACGTTGCGGAGGCGAGGAACGAGCACGTATTGACGATGGCGATATCGGCCTCCTGCGGGTCGAATGCCTCCTCGTAGCCTGCGGCGGTCAAAAGAGAACGCATGCGGTCGGTATCGACCTCGTTCTTGGCGCACCCGAGGGTGATGTAGAGCACGGAGCCCAACGGTGTATCCATGTTGGAGAGCGGTCCTTTCGAATGATATTAGCGGTAGTTGGTGAACTGCAGCGGCTGGCCGTAGTCCTGGTCGCGCAGGAACTGAATCACGGTCTGCAACGCGTCCTTCGAAGCAGAGGAAACACGCAGCTTGTCAGCTTCGATGGTCACCTTGACCTTGAGCTTTTGGTCCTTGATGTCCTTGTTAATCTTCTTGGCGGTCGCCTGGTCGATACCCTCGACGATATGGCCGAGCACGCGCACGGTGCCGCCCGATGCCGCCTGCGGAGCATCCCACGAAACAGCCTTGAGGTCGATACCGCGCTTGATGAGCTTGGAGCTCAGGACATCGATGATCTGCTTGGAGACAAAGTCGGCCGGGGCGTTGATCGTAAAGAGCTTGTCGCCCTTCGAAAGCTCAATCGTGGCGCCGGAATCCTTCAGGTCATAGCGCTGGGAAATCTCGCGCGTGGTCTGCTGGAAGGCGTTGTCGACCTCTTGCATATTGACCTCGGACACGACGTCGAAGCTGGAATCTTTAGCCATGATGTTTCCTTTCGCGTACGAGCGGCTTAATAGCTATCGTACGAATAGTCGGTAGAATCGGTGGGCGTCTGACCGTCAGTTGCGGCATCGGCGCCATCCGTGGACTGGGCATCGGTGCCGTCGGTGGTATCGGTACCGTCGGTGGTGTCGGCACCATCAGAACTTTCACCATTCTCGGAATCGGTCGTCTCCTTCTTGGGAACGGTGATCGTCACACGCGCCACGCCCGAAGTCTTGGTGTCGTAACGGACCTTTTCGCCATTCTTGGTAACGGTGACATCGGAAGGCTTGGACGTGGTGATCTCGATCGAGGACTCGGGCGTGTACTCCTGCTCAAAGGGGCCAGTCGCCTGGGCGCCATAGACCGACTTTCCGTCGACCTTGACCTCAATCCACGCGGTCTTTCCCTTGGCAACGGAGACCTTGACCTTCGTTGCCTCGTTCTCTTCCTTTTTAGCCGTCGTCTTGGTGGCGTCCGAACCGGTCGACTCATCCGTCGCCTCATCGGTGTCTTCGTCCTCGTCGACCGTTTCGGTCTTCTTAGAAGACTTCTTGGTCGTCGTCTTGGTAACAGCGGGCGTCTCGGGCGTGGTCTCGGGCGTCGAAGATGCGCAGCCGCGCAGAAGTACCACGATGAGCACGATCAGCAGCAACGCCACGGCACCGATACCGGCGTAGACGATACGCGGATCGAGCCCGTTGTTTTGAGGAGCACGGGAACCGCCGCGTCCACGACTGGAACTGCTGCGGCCGCCTCCCTGAGGCATACGGCCACGATTGCTATCGGAACGGCCGCAATAGCCACCCTGGCCCTGAAGGCTGCGCTGACCCGAGCGGGGCGCAAGTTCACCGCGGCCTTGATAGCCACGCTGGCCCGCACGCGGAGCCGAAGAGCGCTGGCCATACGGCTGTGGTTGAGAGCGAAGACGCGGCGTCACCTGCGTGGTATCGGCGTCCGCATAGCCACTGCGAGAGCGTCCGGTGGAGACACCACGGTGACCGCGATCGGAATAGCCGCCGTCGCCGTAGCCGGCACGAGGGTCACGCGCCACGCCGCGGGCAGCGGGAAGTGCACGGTCCTCGGGCATCGGCGTACTGCGGAACCGGTCACGCTGCGAGCGAATCTCCTCGCCCGAACCCGTCTCGGTAATATAACCGGCCTGCTGAGGACGCTGTCCATAGCGAGTCGAACGACCGCCCTGAACCATCAGGAAGCGCCCGTTATCGACAGAGGAACGCGAATTGACGTAGCCGGCGGCGTCCTGGAAACGACCGCCCTGCTGCGACGTCTCGCGTTCGTATGCCATCAGTTCGTCAAAGTAGGCATTGACGACCTCGCGCGGATTGAGGCCCAAAAAACGAGCATAGCTCGAAATCATGCCCTGCGCATAGCCGCGCGGCGGCATCGAAGCAAAGTTACCGGTCTCGAAAAACTCGATGATCTGCGGCCTGATTTTGATGGTGTTGGCGACCTGCTGAATGGAAAGGCCCATTCGGCGACGCTGCTCGAGCAGCATGTCACCAAAGCGTGCAGCCATCAGAATCCTCCAAACTCACGATCTTCACGTGCCATCTCGGCGTCGACAGATTCCAGCGCGGCAAGCCCCTCCTCGTCCAAAAGGACCTCGCGCGGCTTGGAACCGTCGGGCGGGCCGACGACACCCTTTTCTTCCAGCATGTCCATAATACGCCCGGCACGCGCATAGCCAACCTTCAGACGACGTTGCAGGCCAGATGTGGAGCCAAGCTGCGATTCCACCACAATATGGGCGGCTTCCCAAATGAGTGGATCATCGTCTTGCGGCTCGGCTACTCCGGTGCGGACAATGCCTCCGCCACCCGCCATGGACATGGAAGCGGGCGCCACGGCAGACAGGATCTCCTCATGGTAGTCTGGCTCACTCTGCGACTTGACGAACTCGACAATCTCGTTGATCTCATCATCCGAGACAAAGCAGCCCTGGATACGGCGGGGCTTGCCCCAGTCGACCTTGGAGAACAGCATGTCGCCCAAACCGGTGAGCTTCTCGGCGCCCATCTGGTCGATGATGACGCGCGAGTCGATGCCCGTGGCGACGTTAAAGGCGATGCGGTTGGTGATGTTGGCCTTGATGAGGCCCGTCACCACGTTGGAGCTGGGGCGCTGCGTGGCAACGATAAGATGAATACCGGCGGCACGGCCCAGCTGTGCAATACGCACGATCGAGGCCTCGACATCCTTACCGGCGACCATCATCAGGTCAGAGAGCTCGTCAATGATAATGACAAGGTAGGGCATCTTTTGCGGCGGGTTGTCGTAATGCTCAAACTCGCCAGCAGCCTGCTTTTCGTTGTAGGTCGAGATCTTACGCACGTTGAGACGCTCGAAGACCTTCAGGCGACGCTCCATCTCGGACACAGCCCATTGCAGAGCGCTCGCGGCCTGCTTGGGCTCGGTCACCACGGGCACATAGAGATGCGGCAGACCGTTATAGCCCGCAAGCTCGACACGCTTGGGGTCGACCATGATCAGGCGAACGTCCTCGGGAAGGGCGCGCATGAGCAAGGTCGTGATGATGGAATTGATCATCACCGACTTACCAGAACCGGTCGTACCGGCAATCAACAGGTGAGGCATCTTGGCGAGGTCGGCGACAACCGGCGTGCCCTCGGCGTCGCGGCCGATGGCGAGCTCGAGCGGACCGCCCTTCACATAGGGCAGCACGTCGCCCAGATTGACGTTCTGGCGCTTGCGGTTGGGAATCTCGATGCCCACGAGCGAGGTGCCGGGGATCGGGGCAAAGATACGCACCGACTGGGCAGCGAGCGAAAGCGCGATATCGTCCTCGAGGCTCGAGATTTTGCTCACACGCTCGCCCTCACCGGGCTGCAGCTTAAAGGTCGTCACCGTGGGGCCGGCGATCCAGCCGACCACGCGGGCACTGCGGCCAAACTCAAGCAAGGTGGATTGCAGTGACTCAGCGGTCTGCTCCAGCTCCTTGTCCGAAGACGCAGCGGAAGCCGACTGCGGGTTGGCATGCAGGATTTCGAGCGGCGGAAGCTTGAGGCCGTCCTCTTCTTCGCCCTCGTTATCTGCGGCGCCGTCATCCACTCCCCCATCACGAGCCGCAGCCGATTCGATAGCACTCGTGGCAGGCGCATCGGCAACCTTGGGATGCTTCAGGAAGTCGGGAATCTGAGGTGCGGCCGAGACGGGATTCACGGCAAACGGCGGCTCGGACTCGTCAACCTTGTCCGGATCGTCCTCCATCGAAAGCTGTCCAGTGACCTGCCCGCGCTTGGCGTGGCGACGCGGCAGCAAGGTTGTCTTGGCGGTCTCGAGCGGAGCCTCGTCGTCCTCGTCGTCACCCTCGGTGAGCTCAATCTCGCTATCGGACCAAGACGGGTCGGGCTCGCTTGTGTTGAGCTTGGGCGCAGCCTTGCCCTTCTTGGCATGGCGGCGCGGCAGCAGCGTGGTCTTGGCGCGCTCGGCTTCAACCGACTCGGATACGTCGACAAATGGGTCATCGTCCTCGTCGTCATCCAAAACCGGGTCGACATCGCCACCCATGACCGTGGTCACCGCGGCGTCAGTCCCCTTCTGGCGCAGAATGCTCAGGTGCGGACGAGCGACGCCGGGAACAGACAGGGCCTCTTCATCGCCCCACGGGCTCGCATTGACATCGGCACGTCGACGCTCGGCAAAATCGGCAGCGCGATCGCGTGCGGAGCGCAAAACGCCACCCACCGAAAAGCCGATAATGACCAAACCAACGACGACAAGCCCCAGCAAGACAACCATGGCGATAGGTTTACCCAGGGCGTTTTGCAAGGCACTTGCGATAAAGGCGCCAATGTAGCTGCCCGACACGGAAAGGTTCTGCGGCGTAAACATAAGGTCGCACGAATCGCTCGTGCCCGGCACCATCAGCGAAAGAATGGAGACGACGGCGATAAAGACCAAGGCGCCGCCCGCAACAGAGCGCACGTTGAGCGGCGAGTCCTCACCCAAAAAGAGCGTGGCGGCAAACAGCAAGATGACGATCGGCAGCACGTAGGCGCCCAGACCAAAGCCCAGGTGGTAGAAACCGGCAACCGCAGCCGTCACGGGCGCTGTTGTCGGAGAGATCACGGCAATGAAGGACGCGATCGCCAAAACGGCGATGACCACACCGGCGATATCGCGATTGGCCGAAGGCTCGACCAAGGGCTCAAAATCGTCGAAGTCTGCCTCATGGCCCTTATTGGCACGAAGATGGGAACCGGCACCCTTAGCAGATGCCGGTTGGTTGTTGGCCTTATTGCCTTTGGCGTTTTGTGCAGATCCGCGCGCCAAACTAAACCTCCATGACGACCGGGATGATCATCGGGCGAGTGCGCGTACGGCTCCAGATAAAGTTGGAGAGCGAGTCGCGCACGGCCTTGCGAATGGCGTCGGAACCGCTGCTGGTAAAGCTGAACTTGCCCTTCTCGATCGTCTTCATGATGGACGCGGAGGCATCCTCGGAGAACTGGTCGTCGATGGCAAACGAAACGCCGCGGCCCGAGAACTCGATGGCCTCGATCTTCTTGTGTTTGAGGGAGACGATGGCAACAGCCGTAACCATACCGTCGTTGGCGAGCTTCTGGCGATCGCGCAGGACGATGGGGTCGGTATCGCCGATGCGCAGACCGTCGACGTAGACGACGCCGGACTCGACGGGCGTGCCGCGCTTGACGATACCACCGCGCATCTCGAGCGTGTCGCCGTTATCGAGGATAAAGATATGATCGTCCTTGATGCCCATCTTGCGGGCCAGCTGGGCATGGGCGCGCAGATGCACGGCCTCACCGTGAACCGGCATAAAGTACGTGGGCTTGGCCATGGCCATCAGGAGCTTGAGCTCCTCCTGGCTACCGTGACCCGAGACGTGGACGAGAGCGCGGTTCTTATCCCACACGTCGCAGCCGAGCTTGGCCAGGCTGTTGACGACCTGCTGGACGGCCTTCTCGTTGCCAGGAACGGGAGTTGCCGAGAGGATAACGGTATCGCCCTCGTGAATGGAGAGCGTCTTGTGCTCGCCATTGGCCATGCGGGACAGAGCCGACAGCGGCTCGCCCTGCGAACCAGTGCACATGACGACGATCTTGTCGTCAGGCAGGTTATCGATATCGAAGGCATCGATGATATCGGCATCATCGATGTTGAGATAACCGAGCTCGCGCGCCACGCGGGTGTTCGTGAGCATGGAGCGACCGGTCACAACGACCTTACGGCCGCACTTGCGGGCGGCATCGCAGATCTGCTGCAAACGATGGATGTGGCTCGAGAACGACGCGACGAACACGCGACCCGGGGCGTTCTTGATGGCGTGCAGCAGGTTGGGACCAACCTCGGCCTCGGACTTGGTAAAGCCGGGAACCGTGGCGTTGGTAGAGTCGGAAAGCAGCAGGTCGATGCCCTGCTTGGCAAAGCGGCTGATAGCGGCATAGTCGGGCGTGACGCCGTCGATGGGCGTCTGGTCAAGCTTAAAGTCACCCGTGTGCATAACGGTGCCCTGATTGGTGCGGATGAACACGCCCAGAGCGCCGGGGATGGAGTGCGTCATCGAGAAGAAGTCGAGCGAGATGCCGCCGAGGTTGACATGGCTGCCGCCCTTGACCTCGCGGAACTTGGGTGCGCGGATGCGGAACTCAGAAAGCTTGCCCTCGATAAAGCCAAGCGTCAGCTTGCTCGAGAAGATGGGCACCTTATTGTTGAGGTCCTGCAGCAGATACGGAAGCGAACCGGTGTGGTCCTCGTGGCCGTGGGTGACGACGATACCGCGGAGCTTCTCCTCGTTCTCTAGAACATAGGTGTAGTCGGGAAGCACCAGGTCGATACCGGGCTGGGAGTCATCGGGGAACATGAGGCCGGCGTCGACGAGCACCATGTCGTCGCCGCACTCGAAGACCGTCATGTTCTTGCCGATGCCATCAAGGCCGCCGAGCGGGATGATCTTCAAGGGAGATGATTTTTTAGCTGCCATAGGTTAGTGTGGTTTCCTTTCTTCGAAACGGGTCTGAAACAACCGACGGGGCGCTTCTGGCAAACCGACCGCCGGGAACGTACAAACATGCATCGCAGAGTCGATGCAGTAACCACAGTATGATACCCATTTGCACAACAACAGACCACCCATGCATCAAAGCCCCATCTGAACCGGTCTATCCCGCCGGTTTCCCGTGGGGCGGGCACTGATGAAGTTTCCTGCTCTACAGTCCTGCTCACGACGGAGGCCACATTAAGTGGCCTCCTGTTCGTGCGGAACTCGCGATAAACTTCATCAGTGCCCGCCCCACGGGAAACCTGCCAATTAGGGACAGGTTTATTTTGGTCGATTTTATCTGGGGAAATGCTGCAGCGTCTATCTACAAATCCGAAATCTGACTACTGAATAGACTGTCTAACTAAATTGCGAGCGGCACTAACCAGTCCTTTTGCTTGCGCCCGGGAGGGCCGCATATGAAGTTTATCGCGAGTTCCGCACGCAAAGGAAAGCACTTAATGTGCTTTCCGTCTTGCGCAGGACTGTAGAGCAGGAAACTTTACCCGCGGCCCCCGCCGGGAACAGCAAAAGGGCGACCCCTGTCCGGAGTCGCCCTTGCGGTGCTGGTTATGTACGGCTGTTACTCGACGTCGTGGTGACGGCGGGGCTTGCGGCCTCCGTTGTCGCCGGGACGGCGCGGACGGTCGCTGCGCTCGGAGCGCTCGCGACGCGGACGCTCACGGCGCTGGAAGTGCTCGCCGTCGCCCTCGGAGGAACCCTCGGCGCGAGCCGGAGCCTCAGGCTTGTCAAGACGATCGAGCGAGATCTTGCCGCGATCGTCGACCTCGATGACGACGACCTTGACCTCATCGCCGACGTTAAGGACGTCCTCGACCTTCTCCACGCGGCCCTTGGCGACGCGGGAGATGTGCAGCAGGCCGTCCTTACCAGGCAGCAGGCTGACGAAGGCGCCAAAGGGCTGGATGGAGACCACACGACCGGTGTACTCCTCGCCCGGCTCGGGAACCTTGATGATGAGCTTGATACGCTCGACAGCCTGATCGACGGACTCGCCGGTGCCGCCGACAAAGACGGTGCCGTCCTCCTGGATGTCGACCGAAGCGCCGGTCTCGTCCTGGATGCCACGGATGACCTTACCGCCGGAACCGATGACGTCGCGAATCTTGTCAGTCGGAACCTGGATGGAGACGATACGCGGAGCGGTGCTGCGCGTGGTGTGGCGCGGCTCGGGGATCACATCGAGCATCTTCTGCAGGATGAAGGCGCGACCCTCCTTGGCCTGCTGCAGGGCGCGGGCCAAGATGTCGAAGGTGAGACCAGTGGCCTTGTTGTCCATCTGCAGGGCAGTGATGCCCTCGGTGGTGCCGGTGACCTTAAAGTCCATGTCGCCCAGGAAGTCCTCGAGACCCTGGATGTCGGACAGGACCACGGTCTTGCCCTCCTCCTGGATCAGGCCCATGGCGATACCGGAGACCGGGCGCTTAATGGGCACGCCGCCGTCCATAAGGGCGAGCGTGGAGCCGCAGGTCGAAGCCATCGAAGAGGAGCCGTTGGACTCCATGACCTCGGAGACGACGCGGATGGCGTAGGGGAACTCGTTCTCGTCGGGGAGCACCGGAAGCAGAGCGCGCTCGGCCAGGTTGCCGTGGCCGATCTCGCGGCGCTTGGGGCTGCCCATGCGGCCGGTCTCGCCGGTGCAGAACGGCGGGAAGTTGTAGTGGTGCATATAGCGCTTGCCCTCGGTGGGTTCGATGGTATCCAGACGCTGGCCCTCGTTGAGCATACCGAGCGACAGGACGGAAAGCACCTGGGTCTGGCCACGCTGGAACAGACCGGAGCCGTGAACGAGCGGCAGGTAGTTATCCTTCACCATGATGGGGCGAATCTCATCGGCGGCACGGCCGTCGACGCGCTCGCCGGTCTCGACGACCATGGTACGCATAGCCTTCTTCTCGAGCTTCTTGAGCGCCACGGGAATCTCGCGCTCCCAAGCGGACTGCTCCTCCTCGGTGAACTCGGCACGGATGGACTCCTTCAGAGCCTCGACCTTGCCGATACGGGAGAGCTTGTCGGCGTCGCGAAGGGCGGCAGCCATCTCGTCGTAGTGGGCGAAGATGCGCTCCTGGACCTCCTCGACGGGCTGGTCGAGCGGGTACTCCTTCTTGACGATAGCGCCGTTGACCTGCTCCCACTCGGCGACAAACTCGTCCTGAGCCTGGCAGAAGGCAGCAAGGGCCTCCTGGCCAAACTTCATGGCGGCGAGCATGTCGTCCTCGGAGATCTCCTCGGCGCCGGCCTCGACCATCGAGATGAAGTCGGCAGAGCCGCCCAGCTCCAGGTCCAGATCGGAGTTCTCGCGCTCCTCATAGGTGGGGTTAACGATAAACTCGCCGGTCTCCACGTTGCGGCCGATGCGCACGCAGGCAAGCGGGCCCTCGAAGGGCACGCCGCCGAGCGTCATGGCCAGGGAAGCACCCATGACGTTGATGACGTCAAAGGGGTTGACCTGGTCGGCGACGAGCGAGGTGGCGACGATGTGCACCTCGTTGCGGAAGCCGTCCGGGAAGCTCGGACGAATCGGGCGGTCGATCATACGGGCCGTGAGCGTGGCCTTCTCGCTGGGACGGCCCTCACGCTTGAGGTAGCCACCCGGGATGCGGCCGGCGGCGTACATCTTCTCGTTGAAGTCGACGGTCAGCGGGAAAAAGTCGTAGTTCTTGCGCTCCTTGGAGACGACCACGGTGTCGAGCATCGTGGTGTCGCCCTGCTTGACCAGGCAGGCGCCGGTGGCCTGCTTGGCAAGCTCGCCCGACTCAAAGGTGTAGGTCTTGCCGTACAGCTCAAAGGTCTTGGATACGAGTGTCATTGTTCTCCTTTACCCCACAGGCCCCTTGCCTGCAGGCTTCTCATGTGACGCGGGCCCCCTGCCCCCGCCACGCTTCAGAGCGTGATTGTTCGCGCCCTTACACAAAAAGAGCGCCCCGCTGCGCAGGACGCTCTTAGCATGTACAAATCCTACTGGATGTTGTCGCGGATGCCCAGAGCCTTGATGAGCTCACGGTACTCGACGATGTCGTTCTTCTTGATGTAGGAGAGAAGACGACGACGACGGCCGACGAGCATGAGCAGGCCACGACGGGTGTGGAAGTCCTTCTGGTGGGACTTCATGTGCTCGGTCAGCTCCTTGATGCGCTCGCTCAGGATGGCGACCTGAACCTTGGGGTTGCCGGTGTCGACCGGGGTGTTACCGAACTGTGCAGTCAGCTCCGCCTTGCGCTCTTTGGAAACAGTCATTGTTTCACCTTTCGTTTTACGTCGCCCGCGGGCGACTCGATTCGCCTCGGACTGGGAAGCCGCCGGTGGAGCGAGCAACCAAGGTCGAGGTACCAACAGGTCGGTATGTTACCACAAGCAGCCTGCGCCTGCGCATCATCACCGACCCAACATGAATTCCATCGCACGGAGACGTTGATCGGTGTGCGTCGCAGCCCACACGTGCGAAAGCCCGAGCAAAAACGCCGCAGTATGCGGGTCGATCTTTTGAGCCATAAGCTCGTCGAAGGTCATGCCCATAAGGGCGCGCAGCCAGGCGACCTCACCGGTCGACACCAGCTCGGCACCGGGCACGCTCGACGCGCACGACCCGCACATGAGGCCGCCCGCCTGGGGCGAAAAATACGACAGCATCGGGTCTCCGCACAGCACGCAGGCCGAAAAATCGGGTCGGTAGCCAACGTGCGACAGCAATTTAAAAACAAAGGCCGCCACGAGCAGGTCCATATGTGCCGCGTCGAGCCCGCTGCCGACAAGTGTGAGCGCCCGCTGCGTGATGGCAAAGGTAAACGGGTCCTCGGCGTCCTCGAACGAGCACACGCGCGCGACCTCGGCGATCGCGCTTGCGGCGCATGTCATCTCGTAATCGGGAGCAGCGCCGAGCGGCGCCTCCATAAGCTCGGCCTGAGAAACCACGTCGAGCGACCGTCCATGCGCAAGCAGCAGATCAACGGTACAGAACATCTCGCAGCGCGCAGCCAGGCGTCCGCCGGGTTTGCGGGCGCCCTTTGCCACGGCACGAACCTGCCGACCCCGCTCGTCAAGCATCGTCAGGATCAGGTCCGTCTCTTTGAGCTTCGTCTTATCGAGGACGAGCACCATCGTGCGATATGTCCGGGAGCCTGCCATTCGCGCCGCGTGTCCCTAATCCTCGGCGTTATAGCCAAAGCGGCGAATCTGGGCCTCGTCGTCACGCCAGCCGGCCTTGACCTTCACGTCCAGCTCCAAAAAGACCTGGGTGCCAAAGATGCGCTCAAGGTCGCGACGGGCGTCGATGCCGATATGTTTGATCATCTCGCCGCCCTTGCCGATGATGATGCCCTTTTGGCCCTCGCGCTCGACGTAAATGGTGGCGTGCACGCGCAGCACCTTCTTGGTCTGCTCAAGCGCATCGCAAATCACGCCCACGGAGTGCGGGATCTCATCACGGGTGCGGCGCAAGACCTTCTCGCGCACAAACTCGGCAACGAGCGTCTCATCGGAAGCGTCGGTACCCATGTCCTCGGGGAACCAACGCGGACCCTCGGGCAAAAAGTGCGCAACGGTCTCGATGAAGGCATCGACGTTAAAGTTCTTGACCGACGACGTCACGATCTCGTCGTCATATTCCATAAGCTCGTGAGCGGCCTTAAGCTGCTCCATGACCTGTGCGGGGTCGGCTTCATCGGCCTTGGTGAGCACCAGGACCTTCTTGGAACGGGCATTCTTGACACGCTCGGCAACCCAGGCGTCTCCCCTGCCGATCGGTTTAGTGGCATCAATCAAAAACGCGACAACATCGACATCGTTCAGCTCGAACAGCGCGCTCTTGTTGAGTTCGGACCCTAGACCGTCCTTGGGCTTGTGGATACCCGGGGTATCGACAAAGACCAGCTGGTAGCCGGGGCGGTTGACGACGGCGCGCATGCGGCGGCGGGTCGTCTGGGCCACAGGCGAGGTGATGGCGACCTTTTTGCCATAGCAGGCGTTGAGCAGCGTTGACTTACCGGCGTTGGGGCGGCCGACCAAGGCCACGAAGCCACTGCGGAAACCGGGCTCAACGTCGCCAAAGCCCGCGAGGCTGTCGTCCTCATCGCACAGGGCGTCGAGTTCCTCGTCGCTCATGCCCTCAAACGGGTCGAACTCCTCGGCCTCGTCAAACGAATCGGCACCTTCAGCCTCGTCCAGGGACTCGTCGTCCAAAATCTCATCGGTAGGCTGCATATTGTCGGACATGGGAATCCCTTTCTAAATAAAGCCGAGCGCGTGGGCAAATACCAGCACGCCCACAATCGCGGCGGTGATGGAAAGAACGTATACAGAGGCGGCGGCGATGTCCTTCGCACGCTTGGCCAGCGGATGGAGCTCCTGGGTCGCTAGGTCGACGATGGCCTCCATAGCGGTGTTGCACAGCTCGCCGTGAATCACCAGGCCACAGCAGATGATAATCGTAGCCCACTCGGCAATGTCGAGCCCCACAATGCAGCCGGCAATGACAGTGCACACGCCCGCCACGAGCATGACCTTAATGTTGCGCTCGGTCTTGACGGCGGTGACGAAGCCCTCCATGGCGTAGGAAAAGGACTTTAAGAAGGACGGATGGTCCTTGTTCGATCCGGGAATCATAGACGGCTCCTAGTCGTGGGCGTGGTTGGTGATGGGGCCGACGTGGACTAGCTTGGGGTCCTCGCCGCGCTCGAGCGCCAGATCGCGCAGGATGGCGTCCTCGCGGGCCTCCATGACCTCGGCCTCGTCGTCCTCGATATGGTCATACCCCAGCAGGTGCAGCATGCCGTGTACGAGCATCAGGCGGCACTCGTCGGCAGGGCTATTGCCAAAGCCGGGGGCCTGACGGGCAATGACCTGCGGGGCCAAGATGATATCGCCGAGCTCGAGCGTCTCGTCGGCGGGAATATCCTCGTCAAAGGCCGAGTCGCATTCAAACGAGAGCACATCGGTGGTGCGGTCGATGCCACGCCACTTGTGGTTGAGCTCGTGCATCTCGTCCTCGTCGACATACGAAAGGGAAATCTCGACTTCACGTTCAACGTCCTCGGCGGCAAGCACAACCTCGCAAATGTGCTCCACCTCCTGCGCGTCGAGCAGCGTATCGAGCTCGGCATCGTTGCTGATCAATACACTCAACGGGACTCCTTTCGGTCGCGCGAGCGCTGCTCACGCACGTCATCATAAGCATCGTATGCCTCGACGATACGACCCACCAGGGCATGGCGCACCACATCGGCGCGCTCCAGGTGTGCAAACGCCACATCGTCGACACGGCCCAAAATCTTCTCGACATCCGCCAAGCCACCACGACGACCCACCAGGTCGCGCTGGCTGAGGTCGCCGGTAATCACGAACTTGGAGTTGAATCCCAGGCGTGTCAGGAACATCTTCATCTGCTCGGGCGTGGTATTTTGCGCCTCGTCGAGCACCACGAAAGCATCACTCAGCGTACGACCGCGCATATAGGCAAGCGGGGCGATCTCGATCACGCCGCGCTCCATAAGCTCATCGGTGCGCTCGCGATCCATCATGTCAAAAAGGGCGTCGTAGAGCGGACGCATGTACGGATCGATCTTTTCCTCGAGGGTACCGGGCAAAAAGCCCAGGTTCTCCCCCGCCTCGACAACCGGGCGCGTCAAGATTAGGCGACCCACCTCGTGACGCTTGAGCGCGGCAACGGCGAGCGCCATGGCCAGATAGGTCTTACCGGTACCGGCGGGACCCAGGCCAAACGTGATGGTATGCGAGCGGATGGCGTCAACATAGCGTTTTTGGCCGAGCGTCTTGGGACGAATAACGCGGCCGCGATACGACAGCAGCACGTCATCGCGCAGCGACGAGGCATCATGCTCTCCATCGCGCAGGACAGCCAAGCAACGCGAGACATCGTCGGCAGACAGCGTGCGTCCGGCAGCCGCCTCGCGAAAAGCATGCTCAAAAAAGCGCACCACGAGCTCGACCTCATCCGGGTCACCGCTCACGGCGATACTGTCGCCACGGGCGACCACGTGGGCGCGAACCAAGCTCTCGAGCGCACGAAGGACGCCGTCGCCGGCGCCCAAAACGCGCGAGGGATCAATCCCCTCGGGAACGGTAAGTCTAATCTTCGAGGCTTCCATGAACCTCCCTGCGCGCATGGACCAAGCCGGAATCATCGACTTCGATGATAGCAACATCGAGCAGGCACGGGGCTGTAAGTCCACAGGTATCGTCAAGACGGGCATGATGGAACGAGCCGAGCGTCAGGTTGTCACCATACTCGAGCACGGCGCGCTCAACGGTTCCCACGCGACGACGAGCATCGGCGATGGCGAGTTCCTGCGCCGCGGCCCGCATACGGCGGCTGCGCTCAGCCATAACCTCTGGCGGTACCTGGTCGGGCATATCGGCGGCAAGTGTGCCGGGACGCTTACTGTAGCGGAACACATGCATGCGCGAAAAGCCCACGCGACGGCATAGCGCCAGCGACTCCTCGAACTCCTCATCCGTCTCACCGGGAAAACCGACGATGACGTCGCACGAAAGGGACGCCTGAGGCAAGTTGGCGCGAATCATGCGCACCGTATCCTCAAACGCCTCGGCGCTATAGGGACGACCCATGCGATGCAAGGTCGCCGTGCAGCCGGACTGCACGGGCAGGTGCAAAAACGGGGCGATACGCTGCGGATAGCGCGCCATAACCTTAAGCAGGCGCTCAGAGATATCCATGGGCTCGACCGAGGAAATGCGCACATGCGGAATAGACGTGCGCTCCATGATGGCCTCGAGCAGCTCATCGATTTCGACATGCTCGTCGGTCGCGCTCTTGCCATCGTAGGCACCCAGGTTCACACCGGTCAGCACCACCTCGGGCACGCCGGCCTCCTGGGCCTCGCGAACTTGCTCGAGCACGGACTCGACGGGCACGGAGCGCTCGGGGCCGCGTGCCTTCCACACAATGCAATAGGTGCAGCGATGGTTGCAGCCGTCCTGAATCTTCACGCCCAGGCGAGAGCGACCGAGCGCATCGACCACGTCGCCATCGCTACAGGCGGGCACGCTATCGGATTCAACACCCAGCACCTCGCAGACGCGCTCGGCGACGTCAATCTTGGACGGCTCGGCGATCACGCGATCGGAGAGCTCCAGCAGCTCCTCGGGATGCAGGTTGACGACGCAGCCGGTTACGACCACGTAAGGCTCGCCCGGATAGGCCAGCGCATGACGAACGGCCTTACGGGTCTTGGCCTCGGCCTCGCCCGTAACGGCACAGGTGTTAATGACGATCAGGTCGGCATCCTGGGGCTCCACCATAGCAAAACCCAGGCGCATAAGATCGGCAGTGATACGGTCAGACTCAACCCGGTTGACACGGCAGCCGAGGTTGACGACGGAAATATGGGGTGCGAGCACGCGGGCTCCTTAATCGAGGATATCGTCGAGGGCACTCTTGATACGGTCGGTCACCGACTTCTTACCGGAAGCGACGTCATCGCCCATCTCATCGGCAAAAGCACGGAGCAGCTCGCGCTGCTTATTGGAAAGATTGGTGGGAACGACCACGCGCAGTTGCACGATCAAGCGGCCACGCGAACCGCCACCGCCAATGCGCGGCATGCCGTAATTATTGACGCTCACGGTGTCGCCGTACTGGGCGCCGGCGGGGACGCACACCTTAACGACCTCGTCGGGCATAATGCCCTCGACCTCGATCTCGCAGCCGAGCGCAGCCTGCGCAATCGAGATATCGCTCACCAGGTACAGGTCGTCACCGTTGCGCTTAAAGCGCTCATGGTCGGCAACGCGCACGTTGACAATCAAGTCGCCCGAAGGCTCGCCGCGAAGACCGGCCTCGCCAAAGCCGCTCACACGCAGCTGTCGACCGGTCGAAACGCCGGCGGGAATATCGATGTCAATCTTTTCATGCGAAGGCGTGCGGCCCTGACCATCGCAGGTCTCGCAGGGATGGTCGATAACCGTGCCCTCGCCATGGCAGTCGGGGCAAGGCGAGGAAGACTGAACCTGGCCCAAAAACGATCGCCGAACCGTCGTGACATAGCCCGTGCCGTGGCAGCGGCCGCACTGCTTTTCCTGTGCGCCCTCTGCCCTACCGGTGCCATTGCAGTCCTCGCAAGGAGCAAAGCGGTCATAGCTGATTGTCTTTTTGCAGCCGAGCGCCGCCTCCTCGAGCGTCACCGAAAGCGAGATGGCCATGTCACGACCGCGACGACGCTCGCGACGGCTGCGGGCGCCACCGCCGGCACCGCCGCCAAAAAACGACGAGAACAAGTCGTCCATGCCCATACCACCAAAGATATCGTTGATATCGACGTAGCCCGAACCACCAGGGCCGTCGGCAGTGCCGTAACGGTCGTAGTTAGCACGCTTCTGCTCATCGGAAAGAACGGAATAGGCCTCGTTGAGCTCCTTGAACTTGGCCTCGGCCTCGGGGTCGTCCGAAACGTCCGGGTGTACGGTACGGGCCTTCTTTAGAAACGCGCGCTTAATCGTCCGCGCGTCGGCATCCTTGTCGACGCCAAGTACCTCGTAGTAATCCCTATTTTCCGACACGACCGAATCCTTCCGACTTTCATTATTGTCACAGTGCGTCCTATACCCAAGCTGGGCCAACCGCAAACAGAGGGTTTGATGTTATTGCATTCCGTAAGGCGAAAGCATGGCCCGTTGCGAGCAGCTCGCGAACCAAACCGACACGAGCGCGAACATGAAGCCATTGGCAAAACCGTTGGCAAACTGCATCGCACCGCGCTTCCACCACAGCAGGCTGCGATGAAGCACGCCGTCCGAAAGCACCATGAACAGGCCCATGGTAAACGGAATAAAGCACATCACGGCAAAGGCCGAGAACACGCCCGAGATGGCCGAGAGTACCAAAAACGGCGCCACGATGCCCATCAGGTAAAAACCGGTACGAGCTTTGCCTTCCAAGCGCTCGGACTCGACATGGGCACGGCCGACTAGATCACCGCCAGCGGCACCGTTAGTGCCGGCGTGACCCATGCCGCTAATGCGGACCTCGTCGCCATCGTGCGTGCCGGCAGGAAACTCAATCGTCTGCTCGGAGGTTACGCGAGTACGACCGCTGCCACCGCAATCGGGGCAGGGGTCGGCCACGACCTTACCGGAACCGCCGCACTCGGGGCAGACCGACTGGAACGTGCCCGCACCAAACAGGAAGGACAAGTCGACGTCGATGTGCCCGCGGCCACCGCAGCTCGGGCAGGTATG
Organism: uncultured Collinsella sp.; assembly: GCA_959599635.1. Classification (GTDB taxonomy): domain Bacteria; phylum Actinomycetota; class Coriobacteriia; order Coriobacteriales; family Coriobacteriaceae; genus Collinsella. The sequence continues at coordinate 34,238 of CAUGJN010000003.1, forward strand.
GGCATGCTCGGAGGAGACAGAACCCGAGCCGCCGCAGTGACCACAGGTATCGAAGCGCGTATAGCGGACGGTCTTGCGGGCACCGTCCTTGGCCTCCTTGGCGTCCAGTTTGATATCGACGACCACGTTGGCGCCGTTCTCGGGATTGTAGGCAGCCTGGCCGCGACGCTGCTGGCCCCAGGCACCGCCAAAAGGAAAGCCGCCCTCAAAGGGATTGCCATAGCCCGTGTTGCCGGCATAGCCGCCACCATAGGGCGAAGCCGTAGGGGCACCGGCAAAGGGATTGCCAGAACGCATGGCATCGTAGCGCGCACGTTTTTGCTCATCCGAAAGCACGGCGTAGGCCTCGGAAACCTCTTTAAACTTTTCCTCGGCATCCGGCTCTTTGTTGACGTCCGGATGGAGCTTACGGGCCTTTTGCTGGAAGGCCTTTTGAATATCACGCGAGGTGGCGTCCTTGGAGACACCTAGAATCTCGTAGTAATCTTTTTCGTTCATCGTCGCCATGCGCGGCAACCTCCTGCTCACAGCAGCGTATATATTCCGGTAATTCTACCCGAGCGGCCTAAGCTAGATCCCAAAACAGCTCGAACAGAACATTTCCATCGAGCCAGCCCAGGTGTGTCGGTGCTAAACGAGCTCGAACATGGCCCGCGACGACATCTGCCGAAGTAAAGGGTCCCTCATGGACCCCGAGCGTCTCGGGCACCCAAGTGGCAAGACCCAATTCGAGCGCGCGATCACAAGCGGCTGTCAGCTCATCGGCCGGGATGACACGAGCCGCGCGAACCAACAGGTCGGACGCAATACCGCGCGTCATGCGACAAGCGAGCATCAGGTCTTCGGCCGCAGCCTCTCGCTGCGACAGGTATTCGGCCTCAAACGACGTCGCGTCATCGTCGCGCTGAACCAAACGCACACGGTACGCGTCGCCTCGAGCAGACACGCCGGGGAACAAACCTGCAAGACGGTCGAAATCCTCGTCGTCGAGCATGCCCGCGGCAGAACGACCCAGGCCCAGGTAGCCCTGTCCGGTCCAGTAGGCAATGTTATGGGCGCACTCATGGCCGTCGAGCGCGTAGCTCGCCACCTCATACGGATGATAGCCGGCCGCACCCAGGCGCTCACGCGCCGCGTCCATGCACGAAGCCTGATAATCCTCATCGGGCTCGAGCGACTCGTCACGGCACGCCATGCGATAAAGGGGCGTCCCCTCCTCAAGCGTGAGCGGGTAGATCGACACATGATGCGGCGCCGCCGCCAGCACGCCATCGAGCGTGCTCCGCCAGCTTGCGGCCGTCTGCCCGGGAAGGCCGCACATCAGGTCGCACGACACATCGAGGCCAACTTCCTTCACCGTCGCGATAGCCGCAAGTGCCCGATTAGCATCGTGAATGCGGCCAATAGCAGCCAGCTCGGTATTGTCGAGGGTTTGCACGCCCAGAGAGATGCGCGTGACACCCGCCTCGGCAAGCGCGGTGGCGAGCTCGACGGTCAGCGACTCAGGATTGGCTTCGCAAGTAAATTCAACGGGCTTGCACCACATGGAGATACGACGGGCAAGTTTCACCAGGCGCTCCCCAGCCAGTGAGGGCGTGCCGCCGCCAATATAGACCGTGCGGACCTGCGCAAGCGCCCCGGCGTCGCCAAAGGAATCGAGGCGCGCATACAGCTGCTCAAAATAGGAATCGAGCGCAGCATCCAAATCACACAGAGCAAAGCTGCGCGAGTCAAAGTCGCAATAGCGGCATTTTTGAGCGCAAAACGGCACGTGCACGTACAGCGCGGTAACGGCCACCCTTAAGCCTCCAGCGGATGAGCGGGCACCGACTCACCGGCGGCAAGCGCGGCCTCGCAGGCCACCACATCGCGCTCGATATCATCGACCAGCGACATGAACTCCTCGTACGTAGAGCAACGCACCACCTGAGCGCGCCAGGCGGCGGCATGGGGCATGCCTTTTAAGTACCAGCTTGCGTACGTGCGGGCGCGCGACATGAGAGGCAAGAGCTCATGCGTCAGCGTTAGGTGCTCACGCAGAGCGTCCAAGCGCTCGACCGAGGAGCGAGAAGGAACCGGCATGCCATCGAGCGCAAGGGCGCGAGCATCGCCGCACACCCACGGATTGCCGTAGATGCCGCGCGCGATAAACACCGCGCTGGCACCCGAGCCGTGCAGATGCTCAGCAGCGTCCTCGGCCGAGAACACATCGCCCGAACCAATCACGGGAATCTCGACAGCGTCGGCAACCTCATCGACGACCGACCAATCGGCCTGGCCCGTGTAGAGCTGCGTGGCGCAACGACCATGCACGGCGACTGCGGCAGCCCCTGCGCCCTCAAGCATCTGGGCAAATGTCGCGGCATTGCGGTCCTCGGCATAAAAGCCCTTGCGAATCTTGACGGTCACGGGCACGTGCGCCGCGCCCACCGTGGCCTCGACGATCTTCTCGGCCAGGTCGGGCGTGCGCATGAGCGCCGAACCCTCGCCCTTGGTAACGACCTTGCGGGCGGGACATGCCATATTGATATCGATGAGCGACAGGCGATCGCCAACGCGCTCCTCGACGGCGGCGACGGCGCTCGCAAACTGATCGGGCTTGGAGCCAAAGAGCTGCACGCAAATCTGCTGCTCCTCGTCGGCCGGTAGCACCAGGCGCCACGTCTTATTACTGGCATAGGCAAGGCCTGCCACGCTCACCATCTCGCTGTAGGCAAGGTTGGCACCGCGGCGGCGACACATGATGCGATAGGCAGGGTCGGTCACGCCCGCCATGGGAGCCATAAGGAACGGCTGCTCGGCATAGGCGCCCAGCAGCCGCAGACTATATTCGGAAAGAGCCATAGACCTACTCGTCCACCTTGAGGATCGCCATAAAGGCCTCCTGCGGGACCTCGACCGATCCGATGGCCTTCATACGCTTCTTGCCCTCTTTCTGCTTCTCGAGCAGCTTGCGCTTACGCGAGATATCGCCGCCGTAGCACTTGGCAAGAACGTCCTTGCGACGCGCCTTGACGGTGGAACGGGCGATGATCTTGTTGCCGATAGCACCCTGGATGGGCACCTCGAACAGCTGACGCGGGATGATCTCCTTGAGCTTGTCGCACAGGCCACGGGCCAGGCCATATGCCTTGTCCTTATGGACGATAAACGACAGCGCGTCCACCTCGTCGCCCGAAAGCAGGATGTCGAGCTTGACGAGCTCGGAGGGACGATACTCGTTGAACTCGTAATCGAGCGAAGCATAGCCCTTGGTACGGCTCTTGAGCTGGTCAAAGAAGTCCAAGATGAGCTCGGCGAGCGGCATATCGAAGCGCATCTCGACCGATTTGCTCGTCAGGTGGATCATGTCGGTTGTGACGCCGCGGTGCTCGATGGCGAGCTGCATGACGGCACCCGTGTACTCAGGCGGACAGATGATCTTTGCCTTGAGGTAGGGTTCCTCGATACGTTCGATGCGCGTGGCCTCGGGAAGGTCCTGCGGACTGCGGACATCAATCATTTCGCCGTCGGTCTTGTAGACGTGATAGTCGACCGAGGGACTCGTGGCAATGAGGTCCAGGTTGAACTCGCGCTCCAGGCGTTCCTTGACGACTTCCATATGCAGCAGGCCCAGGAAGCCCACGCGGAAGCCGAAACCGAGCGCCACCGACGTCTCGGGCTCCCACACCAACGACGGATCGTTGACGTGCAGCTTATCGAGCGCGTCGCGCAGGTTCTCGTAGTCCTTGTTGTCGATCGGGAACAGGCCAGTGTAGACCATGGGCTTGGCCTCGCGGTAGCCCGGCAGAGGCTCGGGACAGGGGTTGGAAGCCCACGTAAGGGTATCGCCCACGCGAACGGCCTCGGGATCCTTCAAGCCCGTGACCACATATCCGACCTCGCCGACCGTCAGCGCGTCGACCGGGGTCTCGGCAGGACGCTTGACGCCCACGCCGTCGACCAAAAAGTCGCCCTTGGCCTGCATCATGCGCAGGGTATCGCCCTTTTTGATGGAACCATCAAAGACGCGCACCGTGGCGACGACGCCGCGGTACTCATCGAAGTACGAATCCAGAATAAGTGCCTTGAGAGGGGCATTTGCATCGCCCTTGGGAGGCGAGATCAAAAAGACGATGGACTCCAGCAGATCGTGGATGCCCTCACCGGTCTTGCCCGACACGCACACGGCATCGTCTGCGGGAATGGCCAGATCGTCTTCGATCTCGGTCTTAACCTCGTCGGGGTGCGCCGAGGGCAGGTCGATCTTGTTGATGGCCGGCACAATGTCCAGATTGGCGTTCATGGCGAGCGTCGCGTTGGAGACGGTCTGCGCCTCGACGCCCTGCGTGGCGTCGACAACGAGTACCGCGCCCTCACAGGCTGCCAGCGAGCGCGAGACCTCATAGGTAAAGTCCACGTGGCCCGGCGTATCGATCAGATTGAACTGATACGTCTCACCATCGTCGGCGTCATAGGAAACGCGGACGGCATTGGACTTGATCGTAATGCCGCGCTCGCGCTCGATATCCATGGTGTCGAGCAGCTGCGACTCCATGTCGCGTTCGTCGACGGTATGGGTGAGCTCGAGGATGCGGTCACTGATCGTGGACTTGCCATGGTCGATGTGCGCAACGATCGAGAAGTTGCGGATGTGGGAAATGTCAATTGAAGTATTCATGCGGACTATCTTACCCGAGCGGTACAAAAAATGGAGCCTGTTCCATAAAACAGGCTCCATTTATGCGCGTAATCTGTGTGGTGTGAAATTTACAACTTAGGCGTTGATGCTGTTCACGAGCTTGGCAAGACCGGACTTGCGGTTGGAAGCCTGGTTCTTGTGGATAACATGCTTGGCGGCAGCCATGTCGAGACGCTTCGTGACGGTCTTGAGGGCAGCCTGGGCCTTCTCGGCGTCGCCCTCGGCGACGGCGGACTGGACGTGCTTGGTCAGCGTCTTGAGCTCGGACTTGACAGCCTTGTTACGCATGCGAGCTGCCTCATTGGTGCGGATACGCTTCTTCTGAGACTTGATGTTTGCCACTTCTGGAGTTCCTTTCGAGTTCCTTGCAAAAAATGTATGACACCTCTGAGACACGGTGAGGTCATGCAAGCGCCTACTATAGCACGCTCCCTCTCAAAGGGATAGAACGAATTTGTCAAATAGGCAGGTATCATCACGATTTTCTCAAGATGTTCGTAATCCAGAGCAAAAGCGCCGTCTGAGAATCGGCCGAACCCTTGAGCGCGAGCTCCACATCAACGGCACCCTCGAGCGCTGCGACGAGCTCGGTCATCGAAAAACGACGCGCCCAGGTAAGGTGATTCTTGACCTGCCAGGACTGGAGCTTGAGCGTTGCGGCCAGCTCGCGACCCTGTCCGCGCGCATCAAGCGCCTTGGCGACGATCAGCTCACGGATGCGACCGCACAGCAATGTGTAAGTCCACACGTAGCTCTTGGAGGGCAGGAGCTTAAAGAGCTCAAGCGAACGCCGCATATCGCGAGCCGAGACGGCGTTGAGGAAGTCCCAGGGTTGGACCTCGGCCGTACGTACAATCCAGCGCTCAACATCGGCAAGTTCAATCTGGGGCGCCTCGACCATCTGGGCAAGCTTAGCCAAGTCGTTATCGAGCATGCGCGTGTTTTCGCCCGAACGCGAGACGAGCTCCTCGGCGGCCGCCGTCGAAATCGACTTACCGCGCTGCGTCGCCATCTGCTGAACACGGCGCGGCAGTTCCCAGCGCTTGGTACCCGAGCAATCGACGATAGCCTTCTTGTCGATCTTGGCGATTGCCTTATACAGGCGCGTATTCTTGGCAAGTGAGTCAGCGATGATGAGGCAGACCGTTGTTGGGCTGGGACTCGTCAGATACCCAACGAGCGGCTCCGAGACCGCCTTGGCGAGCTTTGAGCAGCCATCGAGGATTACCAGACGAAACTCGCTGCCCATCGGAAAGGTGTTAAGCGATCCGATAATGGACTCGATATCGGGGTCCTTGGTCATGTCTCGCTCGTCGAGGTTGAACTCGACCATACCCGATTTTTCCAGACGCGCTTTCATACGCGAGACGGCGTGGTCGCGCTTAACTCCGTCGGTACCGACGATCAGATATGCCGGCAGCAAACCGGTTTCGGACATTGCGCTCCCCTCCCGCAGGCCTTCGTATTCGTTCCGTGCCATTCTAGCCCAGGGGCCCACCACACGCCAACGACGTCGTCACGGTAGCTGGCATCGCATCGCAAAGCCATTCGCAGTCGGTGTGACGGTAATGTCGCCGTGTTCGATGGTACACGCGAACACACCACCCGCTTCCTTAACGGCATCGATGCAGGCATCGGACGGATGGCCGTATCGATTCCCCTCACCGGCGCTTGCGAGGGAAAGCTCGGGCTTCAGGACGTCCAGCAACTCGCCATCGACTGAAACCTTGGAGCCGTGATGCCCAAGTTTAAGGACATCGATGTCCCCCACCTCCTGCACGAATTCCCGCTCTTGGTCGAGCTCGGCATCACCGGTGAGAAGTATTCGCAGGCCCTTGCCTTCCTGAACATAAGAGAGCAGAAGGACAAGCGAGTCCTCATTTCCCTCGCCATCCACGAACTCGAATGGCCACATCACGCGAGCGCAAAATGAGCCGATGTCGACCGTATCCCCACGGCGCACCTGCCGATACTCCACGCCAGGTCGGTTCAATACCTCGGCAGGAGCATCCTCCAGCGCATCCGCCGCCACGGCAATCGTTCCGACCGAAAACTGTTCGAGCACGGCAGGCAAACCACCCCAGTGGTCCTCATCCCAATGCGTCACAAAGACGGCATCGATATGGTGCACGTTATTGCGAACCAACGCCGCAACCACACGCTCGTCGAGCCCGCAGTCGACGAGAGCTACTGCGCCGCCTTGGCGGATAAGAATCGCATCGGCCTGGCCCACATCGAGCACCGTCACCGAAGGCGGAGCGAATCGATCCCAATAGACGTACGGAATCGCAGCCAAGAGCATCAGGCATGCAAGCCCCACCGCCATAGGACGTGCACGGGGACGCGGCCACCAGACCAGCAGAACCGCCAGAAAACACGGCACTAGGTAAATCCACATGCTATCGGGCGGCACGCTCACGTATGCACCCGGCACGGCGGCAAACAGCTGCTCGAAGAACAGCGCGCAACGGGCGGCAATCATGGGCACAACGAGCGCCCAAGTCCGCAACGGTCCCACGAGCGAAAAGGGAGCCAGCGCGATCGACACAGCGAGCAGAACGCTCACCACCGGACCGATGACCGCATTTGCAAACGGAGCAATGAGCGAGAATGTACCGAAGGCAGGAATGGCAATGGGAAGTGTCGCCAGTTGCGAGCACAGCGTGACGGAAAGCACGCTGGCAACGCCCGATGGCACACCTAGCTCACCCAACGCGTAGGTCGCATAGGGACAAAAGCACAGAATGGCTAAGACGCTGGCGCATGAAAGCTGAAAGCCCATCTCGAACAGCACCGTCGGCCGCAGTAGCACAAAGATGGACATGGTTACGAAGAGTGCCGAAAGGCCGTGCCGACGACGCCCCGCGCCGTTTACGACAAGCGTCACGAACACCATGCAGCACGCGCGCACGGCCGAGGGAGACGCGCCCGTAAAGGCAGCGTAGCCCACAAGCGTTATCGCCAATATCGCCCGCTGAAGACCACGTGAGCACCGAGTCTTTTGCAATACGCCCTCGATTACAAACCCCACGATAGCCAAATGGCTGCCCGAGACTGCGATAAGATGCGCCGTTCCCGTCACCGAAAACCAGTCGCCCGCCGGCTGGGCGCGCAGCTCGGCCGAACGACCGCAGACGACACCGGCTATGAGCGCACGCGCCGGGTCGGTCGCAGGCGCGATGGACGCAAGCAGCCCATTTCGCAGCCGATGCAGCGGCCTCGGAGAACCCTCATCGACCGACACAATCCGAACGGCTTTAACCTTGCGCACCTCGCCTCGGAGCACGCGCGATCGTCCATATGCATCGTTCTCAAAACGTGAAACGCGACCGATAACACGCACGTGCGCCCCGACCTTGAGCTCACGATCACACGATAGGCGAACCGTTGCCAAGTTCTTACCGTCCGAGCGTGCCTCGCAGGTATAGGAATACACGTCGTCATTTATGGATGGGTCACCCTGCACGACAAACTCGAGACTGCTTGCCGCTCGACCGTCGAGCGTCTTCGAGGCGTTGAGCGCACCCACGGCCCACCACGCCGAAACGACCGCACCCGCTATGAGACCGACGGACGCGGCATACAGCCACCGCTTCAAAGGGGCAAGCCTCGCACAAGAGTGAGCCAGCACAACGAAAACCGCTGCCGCAACGGGAATGGCCCATAGCGGCCCGACCGCCGTCGCCCGCTCCCTCAGCAGCGCATCAGCGGCTATGCTGAGCACCAAGGCGCAGCTCACGCACATGCCGGCACACAGGGCCATCGTCCACGGAATCAGGGGTCGCGGAGGCATCACGTGCTCGCGCTCGGTCGCGCTCATACGCAGATGCAATCTTTGATTTTGGCAAGCTTCTTCTCGCCGATTCCCGACACACGCATCAGATCGTCAACCGAGGCGAAAGCACCGTTCTTTGTCCGCTCATCGATAATCGACTGGGCCATGGAGGGGCCGATGCCCGAAAGCGTCTGCAGCTCTTCTGCGCTTGCCGTATTGATGTTTACTAGGCCTGTTGCGCCACTAACGCCCGACGATGCGGAAGTCCCACCATCAACACCGGCTTCCGCAATGGACGCCTGCTGCTCCCCTACCGTTGGAACGTGAATTTTTTGTCCATCAGTGACCTTGGATGCACGATTAAGCCCCGTAACGTCTGCTTCGGGCGCCAGCCCGCCGGCGGCATCAATCGCCTGAGCCACCCGCGCCCCGTCTTTGAGGCGATATACACCGGGTGACACCACGGCGCCATCAACATCGACATAGACCTCTGCCGCGGCAGACGCCTTAGGCGAAGAGCCTTCAGATGTCTTTCCACTCGAAGCATCGCCGGATCCCGGCTCCACTAACGTGCCCGAACCATCAGTGCGCTCAAACGACACACCGCCGGCACCGCCGCCAAGGTTCGCCATTGCCAGTCCACTCGCCATCGCAATGACGACCAGTATCGCCATCACCACTGTCTTATGACCGAGCAGTTTGCCCGCCCAACGGTCCATCTTTTTGACTCGTTCGTGTTGTTCGCGCTGCGCCATAGCAAAACCTCCCAACACCATCGTGTCAGGAAAGGAGCTCCGCAACAGCCACGCCCCAAAACCGGTTTTTGCGGTCAAACCAAAAGCTGACCAAAACCTTGCACAAATCTGTCCATTTATTCAGGCACACGTCAGCAAATGAACGCTTAGCCGCAAAATGCCCAGATAGCAAAAGACCGACGATGCAGGCGCATCGTCGGTCTATGCACAAATTTACTCGTAATCTTGGTAAATCTCACGCGGAGCAAGCTCCGAATGTTTGCGTTTTAAGGTCTTAGGGGCCTTATATGTGTTGCTCTCGAAGTCGATGTACTCTGTCTGCTTGAGCAGGCGCTCAATCATCTCCTCATGATCAAACAGTTCCCAGGCCTCATGCACGGCATCGAGTTTAGCGTGCGTCTCGGGACGACGCGGCATAAACAGCGTACAGCAGTCGGGAGCGGCCTCAGTCGAGATATCGAAGGTACCGATCTCCTCGGCGCGCACGATGATCTCCTGCTTGTCCGAACCGATGAGAGGACGGAACACGGGAATCTTCACGGCTTCGTTGACGGCCATGATGTTCTCAAGCGTTTGGGAGGCAACCTGCCCAAGCGATTCGCCCGTAACGATGGCCCTGGCACCCTCGATGTGTGCAATGCGCTCAGCAACCGAATACATAATGCGGCGATACATGATAACGCGCAGGTTGCTGGGACAGGTGACCGAAATCTCACGCTGGCAGTCGCCAAACGGCACCACGTACAGGCGGCCGATCTGGACACCCGGCTCAAGCGCACGGATGATGTCCTGCACCAGGTATTCACTCGTGTCGGGCGTCTGCGGACGACCGGAGAAATGCACCGGCACGCACACCGCGCCGCGACGCGCGAGCATCCAGGTCGCCACCGGAGAATCGATACCCGACGACAGCAGCGTCACGACCTTGCCGGCAGAACCCACCGGAAGGCCGCCAACGCCGCGCTGGGAGCGCGCATACACGTAGACACTACCCTGAACCACCAGAACGTGCACCATCGCGTCGGGGTCGTGCATCTGGACCTTTTTATCGGGAAACGCCTCACACAGCACCTCGCCCACCTGACGATTGATATCAATCGAGGTGAGCTCATAGTCAGTATTGGAGCGCTTGGCGTGCACCTTAAACGAATCGAAGGAACCAAACTCGCGCAGCGCCTTGACGGCGGCGGCACAGTACTCCTGAGGGTCGCGATTGGTGTGATACGCCAAAGACACGCGAGCAACGCCGGGAACGGTGCGAATGACACGCGCCGCCTCGTCGGCCTGATGCTCGTTAAAGGTCACGAGGATATAACCGGAAATTCGAGACACGGCATTCACGGAAAAGGCGGCCAAGGCCGCCTTGATGTTATCCATGAGGATATGCTCAAAATGTGCGCGGTTCTTGCCCTTCAGTCCAACCTCGTGATAGTGGACCAGACAGACGCGAGCTGCCATTTAGGCTTCAGCAACCTTGTGGCCGAGCGCCTTCTCGTAACGGGCCTCGTCGTAAGAGATGTCACCGTCGACAATCTCGTCCATAGCCATCGAGATGGTATCGGCACCGGAAAGCCCGATGGTGATGTCATCGACATCCTGGACGGCAAGCACGCGGTTGTGCTGGCCACGCAGCATGCTATTGATGTCGCAGGCGCGCTTGGAGGCAAGCGAAGCGAGCAGGAAGCGGTTGTGATCGGTCTTCTCCAGAAGATCGTCAATGCAAGGCTTTACAACGGACACGGACCTCAGATCCTTTCATGCATATCGAGAACGCGAACGAGCTCATCGGTCGCGCGGTCGAGATCGTCATTCACCACGACGTCGTCGTAGCGGTCGGCAAGGGCAAGCTCATCGGCGGCGTTTGCCATACGCAGCTCAATCGTCTCGGGCGTCTCGGTACCGCGACCGACTAGACGCTCGCGGAGCACCTCAAGCGAAGGCGGCTTGATAAAGATCAGCACGGCCTCGGGGAAACGCTCCTTCACCTGCAGGGCGCCCTGGACATCGATCTCCAAAATCAGAGACGAGCCCGAGGCGAGCTTGGATGTGACCTCGCTCACCAACGTGCCGTAGCAGTTACCGTGGACCTCGGCCCACTCAACAAACTCACCGTTTGCCACGCGGCGGTCGAACTCCTCGCGCGTCAGAAATAAGTAGTTGACACCGTCGACCTCACCTTTGCGTGGTGCTCGCGTGGTAGCCGAAACCGTCAGACCCAGGTTCGAGCGGCGCTCGCGCACACGAGTGACGAGCGTACCCTTGCCTGCGCCTGACGGTCCAGAAATCACAAAGAGCTTGGAATCCTGAGCGCTCACTTATTTGGTCAGCTGCTCGAGGAGCTGCTCGCGCTGACGGACACCGAGGCCCTGGACGCGACGAGTAGCGGAGATACCGAGCTCCTCCATGATCTTGGCGGCCTTGGCCTTGCCATAACCGGGGAGAGACTCGATGAGGGTGGAAACCTTCATGCGGGAAGCGATGGGGTCATCGGAGTTGAGCACGGACTCGAGGGACTTCTCGCCCTTCTTGATCTGCTCGCGAAGCTCAGCGCGGGCGTGACGTGCGGCAGCAGCCTTCTCAAGAGCCTGCTTGCGCTGCTCGTCGGTAAGCTGAGGGAGTGCCATTCGTACCTCCAAATAGTTGGGTTATATCTGATTCAATAATTGGCATTTTAGCACGTAGAACGTACAAAATGCCTAATCGCGGCTCCATAGGTTAGACGATACCCGCAAAAAGTGCAATATACTGCGCCCAAAGTTAAGCCCCTGACCTGCGATTCCACACAAAGGATGGGAAAGTTTACGCAGGCACAGGGGCTATTTTGTGCTAATGAGACCCAAAAGTGGTGACTTAGGGGAATCTTTTACGCAACGTTTTCGACCAGCTCGGCGACGATGGCGTCAAAGGCGGCAACCGGATCGTCGGCACCGGTGATGGGACGGCCCACCACAATGTGGCTTGCGCCACGCTCGATAGCCTGGGAAGGCGTCGCCACGCGGGACTGGTCACCAAGGGCGGCACCCACCGGACGCACACCCGGAGTCACGATCAGGGCATCAGGACCCAGCAGCTCACGCATGTCGTGAGCCTCCATCGGTGAGCACACGATGCCATCGATGCCATTGGCCTGAGCAAGCTTTGCCAAGCGGGCGGCCTCCTCGGCCACGGGAGACTCGACGCCGATCTCGCTCAAGGCATCCTGATTCATGCTCGTGAGCACGGTGATGGCGACGAGTTTGGCGCGGTCCTCACGCGCCTCCTCGGCACCCTCGCGGCAGGCAGCGAGCATAGCACCCGAGCCCAGGCCGTGGACCGAAAGCAGGTCGGCACCGGCAAGCGAGGCCGAGCGGGCAGCGCCGCGCACCTGATGCGGAATGTCATGGAACTTAAGGTCGAGGAAGACCTTAAAGCCAAGGTCCTTAAAGGTCTTGACGATCTGGGGACCCTCAGCGTAATAGAGCGTCATGCCGACCTTGAGCCAGGCGGCATGGCCCGAAAGCTCGTGGGCGAGCTCGAGCGCGCGCTCACGGTCGCAGTCGAGGGCGACGATAACACGGTCGCGGGCATCATTCTCTAGCATTCGAAAGCACCCACCAGCTCGTTGATGTCCTTTACGCCCTGGGACTCGGCCCAGGCCTCGAGCTCATGCGCGATCTTAAGCGAAGCGCACGGATCGACGAAGTTGGCCATGCCGACCGACACGCAGGTGGCGCCGGCCAGGATAAACTCAGCCGCATCCTCGCCAGTCATGACACCGCCGACACCGTTGATGGGGATATCGACGGCCTGGGCAACCTCCCAGACCATGCGCACGGCGATGTGGTGGCACAGCGGGCCCGAAAGGCCGCCCTTGGGCTTGGCCACGCGGGACTTGCGGGTATGGACGTCGATGGCCATGCCCTGGATGGAGTTGATGACCGAAAGGCCGTCGGCGCCGGCAGCCTCGAGGGCCTTGGCGATCTCGGCGACGTTGACCGGCGCCATCTTCACGAACAGCGGCTTATCGGTCACCTTGCGGCAAGCAGCCATAACGGAAGAGGCGCCCTCGGGCGTGGAGCCCATGGCGGCACCGCCGGCGGCGATATTAGGGCAGCTCACGTTGATCTCGTAGCCGGCAGCCCAGGGGCACAGCTCGACATACATCTCGAGTGCGCGGACAAACTCGTCAACGGAGTGACCGGCAACCTGACAGATGACCTGGCAGCCGTCCTTGGACAGCTGTTCGAGCCACGGACCGGACTCGCGGGCAAAGGCGGCCACGCCGGGGTTCTGAAGACCCACGGAGTTGATCATACCGCCGGGAATCTCGGCCATGCGGGGCGCGGGATTGCCGGGCCAGGGCTCGGCAGCGCAACCCTTGGTGGTGATGGCGCCCAGCTGGGAAACATCAAAGAAGTTCTGGAACTGCCAACCGTAGCCAAAGGTACCGGCTGCGGTGTTAATGGGGTTCTGCATCTTGACGCCGCCGAAATCGACGGCCATGTTCACGGTACCCACTAGAAGACCACCACCTTGGAAGCATCGAACACGGGGCCGCACATACAAGCACCCTTCATACCGTCGACCGTCTCGACATTGCAGGTGTTGCAGGCGCCAAAGCCACAGCTCATCATGCGTTCGAGCGACACCTCGCAGTACACACCGGCCTCGGCGGCAGCGGCGGCGACCTTCTTCATCATGACGGCGGGGCCGCAGCTGGCGACGTAGTCGTAGCCGCCCTCTCCAAGCAGCTCGGCTGCCGGATCGGTGCAAAAACCGTGCGTGCCGAGCGAACCGTCGTCGGTGCACACGTTAACCGTGGCGCCCAGCGCACGGAACTCATCGACACCCACAGCCTTGGAAGCGGTGCCAAAGCCCAGGCACACGTCCACATCAACACCCTGCTCGGCAAGCATGCCGGCAAGACACAGCACAGGCGGAACGCCGATGCCACCGGCGACGAGCAGTGCCTTCCTGGTGCCCTCGGGTACCATCCAGCCACGGCCACCGGGGCCCAACAGGTTAGAGGTGGAGCCAGGGCCCATCTGGGACAAACGGCGGGTATCGTCGCCCACGACGGCGTACCACAGCTCGACGGTGCCGGCCTCGGCGTCGGCGCGGTAGAAACTCAAGGGCACACGAAGCAGAGAAGACGCATCGCCGGGGACGGCGATGTTCACAAACTGACCGGGCTTGAGCGCACTTGCAAGCTTGGGGGCCGAGATAACGAGCGAGAAGATGCCGTCGGCGATCTCCCGGTTCGAGACGACCTCGAAGTCGTGCATGCGTGCAGTGGAAGGTGTGGGCATAGACGCTCCAATCCCCCATGCGGTTGCATGGTCTAAACGAACAGAAAGCGCGGCACCGCAAGGGCGCCGCGCACAAAAGCGATAAGGCTATGCTAGCAGATGCAGCCGTCGGCAAGCGTCTGTTTACCGCCGACAAATACATCGGTGGCACGACCGGTGAGCGTGCGGCCGGCAAAACCGGAGTTCTCGGCGCGCGACTCGTAACCGTCCTCGCC
>CAUGJN010000004.1 GCA_959599635.1 uncultured Collinsella sp.
ATCACTCACCGGAAACCTCCACGGTCTGGACGGTAGTCTTGGACGGCAAAAAACGAACGCGTGCGGTCGTGCCCGGCGTGCCGAGCATGGTGTCGCAGGCCTCCTCGATACGTTGCTGCATCGCGGCTGCAAGGGAGGCCACATCCCGGTCGTCGAGCGCGATGGCGTCGACCTTAAAACGGACGCGCGATTCGTCGGAGCCCTGCACGCGCGCCTCGACATGCTCGACCATCACGCGGTCGTCGCGCTCTGCCGCGGTGCGAGCACACGAGGAGAGGGCGGCGAGCGTGACCTCGATATTACGCTCCCCCGCCGGATGCACGCAGGACGGCTCGCGACGAGCAAACATCAGGCGAAAGAAACACACGAGCACGCCGAGCGCCACGACACCGCCGCACGCCGTAACAACGATGCGAGGCAGCGAATCGCGCATCAGCAGCATAAAGCGATAGGTATATGGCCCCCAAAACTGGCAGACCAACGTACCCAGCGCCACAACGGCGGCGACAAGATACACGATCGCCAGGGCTCGTTTGAGCACGCGCATGCGGCGCTCCCTTCAAATCTCGATCCAAGGAATGCAAAACGATTCGCATCATTATAAAAGAGCCGGGTCCGGTGCCTCATTGCACGCGGATCCGGCTCATCTATTCCACGAGGCTTGCATGCTCGCTTCATTATGCCCAGATATGCACGGCTCAATCCGTGCGGGCGCTACTCCTCCTCGAGGGCAGCGATGACCTCGTCGGTCATGTCCATGGTGCTGTAGACGTCCTGGACGTCGTCGAGCTCCTCAAGACGGTCGATGAGGCGCTGAACCTTCTTGGCGTCGGCACCGGAGACCTCGGTCGGGGTGGTCGGGACCATGGTGGTCTCGGAGCCCTTGACCTGGACGCCCTGCTCCTCGAGCGCCTTGGAGACAGCCATGACCTCGTTGGCAGTAGTCCAGACGATCCACTCCTCGCCGGCGTCCTCGTAGTCCTCGCCACCGGCCTCGGCGATGGCCATCATGAACTCATCCTCGTCACCGGCAGCACCGTTGGCGATCATGGTCTCCTTCTTGGCGTTCTCGTCCAGGATCTCCTTGGCGACGACGATCTGGCCCTTGCGCTCAAACTGGAAGGCGACGGAGCCGGAGGTGCCCAGGTTGCCACCAGCGTGGGAAAAGGCGGAACGGACATCAGCGGCGGTGCGGTTGCGGTTGTCGGTCAGGCAGTCGACGTAGACGGCGACACCGGCGGGACCGTAGCCCTCGTACACGATGTTCTCGTAGACGGCGGCGTCGGCACCCGAACCAAAGGCCTTATCGATAGCGGACTTGATCTTGTCCTTAGGCATGGACTGAGCCTTGGCCTTGGCAACGGCAGCGGCGAGGCTGGCGTTGTTCTCGGGCAGCGGGTCACCGCCGAGACGGGCAGCAACGGTGATGTTGCGGCTGAGCTTGGAGAAGAGGGCGGAACGCTTGGCGTCCTGCGCGCCCTTACGATGCTTGGTTGTGGCCCACTTAGAGTGTCCGGACATACGTGTCTCCTATCGGTTTCGACCTAAAGCCCAGCGCAGATGCTCGGGCAATATAAACAAACGTCGTTATGATATACCTACTGGCCTGCGAGATAAACCCCAAAATGAAGGCGTCGTGATGATACAGCCCCTTGGTGCAAGGGGTTGGTGCAAAGTAACCTGCCCCCTTTGCACCAAGTTAGGACCAGAGGAGGTCGCTGCGGGTGATGGTGGCGCCGATGGCAAAGGGCATGCAGGCGATGACCGGATACAGGTAGCGCATGTAGGTCGATCCGTTGCACGGGCCGATCAGGCACACGGCGAGCACGCCCAAAAGCGGCACCCAAATGGCCAGCCCGCGCCACGAATGACGACGTAGCAGATAGACCACCACGGCGATCATGATCCACACGTAGGTGGCCGAGCTCATGGTGAGCGAGATAAACGGGATGCGTTGTACTGCCACGCGATACAGGTTGATCAGGTGGTCACACCAGCGCACGACCTTGCTATCGACCGGATGGAAGTCGAAGTACTTGAGGTTATCGGGCTTCGCCATAATCTCGGCACTGCGCGCCGTGCTGTAGACCCATGCATCGCGAGCGCTCGGATAGAAGTACCCATAGTAGTTATTGATGAGCGCCGAGATATAGCACTCGGGATCCTTTTTGAACATCTGGGCCCACACCTCAAAATAGGCCTTGATGTCCTCCTGCGAGGCGTACTCATTGAAGCAGTTTTTGACGGCATCCGACTTATCCGGGTTGTAACGGCGGCCCAGATTCTCATACTTGAGCACCCGGTCGATCACGGCGCGCTCCTCGTCGGTCACCAAGCCGTCGCAAGGAGCCTCCACGATGGTGCCGTCCTCCTTAACCGTGGGGTTGACACCCGAGTTGAGGCCGTCGTGCTTTTGGACGAAACGAGCCGTCTGCTGGAACGGAATCGAGAGGATTTCGCGCTTGGAACCAGGCGTGATGTCGTGCGCCGGCATAAAGACCTTGGTGAAGTACATATTAGAGGCAAGACAGAGTGCAAGCACCGCGAGGACGCCAACCCAGCGGAAGCGCGAGATGGCGCCCGAAGGCGCAGCACCAGCCCGCTTGGCTGCACGACGAGCCGCATGTGCGTCCCATGCGCAAAACGCCGCCGCGATTACGCATGCCGCCAGGGGAAACACCAGGCCGCCGTTGCGCAGAAACGTGGAACCCATGGCACCCAGAGCGAGCAGCAGCCAGTCGTGGCGCGCAAAGAGCGCGGGGGCTTTCTCGCCCGCTCGCTCGACATTGGCATCACGACGGGGCAAGCCACATGCCACGAGCTTGACGGTCTGTACCAGCAGCACCAAAAACGCGTCGGCAAAGAGCACGTCTTTGGTGAGCAGGGCCGCGTAGTTAGAGAACATCGGCATAAACGCAAAGAACAGCAGGATCGTACCGCGAACCGGCAGGCTCACGCCCAGTTTGCGCAGCGACGAAATGGAATAGGCCATGCAGGCAGCCGTGATGACAAATTGAGCGCAGGTATAGATGATGAGGCCCGCGTTAGCGCTGTTGAACAGCGAAAGCCCCAGTTGAACGCACGAGCCGATAATGGCCGTGTGCACTACGGGATGGTGCCCGTTGAGCAGCACGTTGGGGTTGAGCAGGCGCAGGTAGTCGCTCGTGCCATTGGGATAGTTGAACCACTGACGAATCTGCGCGCCGGTGTCCCCCATAAAAAGGCCGGGCAGCGAAGCGATGAGCGTGGGCGCCCAGGCGATCATAAGAACCAGGAAGGGCCCGGCAAAGGGATGGACCGAGAGCACGGCGTGAGCCACACGCCATATGCGGCCAAAGTGCGCCTCGGAAAACGGGATGCGCCGAGAGCTCAGCCAATCTAGACACTCAAAAGCCAGATAGAAGGCCACGATCGCTAGGAGCATCCAGCCCGCGCCGCCAATCCAGGCGCAGATGATGCGGGCTTTGTCGCCAAGGACAATCTCGGCCGAGTCGGTGAGATCGTAGCTGCGGCCGAACACCATGCAGATGGCGAAGAACAGCGACGGCAGAATGATTGATGGGCGCCAGGTGTCGCCACGGCCAAAGAACACGTAGCGAAACGGCAGCGTGAGCAGGCAGGCAAGCGCAAGCAGCATGACCGCGTCGGTATGGCCGGCAAACGAGAGGAGCACCTCGTAGCACACGTACAGCATGCCCGAGGCTTTGGGGTCAATCGCCAAGACTGCGTTGCTCGACACCGGGGCGGGATCGATGGAAAACGCTGTGGTCGCCAACAACGCGAGCAGAAATGCGATGAGCGTCTGCTTGGCGGGGTAGCGCTTAAACCAGACGATGCGGGCAGCGTCGCGCGCAGCCGTTGTGGAGAGATCGGAATCCTTCACAGTCCGAAAGCCTTTCTAGAAACCTGCCAAAAAGGGACAGGTTTATTTTGGCAGGTTTTATCTGGGGAAACGTTACGGTTCTGTCATCGTTGCCTAGCAAAACCACCACAAAGGTGCCTGTCCCCTTTGTGGTGGTATGTGGCGGTTAGGCGTCGAGATAGATGCGCTGGGGACGGTTGCGGTGACGGGCAAAGATGATAAGCGCCAGACCCGCGATCACGAGCGGAAGGCTCAACAGCTGACCCATCGTGATGACGCCGCCCAGCAGATAACCCAGCTGGGCATCGGGCACGCGCACGAACTCAACGAGAAAGCGGACGATGCCGTATCCCATCACGAACACGCCCATAAACGTACCCTGAGGCAGCAGCGGCTTTTTGCGGCTGAGCACCTGCAGAATGCAAAAGAGCACGATGCCCTCAAGAAATGCCTCGTAGAGCTGGGAGGGGTGACGCGGCATATCGCCCGCAGTCCCGCCAAAGACCACACCCCAGGGCAGATCGGTCGGCTTGCCCCACAGCTCACCGTTGACAAAGTTGGCACAACGGCCCAGGCACAAGGCCAGCGGCGCGCCGATGACGGCAAGGTCTGCCAAAGTCCATGCGTCGAGCTTATACATGCGGCACACGATGATGCCGCCGATAATACCGCCCACCAAACCGCCATGGAAGCTCATGCCGCCCTCGTTGGTGGCAAAGATCTCGAGCGGGTGCGCCCAGTAGTAGCCATCACCGTAAAAGACGACGTAGAACAGGCGCGCACCGATAATGAGGCCAAAGACCACGCCGACCACGACACTCGTCAGGTCGTCAATCGTGATGTTAAAGCCCCAGCGACGCTGCGTGCGGTACATGACGACCGCCGTGAGCAGGGCGCCGACCACATAGGCCAGACCATACCAGTAAATCGTGATGGGCCCCGCCGAAATCGCGACGGGATCAAGCATATGGTAGAAGTCGTTGAGCATGTCGACCCTCTTACTCCCTACATACCAAATGCGGCCGCGGGCCTTGCGCTCGCAGCCGCATATTTGGGCGTAACGTCTATGCGGAGTATGCCGTCCGCAGCTTTCGCAGCTTAGAACGGCGCGTACTCGTCGTACAGGTCCTCGGCCTCGCCGGAGGCATTGACCTGCTCAACGCGGGTAACGCCGGGCACATGCTCCTTCAGGATGCGCTCAATACCCATGGACAGGGTCAGCGAGCTCATGGGGCAGCCGGCGCAAGCGCCCTGCAGCTCCAGTTTGACGACGCCCTCGTCGTCAACGCCCACATACTCCATATCGCCGCCGTCGGCCTGCAGGTTGGGGCGAATCTCTTCAAGAACCTTCTTAAGCAGCTCTTCGTTAACAGCCACAGGGGCTCCTTTCTCACAATTACGCGGGCGCGCCCGCGGACAGAAGCTATGTTACTACAGCCGTGTACCCGCTCACGAGCCGTCCATGCGCGCAGACGCGACTTTCACGAGTAGTCAATTTGGGACGGGGCTCTTTTGGCTGCCTTTTGTTGCCAGCTGGCGTTGCCACGCGCTACTGCTGAGCCTGCCCCTCGGTGCCGATGTGAACATCGACGATAACCTGGCGGTAGCTGATGCCGCAGGAGTCGAGGATGCGGCGGCTGATGCGTCCGTCATCGGTGTCGGCGTACTTGTTGTCCAGGTAGACAACCTCGCCCACGCCCACCTGCGCCAAAATCTTGGCGCAGTCGTGGCACGGGAACAGCGTGACGTAGACCGTGGAACCCTCAAGATCTTTGAGCGAGCCACGGTAGTTGAGCACGGCGTTTGCCTCGGCATGCACCACGTAGTTGTGCTTGTCCTGCAACGGGTCGTCGCTCGTGCCCCACGGGAAAAAGTCGTCGTTGAGCGCCGAGGGCGTACCGTTGTAGCCCACCGAAAGGATGCGGTGGTTGGTGCTGGCGATGCACGCGCCCACCTGCGTGTTGGGGTCCTTACTGCGGCGCTGCGCGGCGATGGCCACGCTCATAAAGAACTCGTCCCAGCTAATGACGTCCAGGCGCTTGCCTGACGAAGTTTGATGAAGATCGTCCGACATGGCAGACACCTCCGTAATCGCAATAATTTGACCCATTGTAGCAGGTGAAAGGTGGAGACGTTTGTCCCACCGGCGCCCTCACTTTTACACGCGGCGGGGCTTTTGGTTGATGCGGTAGAGCTCGGCGAGACCCCGCAACGTCAGCGCGTCATCTACCGTCAGGCTGTGGCCGACCAACGCCGCGAGCGCCTCGGCATCGTCGCCGGTAATGACGATGGGCACGCCATCCTCCCCCGCCGCCTTGGTCGAGCGCATCTCGGCAAGCACCATGTCGAGCATGCCGTCGATGCGGGCTACCTCGCCCAAGACCACTCCCGAGCGCATGGCCTCGCGCGTGTTACGGCCGATGACGTGCGTCGGTGCCGAGGGCTCGACCTGCGGCAGACGCGCCGCAGCGGCCGAAAGCGAGCGGGCGCCGAGCGCCAGACCCGGCGCGATGACGCCGCCCACAAAGGTACCGTGCGCGTCGATGACCTCGATATTGGTCGTCGTGCCCAGGTCGATCACGATGCACGGAGAGCCGTAGACGGCACGGGCCGCCACGGCGTCGGCGATGCGGTCGGGGCCGATCTCGGCCGGGTCGTCGTAGTGCACGGGCATGCCGGTCTTGAGGCCCGGCCCCACGGTGAGCACGCGTCCCGTGCAGGTACGGGAAAGCGCCGCCTTCCATGGGCGTTCGAGCGCCGGGACTACACAGCTCAGCACGGCCGCGGCGGGTGCAAGCACCCCGGACACACCTGCATCGGCGGCGAGCGCGCCCATGACCTGTACAAGTCGCATGCGTGCCTCGTCGGCCGTAATGCTCGACGGCGTGGTGATCTCGCACGTCGCAAGCGGACATTCCTGCGCCGCGGCCGAATCCCCTGCAAACAGGCCAAAGCGAATGAACGTGTTGCCCACGTCGACCGTCAATATATATGCGCACCCATTAAGCATCGTCGGCGCTCCTTTCGTCTGTCCAGCAGTATATCGCCTACCTAAACCAGTCATCCCAAAATGACTAGCTTGCGGCTATACTGGTGCGCGGTCGCGCGCGAGCTCATGCGGCGGCCCTCGGTAACCCGACTTCCCGCGCCGTATCCGTAACGGCGCTCCCGGGGGAAGCGGATATACGCAAAGGAGTTTTATATGAGCAATCCCTCGAACCGCGCTTCGATGCGCGGGCAACTCACGCTGCGCGGCGTCGTCATCGGCGTCCTTGGCTGCGTGATCATCACGGCAAGCTCGGCCTACACGGCCCTCAAGATGGGTGCACTCCCCTGGCCGATTATTTTCGCTGCCGTCATCTCGCTGTTCTTCCTGAAGCTCATAGGCAACGCCAGCCTCAACGAGGCCAACGTCACCCACACCATCATGTCCGCGGGCGCCATGGTCGCCGGCGGCCTGGCGTTTACCATCCCGGGCGCCTGGATGCTGGGCTATGCCGACCAGATCAGCTGGCTCGACATGTTTATCGTGGCACTCGCCGGCACCATCTTGGGCCTGCTGGCAACGGCGCTCATCCACCGCCACTTTATCGTGGACGCCGCGCTGGAGTTTCCCACCGGCAATGCCGCAGCTCAGACACTGCGCGCCACCGAGGCCGGCGGCAAGACCGGCAAGCAGCTCTTTGGCTCCATGGCCATCGCCGGCATCTTCAGCGTGTTGCGCGATGCCCTGGGCGTGATCCCCAGCATGCTGTGCACGCTCAATATCCCCGGCGTGACCTTTGCCATCTATAACTCGCCCATGCTGCTCTCCATCGGCTTTTTGGTTGGCTTCGCCCCGGTTGCCTTCTGGTTTGCCGGCGCGCTGCTAGGTAACTTTGGCATCATCGTGGGCGGCACCGCTGCCGGTCTATTCGACGTTGTGACTGCGCAGGGCATCGTCAAATCGCTCGGCATGGGCCTCATGATGGGCTTTGGCGTCGCCGTCGTCCTCAAGGACATCCTGCCGCAGGTCGCCGGCATCGCCCGCGGCCTCGCCGCCGACAGCTCCACCGACACCGACGAGCAGTCGCTCATCTCGGGCTCGCTTAAGCTCGACGCCGGCATCATCGGCCTGGGTACTGCCGCCATCGCCGTGATCGTCGCCATCGCGCTCGACCTTGGCCCCGTCCCGGCCGTCATCGTCACGCTGTTCACCTTTGTCACCACCATCATGAGCGCACAGAGCTGCGGCCAGACGGGCATCGACCCCATGGAGATCTTCGGCCTCATCGTCATGCTCATCGTTGCCGCCTTCGCGCAGCTCGCTCAGGTCAAGCTGTTCTTTATCGCCGGCATCGTGGCCGTAGCGTGCGGCCTTGCGGGCGACGTCATGAACGACTTTAAGGCCGGCGCCGTGCTGGGCACCAACCCGCGCGCACAGTGGGTCGGCCAAGCCATCGGCGGCATCGTGGGCGCCCTGGTCGCTGCTGCCGTCATGGTCGCGCTCGTCACCGCCTATGGTCCGGACGCCTTTGGTCCCGACAAGAGCTTTGTGGCCGCGCAGGCAAGTGTGGTCGCTACCATGGTCTCGGGCATCCCGAGCGTGCCGTGGTTTGCCGGCGGCTTTATCGCCGGTATCGTCATGTACTGGCTCGGCATTCCGGCCATGATGATCGGCTTGGGCGTGTACCTGCCGTTCTACATGTCGCTCACGGCCTTCTTGGGCTCCTGTGTCAAGCTCGCCTACGACAAGTGGGCAGCACACCGCGACGCCGCCGCCGGTCTTTCGGACGAGGAGAAGGCCGCCAAGGATGCCGCCTTCCAGGAGCAGGGCCTGGTCGTTGCCAGCGGTCTGCTGGGCGGCGAGTCCATCGTCGGCGTTATTCTGGCGTTTGTCTCTGTTGGTCTGAGCCTGCTGGGCTAAACCCAACAACAACGTACCCGTACAGAGCGCGGGGTCGGAAACCATCCGGCCCCGCGCTCCTTCTGTATCTGCCGAAACACTCGGCAGTACTCACATGAGGCGTGTCTTCCTTTGCCCGCTCGCCCAAGTTCCATGTCAAGATGACCGCCCCGCCCGTCACGGTGTAGAGTACATGCTGCGAACGCACCCGCGTTCCTGCGGCAATACGAGGTGGACATGAAACTCGACAAACAACAGATCAAGCGGCTGCGCGAGCGTCATCATCGACGCCACGACATTCGGCCCCTTCACACCAAGGCCGCCGACGAGGTCACGCGCTTCCTAAAGCGCGCATTCAACATTCGCGAGGGTCGCGCACCCTATCACGTGATCCGCAAGCGCTTTGTAAACGGGGCGCGTCTGACCGGCTCGCACTTGTGCATCCTCATCATTGCTATGTTGATCGCGAGCATCGGCCTCGATATCGACTCGGACATTGCCATCGTGGGCGCCATGCTCATCTGCCCGCTCATGGGCTCGGTCCTTGCCATGGCATACGGCATCGCCACGCTCGACCGCGAGATTACCGTCGAGGCCATTGCCAGTCTCGCGCTGCAGATGGCCTTTTGCCTGATCACGTCCACGCTGTACTTTAAGCTCTCGCCGCTCGGCACCACCACGGCTGCCATCATCGATAACTCGACACCCACCGTCTGGGACCTTGCCGTCGCGCTCGCGGGCGGCTTTGCAGGCGGGCTGGGCAACTCGCGCGATCAGGAGCCCGCGACGCTCATCGCCGGCGTGGCCGTGGCGACTGCGCTCATGCCGCCCCTGTGCGCGGCGGGCTACGGCATCGCCATCGCAAACGGGCCGCTCTTCCTCTCGGCGCTCTACGAGTTTGGCATCAACGTGGTCTTTATCGCGCTGGCGGCCGAAGCCGTGCTGCTTCTTTTGCGCGTGCCACTCAAGCGCGACCTCAACGGCGACGGCATTGTAACCGCCGAGGAAAATGCCGAGGTCAACGAGCTGTCGCGCAAAGTGCGCCGCCGCATCATTGTGGGCACGGTAATCTTTGCCATCCCCTGCATAGTTATGACCGCAGGCTCCATTGGCTCGGCGCAGGCCGGCGTGCAGGACGGCTACGGCGTCACCGAGACCACGCGCGAGCTTGCCGCGGTGCTGCCGGGCTTTAAGGATTACACCGTTGCCGTCGAGACCTCGGCAACTGAGGGCAACGAAGAAGGCATTGTCGCGCGTGAGATTGTCGCGCACGTAACGACAAGCGAGCCGCTCGGGGCACACGACCGCCACGTCGCCCGCAAACTCATCGACCTCAACGTGCCCGAACTCGATCGCGTGGAGTTTGATGTGAAGTGATCCGGGCGCAGGATGGATGCGCACGGGTGCAAGTCACGATGAGGCGCAGACGCGACAAGAACACGCGCAAAAAGCGGGGCGCAGTTCATGCCTGCGCCCCGCTCGCTGTTTTATTGCCGTGAATCAACTGTCCACATCGACATCGCCAGACTCCACCATAAACGCCGGATCGGTGCTCACCAGATAAAAACGGGTCACCTTGGTATCTCTAAATAGGTAGAGCCAACCCTGATCGCGTCGACGCGAAATATACGCCACGTGGACCGTACCGAATTCTTCACCGTTTTCCTTCTTTAATATCAGGATGTTGGGGTCATCCGTACGCTTAAACTGCCCGTCTGTGCAGATTCCGTCTTGGTCGACCAGCTGCCATCGACAGTTGTCCTCCTCAAGAAAAGCCAGGGTTTCCCGACTCGTTTTGTCATCCCGATAGTAACCATCAATGGCAAAGCCTTCGGAAGCACATTCCTGCATATAGGATGTTTCACGACTTATAGCAAACTGCCCTGCAGCGCCCAGAAGCACTGCCAGGCAAACCACTGCAAGGGTTATCGAGACAAAACGGCGGCTCATGTTAGCCAGCCCGATACTTGTTTAACGGAGCACGAAACATACTTGGTACCTCCGATATCAGAGCAAACGTCACCTACGGCCTGCCGGCAATCATATGTTTCCAACATCAAACCATATGGTTACAACTCGTTGGAGATAGGTTCCATGAACGGACGGTAATTTGCGGCGAACGGCTACATATGTTCATTATCTCAGGGTTCCGGAGGCTATTTTTGGCGCCACCGAGGCATTGTTTTCGGAAGTATGCGGCAAATTCCGGAACTCTCGAGCATACCCCGGTTTTTCGCCAATAAAACCGCAGGTACAGAGCTTGGACATATCCAGTGTGCTCGACCTATTCAAATTTTGCCGCATACTTCCGAAATCTAAGTTCGCAGGGGGGTGATAGTTGGACCGTTTACGCAACAGATGTCCAGTAAAAACGGGTGGTAGCCGGCATGGCTACCACCCGTTTGTCTCATAGCTAGCCCAAAGCAGGCCAGTTATTTCTTAATGCCGCGTCCCAGGCGCTCGGCGACCGACGTCACGGCCTCCTCGCTGGCCGGCCCGCAGCTCACGCAGCCGTCGTGGGCGCGCATCTGGCCGGTGACCTCGTCCATCGCGAGCGGCGCCACCTTCTCGAGCTTAAAGCCCTTGCCGGCGCGCATGTTCTCCTTGGCCACACTGATCATGAGCTTGATTCGGTTGAGCTGGTTGACCTCGGACGCACCGGGGTCGTAGTCCACCGCGACAATGTTGCTCTCGGGATGCTGGCGGCGCAGCTCCTTGATCACAGCCTTACCCACCACGTGGTTGGGCAGGCACGCGAAGGGCTGCGTGCAGATGATGTTGGGCGCACCGTGGTCGATCAGGTCGAGCATCTCGGCCGTGAGCAACCAGCCCTCGCCCATGTTGTTGCACACCGAAAGCACCGTGCGGGCCTTGTCGGCCATGGTGCCGATGCGCTCGGGCGCCTCAAAGCGGCGGGACTTCTCGAGCATCTCCTCCACCGGCGTGCGCATCCAGTCCACGAGCTTAATAAGCGCTTGCATGCCCGCACGCGTCGTAGCAGAGCTACCCAGCTCGTCCTTCTGCAGCTCGGCGTTGCTCATGGAGTACAGGAAGAAGTCGAGCAGACCCGGCACCACGGCCTCGCAGCCTTCGCGCTCGATCACGTCGACCACGTGGTTGTTGGCCGTGGGATGGAACTTGACCAGGATCTCGCCGACTACGCCCACGCGCGGCTTGGTGCCCTCGCCCACGAGCGGCATGGTGTCGAACGCGCGGATGGCCTCGCGGCACAGCTTGGTGTAGTTGTGGCGGTTAAACTTGGGCGCCAGTTTACGGGCGCGCGCCATGTACTCCTCGTAGAGCGCGTTGGCGGCACCGGGCGTGGCCTCGTACGGGCGGCAGCGGTAGAGCATCTGCATCATCACGTCACCAAAGAGTACCGCGTAAACTGCCTGCTTAAGCAGCGCCGGCGTCAGCTTAAAGCCGGGGTTGTCCTCGCCGAGCGCCACAGCCGAAAGCGAGATCACCGGAATCTCGGGGTGGCCGCTCTCGCGCAGGGCCTTGCGAATGAGCGCGATGTAGTTGGTAGCACGGCAGCCGCCGCCGGTCTGGCTGATGACCACGGCCGTCTTGGACAGGTCGTACCGACCGCTCTCGATGGCCTCCATAATCTGACCCGTTACCAGAATCGACGGGTAGCAAATGTCATTGTTCACATAGCGCAGACCGGCCTCGACGGCATCGTGATCGGTCGAGGGCAGCAGCTCCAGGTTGTAGCCGGCACCGCGGAACACCTCTTTGACCAGGTCAAAGTGGATCGGCGCCATCTGCGGGCACAGGATGGTGTAACCCTCCTCGCGCATCTGCTCGGTAAAGGGCACCTTGGGCCATGCGGTCGAGGCGCTCTCACGCTGCGCCTCGAACGTGTACTTGCGGCTCGCGAATGCGGGAGCATCCATGGAGGGTGCCACCGGCGCGGCATCGCCCTGCTCGTAGGCCTCGCCCGCGGCCGTGGCCTCAGCCAAGCGCTCGGCCTCCTGGTCCTTAAGCGCCGCCATGAGCGAGCGGATGCGGATGCGCGCGGCGCCCAGGTTTGACACCTCATCGATCTTGAGCACGGTGTAGATCTTGCCGCTGGCTTCCAGAATCTCCTGCACCTGGTCAGTGGTCAGGGCGTCCAAGCCGCAGCCGAAGGAGTTGAGCTGGATCAGGTCCAAATCGTTGCGCATCGTCACAAAACGGGCGACGGCGTACAGGCGGCTGTGGTACATCCACTGGTCGACGACGCGAATCGGACGCTCGGGCTTCACCAGGTGCGCGAGCGAATCCTCGGTAAAGACCGCAAAGCCAAAGCTCGAGATAAGCTCGGGCAGGGCGTGGTTGATCTCGGGGTCGTTATGGTAGGGACGACCGGCGAGCACGATGCCGTGACCGCCGTGGTCCTCGACCCACTTAAGAGCTTCCTCGCCCATGGTCTGGATGTCCTCATGGAAACGCGCGTCGGCCTCAAAGGCAGCGTTGACGGCGGCATCGACCTCGGAGCGCGTGATCTTGGGTCCACGCACGCGACCGCGACCAGCTTGCGCATCGGCCACACGGTCGACGGCAAGCACCTGATACAGACGGCGCTTGAGCTCGGTCTTGTCGTGATACGGCACAAACGGATACAGGAACTCGATGTTCTGCTCGCGGATCTCGTCGATGTTGAGTGCCAACGCCGTGGGGTAACTCATGACGATGGGGCAGTTGTAACAGTTGCCGGCGGTCGGATCCTCCTTGCGCTCCCAGCGCACGCACGGCATCCAGATAAAGTCGACATCGCGGTCGATGAGATTCATCACGTGGCCGTGGCTCATCTTTGCCGGGTAGCACACGCTCTCGGACGGCATGGACTCGATGCCCGCCTGGTAGGTCTTCTTACTCGACTGGTCGGACAGCTGCACGCTAAAGCCCAGGCGCGTAAAGAACGCGTGCCAGAAGGGGTAGTTCTCGTACATGTTGAGCGCGCGCGGGATGCCGACGGTACCACGCGGGGCCTCGTCGGGGCTCAGCACCTCGCGGTTAAACAGCAGATCGTTTTTCTTTTTGAAGAGGTTGGGGGCCTCGGTCTTCTGCTTTTTGTGGCCGGCGCCCTTCTCGCAGCGGTTGCCGGTGATAAAGCGCCTGCCGCCGCCAAAGTCGTTGACGGTAAGCTGGCAGTTGTTAGAGCAACGGCCGCAGCGGACATGCTTTTGCGTCACGGTGAGGTGTGCGATATCCTCAGCCGAAAGGATGGTCGAGGTACCGTCGGCACCGGCGCGATCGCGGGCGAGCAGGGCCGCACCGTAGGCGCCCATACAGCCGGCGATGTCGGGACGCACGGCATGCACGCCGGTGAGCTGCTCAAACGCGCGCAGCGTGGCATCGGACATAAAGGTGCCACCCTGGACGATCACCTGACTGCCGATCTCCTTGGGGTCGCGCAGCTTAATGACCTTGAACAGGGCATTCTTGATGACAGAATAGGACAGGCCGGCCGCGATGTCGCCCACCGTGGCACCTTCCTTTTGCGCCTGCTTGACGCGCGAGTTCATAAAGACCGTGCAGCGGCTGCCCAGGTCGACGGGGGCCTTGGCATGGATGGCGGCATCGGCGAACGCGCGCACGTCCATGTTCATGGACACGGCGAAGCTCTCGATAAAGCTGCCGCAGCCCGATGAGCAGGCCTCGTTGAGCATAATGTGCTCGATGACGCCGTCCTTCACGCGCAGGCACTTCATGTCCTGGCCGCCGATGTCCAGGATAAACTCGACACCGGGCAGGAATGCCTTGGCGCCGCGCAGGTGCGCAACGGTCTCGATCTCGCCGGAGTCGGCCTTGAGGGCCTCGATGAGCAGCGCCTCGCCGTAGCCCGTGGTGGTCACGTGGCCGATGGTGCAGCCGGCAGGGATGTGATTGTAGAAATCGGCCATGATGACCTTGGCCGTGCCCAGGATGTCGCCGTTGTTGTTGCCGTACCAGGTGTGCAACAGCTGGCCGTCCTCGCCCACGAGCGCGGCCTTCATGGTGGTGGAGCCGGCGTCGATGCCGATGAACACGCGGCCGGTGTAGCCGTCGAGCTTACCCTTGGGGACGACTTCCTGGTCGTGGCGGGTCTTGAACTCGGCAAAGTCCTCGTCGGTGGCAAAGAGCGGATCCAGGCGCTCGACCTCAGCACCCTGTGTGTCACCCAGGGCATCGATGGCCTCAATGAGCTGCGGGAACGTGCTGAGCTTGTTGGACTCGTGCGCCATGGCGGCGCCGCTTGCCACAAACAGGTGGGCGTTTTGGGGCACAATGCGGTGCTCCTCGTCCAGGTTGAGCGTGAGGTAGAAGCGATGGCGCAACTCGGAGAGATACTGCAGCGGGCCGCCCAGGAAGGCGACGTTACCGCGAATGGGACGGCCGCACGCCAGGCCCGAGATGGTCTGGGTCACGACGGCCTGGAAGATGGAGGCGGCCACGTCTTCGGGACGGGCGCCCTCGTTGAGCAGCGGTTGCACGTCGGTCTTGGCAAATACGCCGCAGCGACTGGCGATGGGATAGATGGTGGTGGCGTTGGCCGCGAGCTCGTTGAGGCCGCTCGCGTCGGTGTGCAGCAAGGTTGCCATCTGATCGATGAACGCGCCCGTGCCGCCGGCGCAGGTACCGTTCATGCGCTGCTCGATGCCGTTGTCGAAGTAGATGATCTTGGCGTCCTCGCCGCCCAGCTCGATGGCGACATCGGTGGCCGGGATGAGGGTCTCGACGGCGCGCTTGCTGGCGATGACTTCCTGGACAAACTCCAGGTCGAGCCACTGGGACAGCAGCAGACCGCCCGAGCCGGTGATGGCACAGGTCATCTGGGCCGTCGGCAGCACAGTCGCGGCGCCCTCGAACAGATCTCGGGCGCAGGCACGAACGTCGGTGTGGTGGCGCTGGTACTTGGCGTAGACGATCTGGTTGTCGTCGTTGAGCACGGCGAGCTTAACGGTGGTGGAGCCCACGTCGATGCCCAGGTGCAGGTTGCCACGAGCGTTCTCGGGGTTGAAGATTGCACCTTCGGGGGCGTGGGCGGCGGCTACGGGCTCAGCGGCGGTAGCGGGCTCGGCGGCGACGGACGTCTCCCCTGCCACGTTCTTGGCATCGGCAACTGCCTCGGCAACTTTCTCGACAGCCGCGGTCGCGGCCTTCTGCGCGGCGTCCATCACGGTGGGCGCGGCCTCGCGTGCGGCAGCGACCATGCGGTCCTTAATGCCCTCGACGAGCTTGCTCATTGTCTCTCCTCTTAGTTGTTGGACTCGACGGTTGCGACGGTGTCGGCCGCGTCCTCGAGCTGCAAGTTCAATAGCTTCATGCCGTATTCCGGCACGTTGATATCGATGGGTTGGCCATACAGGTCACCAGGGCGCACAAAAGCGAGCACCGTCATAATGCGTGCCATGGCCTCGGGCGATTCGGTGAGCCCACGCTCAAACCAACGCTGAATCATGCCGACCTCGGCGCTCACGACGTAGGTGACGTAGTAGTCAAAGAACGTGCCCAGCGCCAGGCCCAAAATGCCCGTCTGCGCACGCGGCACCACAGCCTCACGCGCGGTGTCGATGATCCTCTTAATGAAGGCCTGGTCGCCGCCCGGACCCAGCAGCGTACCGATTAAGTCGCGGTTGGCCGCAAGATAACGCAGCAGCTCAACCGAACCGGGCGCCGGCTCGAGCTCATCGATATTGTGATAGAGATCAGGCAGCTGAGCTGCGGTGATGAGCTCAATGCGCTCACGGATCTCGGCCAGCAAGCCGTCCTCGATTTGATTGATAAAGTCGGGGATATCGCGGTAGTGTGAATAGAACGTGCGACGCGTAAGGCCGGCGCGCTCGGTGAGCGACGCGACATTAATGCGCGAAAGGTCGCCGCTTTCGGCAAGCTCGCTGGCAAGTGCCTGGCGAAGGGCACGCTGCGAGCGAAGGGACCGGCGATCGCATTTCTCGAGCTGGGACAAGCGTCCTCCTTGTTACTCAGCCTGTGCGCTATTGCACAGTGCGAGTATTATTGCACACCGTGTGCATCAACACGTAAAGGCAATATTTTGGATGTGACGAGGGGGCAGTCCCTTTGTCACATCGAGCCGCTGCTTGGTCCCGTTAATGGGACTAGCAATCGCCGCGTCCGTTGCATCATGCCGGTAACGACCAATAAGGAGGCCGACATGAACAACCAGGCAAGCGATGGCATCACCGATGCCGGCAGGGACCTCGTCCTCAGCTGCATCAAGAGCCAAGAGCTGCGCAACCACATGCGTAAATACCTATACTGGCCAGCGCCGATCATCGCCGGGTCGCTCAAAACTCTCGACGAAAAGCGCGCCATGCTCGAGCAACTTCGCGGAGAGGTCACATCGGAGCTCATCGAAGATATCGACTCGCATCTCGCCCAGCTCAACAGCGCGCTCGACATGCTCAACAACGTCGAGCGCAACCGTGGAATCCTCCTGCTATACGTCATGTTCTACAACGAGGAGGAGCGCGACGCCGACGCCCTTGACGGTCCCTTCCCCACCGCATCCTGGGAAGCCGCGCAAACGCTCATGAAGCGCTACATCGAAGAGTATCCTGACGACGATTGGTCCGAATCGTACTGGAAGATCAATCTCTACACCTCGGAAGACCTGCACGAGCGCCAAACGGCGCAGCCCTCCCTGTCGTTCGCGGCGACCAAGGATGGCGAGCTTATATTCCTCCGCGATCTGCGTAATCACCGCACTCGTAAATCGCATGTCGAAAGCGCCTGGCGAAACGATAGCAGACGGTTCTGCGACAGCAACGAACCCATCTACACACCATGGGTACCGGGCGACATCCTCAAAATCGACGGCCGCCCCTTCGACCACGGGCCTCGCTTTGCCATTGTGCTCGAGAACGACTACGAACACACACTCCGGGGACAGATCTGGTGTGCGGGGCCCAGCAAAGACCGCGGCGCTAAGGAGGGTTCGCTTTCATCCGGCACCTTCAGCGACAGTCTCTTGGACCCCTTCATCCCCTCTGCCCTCTACACCGCCGAGCGCTACACCGGCGACCTGCCGGACGACTGCGCCTTTATGATCGAGCTTTCGCAGAAGCTGCACGACGACCCCGGCTACGGCAAGCAATGGTCCGAAGGCTCGGTCGGGCACGATTGCCTGCAGCCGTACCGCAAGCCCGTTAGCCAAAGTGAGCTGGACATTCGTACGGACATCCTCGAGTTTTTGGACTCACACAGCATTAAGGAGCATCTTCAACGAATCAACTACGAGCTCACCACACCCGTAGCGGCTTTTATCGTCGACCGCTCGCATAAAGCGACATTGCAGCAAAAGCTCGAAGGCTGGCAAAAGATCATCGACAATATGCCCAATTGCACCATGAGCCGCAGAAATGACACGGTCAACATCCCGGACTTCCATGCCTTTCTGCGCAATGTCATCAAACAGGAGCAAAGAAAACTCGCACACTTTATAAGGACAGACGGCAAGAGTCTGTATTTCTTTGAGGACTACTCGTGGGACCGACGCGACCAATACGACCTTCTTTACGGCCCGTACAGCAGTTACCAAAAGTGCTTCGATGCCATCTGGAGAGAATTCGAAGACGACAATCCAAAGGCGATCAAGATCACTCGCCGCCCCATCGACCCAGACGAAGACCTCTATGCCAATGACATGGTCGTACTCAATGCGAGCGGCGAGGTGATGTCCTGCGACTACCGGTTCGAGGGTGAGTGGGACGAGGAGGGCACCGCAAGCGATTTTGAGGATATGTGGTTTGATATCCCGACGCCTTTTCATGCCGGAAACATCGTCTGCAACCTTCAACGCCCCGACGAGCCGATGGTGCTGTTTGACCTGCAAACGTGGGGATCAGAGCGAGTCGATAAAGAGCTGGCATCTTCCGTCTACAAAGACCGCCTCGTTCAAAAGGCCGACAAGCTATTGCGCTGGCACCGATATGATGGCGACACCAGCGACATGTACGCCTACGGGTGTCAGGTCTCATCCGCCCTGCACTTCCCCTTCTATATTGGGGAGCCCGAGGGGTTTCTTTTGGACATTGACTATTATCGCGAGCCGCTCAAGCCGGCGGAGCGAATCCTCTACGGCGTCAGGGCGTATGTCAAAGGCGACCTGGCGGTTGACTCGCTCACCGCGATGGCCAGCGCATGCGAGCTACAGGCGCTGGCGGAGAAAAAGGTCCGCGGCTTCGAGGACGCAGACAGCTGGCTCAAGGACCGCTATCCAGAGCTGTTCGATACGACGGTTGACCCTTTGCTAAAGGGAGATAGTACCGGTTGCTAGGATTAAGGGGTCAACGCCTTAGTGGCGGTGACCCCTTCTGTTACGCTTCGATATGCTGTTTATCGGCACATCAGCGGTACCATTCCTCCAAATTGCGCGACCACGCATACTCCCAGGTGATCTCTGCGGGAGGTTCGACGATTTGAAGATAGGCCTCCCACATGAGCATGGCTATTTTCTTGAACGGAAGAAATCCGCACGCTCCGCCGAACGCGGGAACCACGATTCGCTGACGTGAGGTTCGCATCGCCTCTATAAGCGTTGTCCTCATGCATTGATAGACGACCAAAGGATCAACGATGGGAGTGGGGACCCGCATGGTCGGAGTGTGTATGAGCAGAATGTTCTCGTGCCCGGGAATCGGGACAGAAAAGCTCGTACCAACCGGCTGCTCTCCGTAAAACTGATCCTGAATAACCGCTCTCACTCGTTCGGCAAGCGCCGGTCCAAACTCGTCAGTTATCGCCCTGTCGTAATTGCCATCCATCAAACCATATGAGTTCGCCGGCGACACGACGGCATCGATTTCAGGTTGCTGTTCGATAAACGCCTTAAAATCACAGCAATGCACTGCAATGCCTTTGTAGCCCCTAAAAGCGTCCTCCCAGGCCTCCGCCATACCGGCGCTATTCGTCACAAGATCCAGCATCATCTTTTGCATGGCAATCCTTTCAGCACGCAGCCACCCATGCACCAGTGGCGTTTCCAGAAGTATGTTTGACGAGAGATTCATATCAGACCCGTTAATGGGACTGCAAAGCACAACCTCTGGCGGATGCTAATGGCAACGATCGAATTGGAGATTGCTATGGACAGCCAAGCAGATACCGTAATCACCGATGCCGGTAGGGAGCTCGTTTGTAGTTGCATCAAGGACGATGAGCTGCGTGCTCATATGTTCAAACACATGGGATTGGCAGATGGCTCCCTCTGTAAAATCATCGGCGGCTCCCTCAAGACGCTCGACGAAAAACGGACCATGCTCGAGCAGCTTCGCAAAGAGGTCTCATCGGATTACGCCGAGGCGATCGACTCCGGCCTCGAACAACTCGACACTGCACTTGATATGCTTTACAACGTTGACCGTGACCGCGGTGTCTTACTGGTCTCCGGCATGTTCTACAGCGAAGAGGAGCGCGGGCACGACACCTTTGATGGCCCCTTCCCCGTTGCCTCTTGGGATGCCGCTCAAACCCTTATGAAGCAATACGTCGATGACGACCCCGATGAAGATTGGTCCGAATCATTCTGGCAGATTAAGCTCTATACCGCCGAAGACTTACACGACCGCCCGCGCGCTCAAGCCTCGCTGATATTCGCCGCGACCATGACGGGCGATTTGGTCTTTTTGAGCGACCGCCGGAATCAGAGGACTCCACATCAAAGCATCGATCACTTGCCGTGGAACAAAAGCAAGCACTTCTGTGCCAATGGTGAGGTCTTTTACACTCCCTGGGTCCCCGGCGACATCATCAAGATCGACGCCCGGCCCTTCGACCACGGCCCCCGTTTCGCCATCGTGCTCGAAGACGACTACGATAGTTCATTCAAAGACCAGGTTTGGTGCGCCTATCCGAGCAAAATCTACGGAGTCGAAGAAGGCGCCCTCCGCATGAGGGATTTCACGGACGGCTTCCTCGACGACTTCACACCCTCCGCGCTCTACACCGCCGAACGTTATACCGGCGACTTGCCCGATGATTGCTCCTTTATGCTCGAACTCTCGAAAAAGCTGCACGATGACCCCGGCTGTGGCAAACAATGGTCGGACGGATCGGTCGTACACGACTGCCTGCAGCCATACCGCACATCGGCCGGCGCCGCCGTCAACGCCATACGTTCGGACATTCTCGAGTTTCTCGACTCGCCTGACATCAAGGAGCATTTGAGAGACATCGGCTACGAGCCTACCACGCCCGAAGCGGCGTTCATCGTCGACCGTTCGAGCGAAAAGACGCTGCAACAGAAGATCGAGGCCTGGCAAAAGATTCTCGAAAATATGCCCAATTGTGCAATGAGCAGGCGGTACGGCACGTTCAATATCCCCAACTTCCATGTCTTTCTTCGCGACGTCATCAAATGGGAGCGCAAGAAAATCGCCCGGTTCAAACAGCCTGACAAGCACATGTTTTTCTTTGAGGACAAGACGGGAAGTCCCCATGAGAGCGGGTGCAATTATGGCCCCTACACCAGCTACGAAAAATGTTTCGAGGCAATCTGGAATGTGCTTGAGGAGGAAAATCCTACCTCGATTGAAGTAACACGCCGCCCGAGCGATCCGGACGAAGACTACTATGCCGCCGACAAACTCTTGCTCAACGCGAAAGGCGAAATCATGGACTGCCAGCTGCGCTGTATCGACAGGGAACGCGAGGGAGAAGACCCCACTTTTGCCTTTGAGCTGATGTGGTTTGACATCCCGACGCCATTCCACGCCGGCGACATCATTTGTCGTCACGGCGACCCTGGCGACCCCATGCTGCTTCTCAATATGCAGACATGGACCACGAAGCGGGTCATGGATGAGCTTCCGCCTTCCACCTACAGGGAATGCGCCAAAAAAGGGGCCGACGACCTGCTCAGGCACCATCGGCAAAATGGCGATACGAGTGACATGTACGCCTACGGCTGTCAGATTGAATATCCCCTGGAGTACCCCGTCTATATCGGAGAGCCGAGTTGTTTTCTTCTCGATATGGAATACTGCCGTACCCCGCTCAAGCCGGAAGCGAGAATTCTGTACGGCGTGCGGGCATATCTCGACGGCAATCTGGGTCTTGACTCACTTATTGCGCTATCAAGTCTTTTCGAGCTGCAGGCGCTGGTCAAGAAAAAAGCTGAGCGGTTTGAAGGGGAAGACGGCGGGCTCAAGACCCGCTATCCGGAGCTGTTCGATGACACGATAGCCCCGCCGGCACGATTCAAAACAAAGAGGAGCTAACCATGGACATCTTGGATTTTGTTGACTCGCGGGACATTCGGGAGCATCTCCGCAGCATCGATTTTCGGCCTAGCACCGTCGAAGCCGCCTATCTCGTTTGGTTTTCGAAGACCGCCACGCTCGAGCAGAAATGCGAAGCCTGGCGGGAGATCGCCCGAACCATGCCCAATTGTTCGTTGGAAGCTACTTATGCCGGTCTCGGAAGGCCAGTCATCCCCGATTTCCATGCTTTTTTGCGTTGGACAGTCGATTACAACAAACAGTGCATCGATACGTTCATGACCGGGACGGGCTACGTTTATCAGTATGAAGAGGAGATTGTGCCTGACGGGCAACTTTGCGGGACCTTCGGCGCGCCATTCAGCTGTTATGAGAAATGTGTCGAGGCGTTGCGCGGTGATGATGAACTGACGAGCCGTCCAGAGGCACGCGTACGCATCACCCGGTGCCCGCTCGATGCCGACAAAGAACATCGCCGGGAAGATTGGCTCATGGCAAACAGCAAAGGCGAGGCCCTTTCCGTTTATTGCCCTTCAGCCGGCCCCGTTGAGAACGATTGGGAGATCGCATTCGAGTTCATCTGGGTCGATATCCCCACGCCGTTCCACACCGGCGATATCGTCTGGACGCCGCAAGGCAGTGCCCGTGAGCCGTTCACGTTGTTCGATCTGCCCACGTGGGACCGGACAAAGCTTGAGGCAGAGCTTCGGCAGGCAGACCGTTCTGACGAATGGCTTGATCATGCTCAGCAGCGCCTCGAGCACTATCGCCATGCAGGGGATATCAGCAACATGCGTGCCACTGGTTGCTCAATTACCTACAACGAGACGTTTCCCCTCTACATCGGCGAGCCAGACCCGCTTTACCTGAATCTTGAGTACTATCGCAAACCACTCGAAGACGAGCAGCGAATTTTAATCGCCGCCCAGGCCTACCTGCGCGGCGACCTGTATGTCGACTCACTCATCGCGTTTATCGACACCATAAGGATGGAATCCAAGGTCAGGCGCAGCCTAGAAGAGCTGCGTCTTGACCAAGCACCGCTCAAGGAAAAGTATCCGCAGCTATTTGAGTAGAGGCCGCCGTGTCCGAATCTACGAGAAGCCACACCGGCAAACCGGAGGCCATCATGCACGAAGAAATAATCAACTTGATTGACTCTCCGGAGCTGCGAGAGCATTTGCTGCATAATCCGCAGCTACTGAGTGGTGATCATTACACGCAAATCATCGGTGGCGCGTCGATAGAAATCAACCGCAAACGGGAGATGCTCAGCAGGCTGGTTGTTGCCGAGTGCAGCTCGTCAGACGAAACCTTTTCTTGGTACGGACCAGAGATTTGTATCGACTACATCGATGACTGCTTGAACGCGCTAAAGGCCGTCGACGGAAACAGGAAGGTGCTGCTTATTAGCGAAATTAGCTTTGTCGACAACGAAGTGGGATCCGCTATCACGCATGGCCCCTTCCCCGTGGCATCGTGGCAGGCCGCCCTTGCGGCAATGAAGACATACGCAGACAAGTGGGGCGGCATGACAGATTTATCGTCCTCATACTGGATGATTGAGCTGTTCAACCTTGCCAACGACCCGAGCTGTTCATATCCATACGACGGCTTTCTACAGCCAGACTACACTTACTACGCAAACGCCTCCGGTGAAATCCAGTACATCTGCAGGGAAGAAGAGGGCGAATGTGGCGAGGTGCTCGACTGCATTGTGGGTGGAATCTTTGGCCCGTGGTTCAAGGGGGCATATGTCGACCTGCCCACGCCGTACAGAAAGGGCGACATTCTTGAGATCGACTGCCGGCCATGGGCACCAGGTCCTTGTTATTGTCTGGTAGCGAACTCGAAATTGGACTGCCTGTACCTCGATAGTAATGGGCAGATTAGCTGCGGATCAATCCCCTATGGCAGCTGTTTTGCCGGATGGGCACATACGAACCTGATGCTGTCGCCCGTGTTCAGGGCAAAGAAAGTGACGCAGCCCTTGCCGGAAGAATGCACGGCATTGCAGGAGATCAAGCTGGACCGGATAGATGACTTGCTAGAAGAGTGCGCCGGCAACAAGGAGAAAGAGCCTATTTGACTGGATATATATCGGCACCGCGCTTGATGATAAATAAATAGATATAGATTAAGGGCGGGGACGAAACAACAGCAAAAATTACAAAGCCGCTAGATAAAAAGCAAAACGCTAGATACCCGAAGATGACGAGCGTGACCGGCACTCGCTCCACTTGCATTTCATGCCGAGAACATCGAACCAAATAGCGAGCCATTAGTCGAACCTGCACCGCAACCTTACGGAAAATCGCCCAAGTCAAAACCAAAAGCACCTGTCAGGAAATCCGCTCATGTAATGAATAGCACGTTGAGATGAATTACTATAGTTAAACGAGCACTGGGGATTAGCAAGACGATTCCCAAACCATAACCGCAGGGGACACTTAGGTAAAGGAAACGAACCAATGCCGCAACAGCAACAATTGCAGTTAGAAAATGTCGTAAATGGTTATACAGAAAAAGATTACCTCACCAAGCAAATAGTCACCTATTTGGGGAACAAGCGATCGCTTCTCCCTCTAATCGATTATGCAACTGAGCTAGTGTCCAAGGAACTAGGCACCAATCAGCTTTCCTTCCTTGATGTGTTCTCTGGCTCGGGAATCGTCTCAAGATTTTTTAAAACAAAAGCGAACTACTTAATGTCCAATGACTTAGAGCCCTACGCGGAAATCATTAATCGCTGTTATCTCTCCACCTATACGGACGAACTATGGAATGAACTAGTCACTAGCTATCAACAGCTAACCCAACTCATCAAGAAGGAGTGGGTTAGCGATGGCTTTATTGCTGAATTGTATGCGCCAAAAGACGACAACAATATCATGAGGGGTGAGAGGGCCTTTTACACGCGGAGAAACGCTGAATATCTGGACACCGCGAGAAAGGCGATAGCAAAGCTGCCCCCATCGAAGCAGTTTTTTTTCTTAGCCCCCCTTCTATCAAGTGCCTCCATTCACGTAAACACGTCGGGAGTATTCAAAGGCTTTTATAAGGACGCCAATGGGATTGGCTGTTTCGGGGGCCGAGGGAAAAATGCGCTGTCTCGCATTCTAGGAAATATCGAAGTCGAATTGCCAACCCTATCTCCACATGAGTGCGAGATTAACGTAACGAGACTGGAAGCATGCGATGCCATCCGCGAAGCTCCACATGTAAATGTTGCATATTTCGACCCACCCTACAACCAGCATCCATACGGATCGAATTACTTCATGCTAAACCTGCTGACACGCTACGAACGGCCACAAGACATCAGCACAGTATCTGGAATCCCTAAAGAATGGAACCGCTCCAATTTCAATAAAAAGGCGAAAGCGAAAACTGAGCTTTTCCAAATCATTGAAAAATGCGATGCCGATTTCATACTGGTTTCGTACAACAGCGAGGGTTTTATTGAATATAACGATTTTATTACTTTTATGAGCACGCTTGGTGATTTACGAGTAATAGAAACTGACTACAATACGTTTAGAGGCTCTAGAAATCTTCGGCAGCGAGATATCCACGTGAAAGAGTATCTCTTCCTTTTAAGGAGAAACTAAAATGGCACATAAAGATGATCTGCGTGAATCTAGAAAAGGAACGGTTATTAACAAGACCTCAAGCAGGCAAGAAAAAGCAATGGCAAGGGCCGTCGAAGCAGTTAGAGTGAATCTAGAGTCTGCCTTTCCGGGTATTAGCATCGAATGGAAAAAACGCGTTTATCTTAAAGAGGTCACAGCGCACATCAATGAGGCTTTTCCTGAAGTCGACACCTTTTACTATCAAGATTCGTTATTCATGACTCCCGACGGCGGTTTTCTATATCTTGTCTCTAAAGATGGAAAACGTTTCCCCATCTTAATCGGCGAAAAGAAAAACCAGGGGACAAATGACCTTCGCGCAGCAGAGGGTAAAAGCAAGCAGGCTAAAGGTAACGCAATCGAGCGCCTGGGGAAAAACGTTATTGGACTCAGAGCATTGATGGCAGATGAAGATATTTTTCCTTTTGTTTGCTTTGGAGATGGCTGCGATTTTGCAGCAGGCTCAAGCATATTAGACCGGGTGGTTACAATTGCAATATTTGGAGAATTAAACAAGGTCTATCTTCATGATGTTGCAAACTTACCGCAGTTCAAAAGAGGAACGTTTTATTTCCGCGCCGAAGAGTGGACGGAAAACGAAATGTATGACAGATTCTATGAAATCGCCAAGCGCTCTATCCATTACTACTTCTCGAAATACGGAGAGAACTGCTTTTTCAATGACTAGCTATCCGACAGGCTACCGCTCATCCATATAAAACCATTTAAATCACGCTTAAGCCCTCAAAGCACGGCAGGCCACGAGGGCTTAAGGTTGTAGTTGTCTTACCTTTGAAATCCCAGCAACTATTACTTGCAGGATCTGTCAAACCCAGACGCAAACGATCACATGCCTTCATAATAGCCCGTCTGCATTACTGACTCCCGTAATTTACTGTCAGTACTCTTGGCCCTAGCCAAAGACTCGCACGCAGGCGGGATTTTCGTCATCGGTACTTATGCGGACCAGAGCATCTGCATTGCAGTGGGTCTTGGCGAATGCCGCATCGTTGTCTCCGCCGCCTGCGGCAAAGCAGCTCGCTAGGATGGCGGATGTCGGGCTGAGCATGTTGCGCAAGTCGCGCAGGATCGCATTTACCGGGCGGTTGTCGTCAAGCATTTCGAGTCCGTCAATTACGACCACGACGTCCTTTAGCACTGCCCTGTTCCACGTCTGGTCACCGAGCAACCAGCTCGTTAAAAGGTCCATGGTCATGTTGTCCTCGACAAAAATGCCTAGGTTGCGCTGCTTGAGTCGCATCGTTGCGCGGATTGTCTCAACCTGTTGCTCCTCAGGATCCTCTGACACCTTGTCATCCATCTCGGCACGAATAAGCCGGGCAATCGCATCCTCTTCACGCTCCCGAATCGGCATGTAGAGCACGGCGCGTTGTTCACTCAGGCGCAAGGCCGCATACACCAGCGCGTTCGAGACATCTTCATGCGCGCCGCCAATCACGCTGAGCTTGCCCAGCCCAATGCCGCCACCCAGGGCAACATCGACCGGCATACCGGTCTTCAACACTCGCGGGGCTTCAAGCACCGACGTCTCCATACCGCGATCGAGCCCAGAAACCAGCCGACTGTGAAAACCGCTGAGGTCAAAACCCTCGTCATCACGTTCTTTGCGATTCCCACTACGCTGATTCGCGGGCGTCGGCGGCATCACGCCCGGGAAGCTCACCATCTCGCCCAAACTCACAGAACGGCCAATTCGGTCGTCCCTGGAGTCCATCTTTAGCGTCATCGCAACCCTCCTAACGCCTACCGCGCTTACCAGTAGCCTTAAAATTCCAAATCGGCTTGAGTCGGTGAATAACATCAACCGTCGGGTCCATGAGCCTCAGTACATCATCCGCAGGCTTATACGCTTCGGGCGACTCATCGAGCGTCGTCTCGCATGCGCTCGGACAGTAGATGCCAGCATCGCGCATCTCGTTAACGAACGACCTGGTATCGAGCGTTTGGAACGCTTTGGTGCGGCTCATCGCGCGACCCGTCCCGTGCGGCGCCGAGCAGTTCCAGTCCTCGTTTCCCTTGCCGCGTGCAATAACGGCACCGTCGCGCATATTAAACGGAATCAGCACCGTCTCCCCCGCATGAGCGCTAATGGCGCCCTTGCGAATCATGCCGCCTTCCGAGATGTAGTTGTGCATGGTGGTAAAGCCGTCTCCGTCGAGTCGAATTCCCGTACGCTCAATAATCTGTGCGACAATCGCC
The DNA here is from genome assembly GCA_959599635.1 of uncultured Collinsella sp. Classification (GTDB taxonomy): domain Bacteria; phylum Actinomycetota; class Coriobacteriia; order Coriobacteriales; family Coriobacteriaceae; genus Collinsella. The sequence goes on from CAUGJN010000004.1 coordinate 27,808, forward strand.
TTGCGGTTCTGATTCGAGAAGCGTTGACAGTTATGCATATCGACGAGATACTCGGCAGAAAGATCGCCCTCGAGATACTTAAGCTCGTCGGGGATATCTGCCGTGCACGTCTTCTGCGCCAGCGCCTGATGGTGCTCCGCCGTCTGCTTGCCCATGTTGCGCGAGCCGGTGTGCACGACCAGATATTGGCGTCCATCCTCGTCCTCGTCGAGTTCAATGAAGTGGTTGCCGCTGCCCAGCGTGCCCATGGAACGCTCAACCTTGCGTTTATTCTGCAGCCAATCACGCGACTCCATGTCAAAGTCCGCGAGTACGCAGGCAGCATCGCGATGAAGGCTAAAGCCCGTGGGCACCGCGCGCTTCACATCGCGATTGAACTGAATGAGGTCGTCGCGTGCAATGGTCTCCGCAAGCGGCACACAATACATACCGCATCCGATGTCGACGCCCACCAAATTAGGAATGACCTTGTCACCCAAATTTGCCGTAAAACCAATCACGCAACCCTTGCCCTTATGGGCATCGGGCATGATGCGGATCTTGGCGCCTTCAAACGCCGGGCAGCTGGAAATCTCCTCGATCTGCTCCTTGGTTGAATCCTCAAGATTCTCGGCAAAGACTTTGATGTCTGCCATCGCATTTCTCCTGTTCTGATCCTTGTAAACCGAAACCAGCCCCAAGCCAATAGAGCGCATGTCACACCAGCCAGCCAAACCGCCGATTTCCGTTTAACCACCTTTCGCCCTATTCGGGCTCTTATTGCTGCGAATACTACGGTCGCACAGGCTACAATGAGTCCCAATAACGGGTCTTGTTTTGCATCTCCGGCTGATACCCTGCCGGCGAAAGGAGACAACGTGGCGAACAGACCAAATCAAAAGCTCAGGCTTCTGTTCCTGCTTGAAACCTTGATGGAAAAGACCGACAGCACGCACGGGCTCACAACGCAGCAGATTATCGAAGAGCTCGCCTATCACGATCTCGAGGCCGAACGAAAGGCCATCTATCGCGATCTGCAAACGCTTCGCGACTTTGGGCTCGATGTTGACCAGCGTGGCGGCAAGGAATGGGCGCTGGTCTCACGCCCGCTCGACCTGCAAGAACTCATCATGCTTGTTGACGCCGTGCAGAGCTCGCCGTTTTTGACCGATGAGCTGACCGACCATCTCATCGGCAGGCTGCAAAGCCTCGCCAGCCTGGGCGAACGCGAGCTGATGCACAAGCGTGTCGACGTGCCTTCGCGCGTGAAGATGCAAAACTCCGATGCCCTGCTTAACATCGACTTGATTCAGCAGGCTATGCGCGAAAAACGCAAGATTCGGTTTCGTTATTTCCACTACGACGCCGCTAAGCAAAAGGCCCTTAATCATGACGGAAAGACCTACGAGCTCACACCTGTGCGCCTTATCTACTCCGACGAACTCTATTACATGATTGGGTTTAGAGATAAATGGGCCAATGCTGGATCAGGCCATCAGCCGTTCACGCCCTACCGCGTCGATCGCATGCTCGATGTTGCGGTGTCCGAAGAGTCCGCGACCAAAGATCCGCGCATTGCCGGCTATGTGCTCGAGGACCACGTTTCGCCATCGTTTGGAGTCTATGCGGCCGATAAGACCACCGTGGTGCTGGAACTTGACGACCGCGCGATGAACCCGCTCATCGACAAGTTTGGACTGGACGCCATTGTGTTTGAAAACCAGGACGGTCGCCTGTTAGCAACTGTCAAAGCCCCGCTGTCGCCGCAGTTCTTTGGCTGGTTGCTGCAACTCAGCACGTTCATTAAGATCGTTCAGCCCCAGAGCGCCATCGATACATATCTCAAATACCTCGATGAAACGCGTGCGCTCTACCAGGAAGACAGGTAATATTTCATGGCTACAACCCCCAAATTCAATGTATCGTTCGAGCGCCTGAATCCCGAACAGCGCGAGGCCGTCGAATGCCTAGATGGTCCGCTGCTCGTCATTGCCGGCCCCGGTACCGGCAAGACGCAGCTGCTGAGCCTGCGCGCGGCGAACATCCTGGCCAAGCGCGATGCCGCCCCACGCAACATCCTCTGCCTCACCTATACCGAGGCGGGCGCGGAAGCCATGCGCAAACGCCTGATTGAGCTCATTGGGCGCGACGCCTACGGCATCGAAGTCAGTACGTTCCACGGATTTGCAAGCAGCATCAGGTCGCGCTATCCCGAGTTTTTCACACGCCCTGCGACCGACACACTCATCACTAGCTTGCATCAGCAGGAGATCTTCGACCGCCTGCTCAAATCGCTTCCCTTTGGGTCGCCCCTGGGCGGAGGGTCGCCCGATATGCCCGCGCAAAACATCGGCAAGATGATCGGCTTTGTCTCCAAGACCAAGCGCAGCGGCCTGGATTACGACGTGCTGAGCGCCATCGCGCAGCAGAATATCGACGCCGCTGCCTGGCTCACCGAGCATTCAGAGCTGCTTACGCTCGCCTGTGAAAGGGCAAGCGCTGCGTTGGCAGAGCGCTTTGAGGAAGAGGTCGAGCGCGCCTGCTGCATGGCGCCCACATCGCTCACCCGCCCGATCAACTGTCCCGCCGGCACGTACGTGCCGTACATTCTTGAGTTGCGCGACACCGTTCGCCGCACCGAACTTATTGACGAGAAGGGAAAGTCCTCGGGGTACACCAAGGTGCGCGATGCCTTCTTTGGAGGCAGCAACTCTCAGGGGCGCACCTTTAAGATTGCAGAGCAGAGCGAGCGACTTAAGGCCGCTTGCGACGTCGCGCGTCGCTACCAGAGCGAGCTCGACCAACACCATCTTTACGATTACGACGACATGATCGGCGACTTTGTTAACGCTGTCGAACACAACGACGCGCTACGCCAAGTGCTCCAGGACACCTATACCTATATCCAAGTTGACGAGTTCCAGGACACCAATGGTGCCCAGATGCGCATCATCGAGCTGCTCTGCGACGGCATTGATGCGCCCAATATCATGGCCGTCGGCGATGACGATCAGGCCATCATGCGTTTTCAGGGCGCCACGATCGAGTGTGCCAACCAGTTTGCGGCCGAGTTTTCGCCCCGGAGCATCGTGCTCAAGACCAACTATCGCTCCACGCCCGCCATCGTTGAGCTTGGTCAAGCCATCGCCCAGCAAATCGAATACCGACTTGATGCCAGCTCGAATAAGTCAATCGAAGCCTTTAAGCCTCAGAGTGATCAGGTCAGCTTTAGCGAGAACGTCTACACCGGCAAAGCCGAGGAATACGCCGCCGTCGCTGCGAGCATTAAGCAGAGGATTGAGGCCGGATACCTCAATGACTGCGAAGATCCCAATGAAGGAATTGCAGTCATCTCTGCCAAACACGCCGCATTGCGCTCGCTGATCCCCTTCCTCGTTAAGGAAAACGTACCGTTTTCCTATCGCGAGCGGCAGAATCTCTTTGCCTCCGAGCGCATGCAGACGACTTTGGCACTGCTGCGCTGCGTTACCGCGCTTGCGCGCGGGCAGCAGGAGCTCGCCAGCAGCTATCTTCCGCAGATTGTCTGTGCCGCCGAGCTGGGCGGCGACCATCCATCGTCCGTGACGTTTGCGCTCAGCGCCAAGCGCGAGCATCGCGGCGACTGGATGGCCGCCATGTGCGAGAGCAATAGCGCCCACGCCAAAGAGCTGCACGACGATCTTATGCAGTGGGCGGCAGAGGCCAATGCCTCACCTGTCCGAGATTTGCTCTTTAAGATTGCCGAACGTAGCCTTGGCTATTACCGGCATCGCAAAGATCAAGATCCGCTGGGCGCCGCCGAATTCAATGCCGGCATCCGTGCCCTACTCGCCTTTGCCGAGGGTGAAATGGGCGACGCGCGCCGCATGGGACGCACGCTTCGCCTGCCCGATATTGTCGACAAACTCGACGCCGCGCAAAAGTTTAGCGTGAGCATCGACGCATCGATCGATCTTGGCACACCGGGAGCCGTTCGCCTTACTAGCGCTCACAGTTCGAAAGGTCTGCAGTTCGAATGCGTCTACCTGCTCGACGCCGACGACTCCACCTGGCACAAAGGTGCTGGCGGCATGAGCTTGTACCCGTCCAACCTGCTTATTCGCGACGAAAAGGATGACGACGATGCGCGCCGTCTGCTGTTTGTAGCCATCACGCGCGCTAAGCGACACCTCGAGCTGTACCGCGCCGGCGGATCGGCGCTGCAGGAGCTCACGGGGCTTATCGACTCTTGCGAAGTCACCGTCGAGGCAAACCAGCTCAGTACCGCCATCGAAACCGAGTGGCGCGACAACTACGCGTTCGATACGCCCGAGCTCTGCGCACTTTTGGAGCCTCACACCGACGTGAAGTTTCTCTCTGCAACAGCGCTCAACAACTTTGTGACGTACGAGCCTGGATGCGCAAATAGCCTGCACTTCCCCGAAAAGCAGATTGTGCGCCTGCCCACTGCGCCTACGATCCAAACCGAATTCGGCACCATCGTTCACGCGATGTTCGAAGAAATCGTTAATCGGATGGCAACCGATGGCGAGGCGGCAATCGAGGCAATTGAGGCCGAGTATCGTCAGCAGATTTCGTGGCTCGATTTTGCCCCTGAGGACGTCCATCGCTATTCGGAGCGCTTCGAACGCATTTGTCGCGCATTCATCCCCTGGCTTGTAGAGCACGTGCGCGGCTACCGTTGCATCACGGAAGCGAACATGCAGTGTCTAACTGCCGGTGGAACCCCGCTCTTCGGTTTTCTTGATCTGCTCCTCGTTGACGATGCAGCTAAAACGGTGCAGATCGTCGACTACAAGACTGGCTTTGGCAAGGAGGTGCCCGCGGGCTATCATCGCCAGCTCAAGTTCTACAAACTGCTGGTCGAGACGTCAACCGAGTTTTATGGCTACACCGTCACTTCCATGGGCGATTACTATGTCGAGCCCGACAAGGCAACGAATGAGCTGCGTCCGCCGTTCTCGACGACCGCCAGCGCCGATGACATTGCCGAGCTCGAACACCTCATCGATGCCGTATGGTCGCGCATTGAACACGGTGCGTGGGACACCGGCGCCTTTGAGCAAAGTGGCGCTTACGAACTGGCCGTTGAGGAACAAAAGGGCTGCCGCAAAAAAGCTGACAAGACTGAGGTCATGCAACGCGCCTATGAGCACTGGCTTATAGAGAACTCCAGAATGTGACAAAGGGACTGTCCCTTTGTCACATTCTGCGTCCTCCTAGGTTGCATCCATTTTTTGAAGTGGCATTGCCGATTGTCCAAAATGTCATTCGTGGGTAGAATGGTGTCGACGGCAGCCCAAGTTCTGCAAAGCTGGGCAGCGCCGTTGCGTGGATTAAGGGGTCAACGCCTTAGCGGCGGCGACCCCTCTTTCGTTGCTTCGAGCGTTGCTTGAGTGCCTCGGAAAGTCCGATAAGCGTCGTAAAAAGCGAGACCAATGCGGTCAGGAGCCTCACGAAATCAATCAAATCGGTCATGGGCATCACCTCCCATCAGATGGAGAGCGCTGCCCGGCACATGGAACTGCCGTCAACGATACCGATTCTATCAAAGCGCAGTTAGATATGCGAATGTTTGTTCGTATTTCAGAAGATCGGAGCTCGGGTATGGCGAAGGAGCAGTTCCTTTGCCATACCCGAGCTTGTCGCCGAACTGCCAACTACATTCTTCGAGTTATTCGGCCACGCTACCGGTTTTGTATAAATGCACCGCCGGGATTATCTGAGGGTTTTTGTCCTTATTTGAGCGTATACATGCCCATTTGCGCACTTACGTCACCGAATCAAACACCATTAGAGGCATGAATGTTCCCGAGAGGGCATCTTTAGCCATTTAACGACCTCCGACAGGCCGAATAACTCGAAATTTGTTGGTGGCGAAAGCGTAACAGTCCTATACGCCAAAAGCCGGTATCTCCCATGTGATAAAGGGACAGCCCCTTTGTCACATTATTCGATGATGGTGCGGGAGTTTTGCTTGCGCATGGTGGCGAGCATGTGTTTGGGGACGGCATGGACCATGCAGCTGCCGATGGTCACGCTCGCGGCGGCCTTAGCTGCATCGCTTGCGTTTTTGGTCGCGTAGTTGTGGCGGAAACGCTTGAGCATGGCGATGTCGTTGCCGCCGTCTCCATAGACCGCGACCTCGTCCTCGGCAATGCCGTAGTAACCCGCCAGCCAGGCCACGCTCTCGCCCTTGTTGCATGCCGCGTCCGTGATCTCGAACATCACCGGATCGAACGGCGCGTTGACCACACGGTCCGAGCGCTCGGCAAGATACGCCTTAAGGTCGCGCTCCAGCTCGGGCGAGGTCACGCGACAATTGATCTTGCATACATCGTGACGCAAGATATCGCCGATCGACTGGTCGAAATACTGTTCCTCGTGATAGCTGCCACGCGCACGCATGCCGCGCATCACAATACGCTTGATGGGGCTGTCCTTTTTAAAGCCCGCCTGATGCATCTCGAACGATCCACTCGAAAACATGCCATCGGGCGTGGAGCAGTCAAAGCAAATGTCCGGGAACGCCTTGAGCAGCTCCTCGGTAACCTGCGGGTCGATGGTCCAGGTCTTGAGCACCTCGCCATGCCTGTCGCGCACGATGGACCCATTGGAGCAGCAGGCGTCAAGCGCCAGGCCCGTAAAGCCATGCTCGCCGATCGGCAACGTCGAGCGTCCAGTCGCGGGAACCACATGCAGGCCAGCCTCAGTCAGCTCGCGAATGGCGCGGCGGATAGTCCTATCTGCCTCGTGCAGGGCGTTCAGCAGCGTTCCGTCTAAGTCACTCGCGAACATCTTGATCATGGGCATGCCTCTCCTTCGCCTGCACGTTATTTTAGACGAAAGAGAGGCATGCCCATGCAAGAGTGTTCCAACGCGCCAGGACATTCGCTTCCGCAAAGCAACGGTGCCCCAGTGCGTTAAATCAATCGTTACGAGCGACTTTTCAGCCGATAAAACAGCGCCATCGTCAGCGTCAGCACCGCCAGCATGGCTGCGAATACAAACGCCGGTGTCCATCGATCATATGCAATCCCGTACACCAATTGCCCGATCGGCGTTGCGCAGGAAAGGACCATGTAAACGACCGAAAGCACTTTTCCGCAGAGTTCAGTCGGCGCTGCCCGCTGAACAAACGCGATGATTTCAACCGACGCAATGCTTGCCCACACCATGACCCATGCCGAACCAACCGCAAACACGGTGAACACGCATGCATCTGCGCCGAACAGTTGCGCGACAATAATCGGTGCGACTCCAAAACAGATCATCGCAACATATCGACATATGTCATTGAAAGAAAAGCGATGCGGCCAAATGCCGACCAAGCCACTGCCGGCAAGACCACCCAAGCCCATAGCAACCTCAACTATCCCAACGCAGGACGATTGCATGCCGAGATGCTTTGTAACAATAATGGGAGCGCCAATCGTTAGCCCAACCAACGCAAGGTTCAAAACTGCCGCAAGCAAAATCACAGCGACCAATGGTGCATTTTGCAACAGATACCGAATCGACTCCCGAAAATCGTTTCGGCATGTCGTACGAGTCGCGCCGTCTCTCATCGTTTCAGATGAGGCATTTTGCTTGAGTGCGACCCCAAACAAGAGAGCTGAAATCGCAAACGCCACCGACGCGGTTGCGCAAAGAGCATCGATGCCAAAGCACCCATAGACTGCCGTCCCGACCACAGGACCCAAGATATTGCTCACCATGGTCATCTGCGAAACCAATGCAGTGGCCCGCTCAACCTTCTCTTCACCCGCCATGCGCACCGTCTCAATTTGGAGCATTGGCTTTAGCAGCGATTGAACACCATATTGAACACAAAGTATCGCTACTACGACGACCGCAAGAGGCAACGAGCGCTTCATGGGGATAGACAGCAGTGATGCAGTCATCAGAGCAATGCCGAGGGCCACGAGGACCTCGCGATGTCTTCCCCTATCCGCCAAGATTCCGCCAACCGGAGTTGCAAGTACGCCGGGTATGAACGCTATCGCCGCGACGACGCCATATAACGTTGACGATCCACTGCGATCGAACAAGTAAAGTGGATACGCAAAGCACAGCGCCGACAGCATCGAATACGTGCACAGCTGCGCAACCAGAAGTTCCGCGAGCCTGATTGACCGCACTGTTTTTGATTTCAACGAGACACCGACGTCTCTCAGCCCAGCCATAAGCCCACCCCCTATACATACCACTAGTATGTATTTAATGACTTGAAAAGGGCAGCCGTGGCTACCCTCACAAATCAATTACATACCGTTGGTATCTATATTACCACCCGGCGCGGTCCCATACGTCCCAAATCTGCGCCGTTGTCTGAAGCACTTCATTACCCAAATCGAGCCCCACCGCGGCAGCCATCTGCGCCAAACATTGTGCGCGAGCGAGCATTCGCTCCTTGGGCTCGAGCGGACGGAACAATGGCAGCAGCCAAAGATTCGCCAACAACGATACGGCCTCCGCCGCTTCGCGCGGGCATTCGCACGCAATGGAGCCGTCGGCGATGCCCTCCTCGATCACTGGCAAGAGACAGCCATCGGCCGACTCGTCAAATGAGCCCTGGTACTGCATCGCCAGTAGGCGCGAGCTTTTTACCGGATCTGCTGCAGGACGCATACGTGCCCATAGCTCAATTTGTGGAACAACGGACTCGGGAGCGTACAGTCGCTTGAGCTTTTGGGCTCCGGTCATATTACCGACGCCAAGCATCGAGCGGCGGTGCTCAACAATCGGAGTCATCGCCCGATCAAACGCGGCGTTGAAAATCTCTTCTTTGCTCTTGAAGTGATGATAGACAGCGCCCTTGGTCATGCCGTCGAGACGGTCAACGATATCTTGAATACTCGTCCCCTCATAACCCTGTGCGCAGAATAGCTCCAGTGCCGCGTCGAGAATCTTCGCGACCGTCTCCTCGGGATATTTATTGCGACCCATAATCCGCCCATCCGCAACGCAAGTCTTGTGCCTCATTGCAGCATTTTAACGTTGCGGATGGCAGGCGGTCGATCCTACACCGCGGCAGGGCCGTGTTCGCCGGTACGGATGCGGATAACCTCCTCGACCGGCTCAACCCAGATCTTGCCGTCTCCAACGGCACCGGTGCGAGCAGCGTTGCAGATGATGTCGACAATGCCGTCGACATGTTCATCGGCGCAGATGAGGGTGAACTGCACCTTGGGGATCGTGTTGACGAGCAGCTCGTTGCCGCGCACGTATTCCTTCCAGCCATGCTGTGCGCCGCAGCCCTGCACCTGGTTGATAGTCATGCCGCGAACATCAGCAGCAAACAGCGCGTCTTTAAGAACCTCGAGCTTCTCGGCACGAACGATCGCCGTAATCTTCTTCATAGTAAATTCCTCTCTTTAAGAGTTGGTCTGACAGAACGTTAAAACCGCTAGTCCAGACCACTAAACGAGGGGTACGCGCTCTCGCCGTGCTGACTCGCATCCAGGCCCAGCGCCTCGTCGGCCTCGTCCACACGCAGGCTGCCGTGGAACAGTGCCTTGACCACCGCGGCGATCACCAAGTCGAGCACCAGCACAATAACGACCGTCACCACAATGCCCAGAACCTGCGAGACAAGCAGCGACACGTCGCCCGTGTAGAACAGGCCGCCCTTACCGGTCCACGAGAGCTCCGGCACGCAGAACAGGCCCGTGAGCACACCGCCCAAGATGCCGCCGATACCGTGGCAACCGAACGCGTCGAGCGCATCGTCGTAGCCAAACTTGGTCTTAAGATGGCTGATGGCCAGGTAACAGACGGGCGAGACGATCAGGCCCATGACCAGCGCTGCCCACGGCTCGACAAAGCCCGCACCCGGCGTGACCACCACAAGGCCCGCAACCAGACCGGTGCTGGCACCCACCAGCGTGGGGCGACCGGTGTGCACGCGCTCGACGGCAAGCCACGAGACCATGCCCGCCGCGCTGGCCGTCACGGTGTTGAGGATGGCGAGCGCCGCCACGGCGTCGGCCTTAAACTCGCTGCCGCCGTTAAAGCCAAACCAGCCAAACCAAAGCAGGCCGGCGCCCAGCGCCACAAACGGCACGTTATGCGGACGGTAGCTCATCATGCCAAAGCCGCGACGACGGCCGAGCATTAAGCAGAGAATCAGGCCCGTGAGACCGGACGAAATGTGTACCACGTCGCCGCCGGCAAAGTCGAGCGCGCCGATGATGTCGCCGATAAAGGAACCATCGCCGCCCCAAACCATGTGGGCGAGCGGCGCATAGACCACGAGCAGCCAAATGCCCAGGAAGGCCGTCATGGCACCAAACTTAACGCGGCCTGCCAGACTGCCCGTAACGATAGCGGCGGTGATCATGGCAAACGCCATCTGGAAGGCGATGTTGATGATCTGAGGGTAGACGGCACCATCCGCAGCATTGCCCTCGGCCGCCTGCAGCACCTGGTTGAGCACCGGCAGGCACAGCAGCTGGTCAAAGCCGCCAATAAACGGGTTAGAACCGTCGCCACCGTAGGCCAGCGACCAGCCGGCAACAATCCACAGCACACCAACCAGGCCAATGGCGCCAAAGCACATAAGCATGGTGTTGATGACATTTTTGCGCCTGGACAGGCCGCCATAGAAAAACGCCAGACCCGGTGTCATTAAAAACACGAGCATGGTGCAGATGAGCATAAACGTTGTCGATCCCGTATCGTACATTCGCTCCCCCTTGGTCGCATGAACGTTGTCGGCGCTCATGATGCGGCCGAGGGCCAACTGGTGTAGACCAGATACGGCGTTGTTAAACGCTGCGTTGTCGAATGGAAACGGTGCCGCAATCTTGGAAACGGCACGGCAACGGGCGCGAAACGAACGGGAAACGTGCGAACGAGAAGGGCGCGCTTGGCTCCGCTCTGGCTAGCGCCGGAACAGCTCGCGGGCTCGGTCGCGGAGGTCGGTAGCTCGGATGACGCCCTCGTAGCGATTGATGCGCAGACGCGGGAAGGCGTTAAAGAAGCGCAGGTCACGACGGCTGAGCGACACACTCGGCACCGGACGGCTCATGCGCTTGCCGGCAAGGCGACGACTGAGCGACGGACGCGGCATGCTCGGCGCGACATCGGCAACGCGGCGGGCAGCGAGCGCCAGGCCGCGAGCACCATCCGAGATAAACGTCGGCATCGAAGCCTTCTCGCGCAGGGCATCGAGCGCCGCGTCGCCCAGCTCGGCCAGCCAAGCGTTAACGGCGCGACCGCGGATATGCGTCTGCGCCACCGAGTCGATCGCCGAATCGGGAATACGTTCGAGCATAGAGTCGGAGGCGTCGGCAAGCGACTCATTGATGCGGTCGGCAAGGTCGGCACGCACACGCTCAAGCTGATCGGACAGGCGGCGCCAGCTGGCCAACGAGCACACCGCATCGACCATCATCGCGACCGCGACGATAAAGGCGGACAGCCGCACAATCAGCACCGGCAGATGGCCAAGCAGCCCCAGCAATGCCGGCTCCACTAAACGGCAAATACACAACGCACCCAAGCCAAACGCGCAGGCCCAGTACAGGCAGATGCGTCCGTGCAGGTTAAACGGCAGATGCGAGTAATCCCAAAACCGGGCACCCGTCGTTTTTTCCAACAGCACGCCCACACTATATTCGATCACGCTGCATACGAGCGCGGCAGCGACAAACTGGCTCGAGGCGTCTGGGATTCCACGCAGCAGCAACCAGCACGCGATGCCGCCCGCACCGTAGATGGGACAACACGGCCCTAGCAAAAAGCCGCTGTTGGCAAAGCGTCCGTGGTTGAGCATGGCGCAGACTGTCGACTCCCATACCCAGCCGCAAAAACCGTAGAAGGCAAACGAGAGTACCAGCGCCGAGAGCGGACAGGCGGCAAGCGTCGCGCCGTCAAATGCCATGTCGATCGCGGTTCCCACCGTCTACCCTCTCCTCTTTTCGTTCGATTCGCTGCTCACGTCATCGTCCGCCCTGTCTTTGCGCGGCAGACGGCCGGCAATCGTCTCGCGCAGCGCGCACCATTTATCCGCCAGGCACACAATCCATGCCTCGCGACACGTCGGCGGCACCGGTACCAGCGGAAACATATGGCGCGCGATGATATTCCGCTCGCGCGACGTCAGCTCAAAATCCTCTTCGGCACGCGCCAGGGCAAAAAACGGATGCCGAAAGCCATGCAGTCGATGGCTTGGGTCGGGATCGTGCCAGTCATAGAGAAAGTAATCGTGCAGCAGGGCCCCGCGCAGCAGCGACAAGCGGTCGACGGAGATACCGACGCGGCCCAGGCGCTCGGCAAAGGACAGACTTGCCCGCGCCACCGAGGTCACATGCGTATACACCGTCACATCGCCATGCTGGATAAACTCGCGCGTCAGGTCCAGACGACCCGCCTGTGCCAGTTGACGGGCAGCATAGTCTACTTCGCACGCGATTTTCTCGGCACGAACGGTATCGGACATGCGGCCTCCTTCCGGCGGCGCTCGGCGGCAAGCCACAGCCTGCACGCAATGAATAAAATCATCATGGAACTTATCAGTATGGCATCGGACAAAACGTTTTGCCCCACCAGTTGGCGAATTACCGCGCCGCCGTCACATATCAAACGCCAAAATGTGCGAGACTGTCTTGTGCAATTGTGCCGGCCGAGGGAGTGCCGGCGCACGATTCGCATGGAGTAACCCACAACGATGCTGCTTACGCAAACGACAACGCCCGAGGACGTCAAGGCTCTCGATCGCGCCGAGCTTCCGCTGCTCTGCGGCGAGATCCGCCACGCCATCCTCGAAAGCTCCGCCGCCGTCGGCGGGCACGTTGCCCCCAACCTGGGCGTCGTTGAGCTTACGGTTGCGCTTCATCGCGTGTTTAACTCCCCCACCGACAAAATTGTCTTTGACGTGTCGCACCAGACCTATGCCCACAAGGCGCTGACTGGGCGCGCGTACACTTATATCGACCCGGCACGCTACGGCGAGGCCTCTGGCTTTGCCAATCCCGACGAGTCCGAACACGACCTGTTCGCCATGGGCCACACCTCCACATCGGTGAGCCTGGGCTGCGGCTTGGCGCACGCTCGTGACCTGGCGGGTGATGCGTACAACGTCATCACCATCATTGGCGACGGTTCGCTTTCGGGCGGTCTGGCGTTTGAGGGCTTTAGCAATGCCGCCGAGCTCGACAGCAACCTGATCATCATCGTCAACGATAACGACCAGTCCATTGCCGAGAACCATGGCGGCCTGTATCGCAATCTGGCCGAGCTGCGCGCCAGCAACGGCACCTGTGAGCGCAACGTTTTCCGCGCGATGGGGCTCGACTACCGCTATCTGGACGCCGGTAACGATGTGTTGGCCCTAGTCGACGTGCTGCAGGAACTGCGCGATATCGATCATCCCATCGTGCTGCACGTCTCCACCGCGAAGGGCAAGGGCTTTGAGCCGGCCCAGAGCGACCCCGAGCGCTGGCATCATGTAGGCCCGTTTGACATGGCGACTGGGCGCAAGCTCTGCCCGGGCCATCCGAGCGAGCCTGCGCCGCGCACCTATGCCGACATTACGGGCGAGGCCCTGAGCGCTGCCATAGAGCGCGATCCGCAGGTCGTGGGCATCACGGCCGCAACGCCCTATATCATGGGCTTTACACCAGAGCTTCGCGCCGCCGCCGGCAAACAGTTCGTCGATGTGGGCATTGCCGAGGAGCATGCCGTGACCTTTGCCACCGCGCTTGCGCGCTCGGGCGCCAAGCCGGTCTTTGGTGTGTACGGCACGTTTTTGCAGCGTGCCTACGACGAACTGTGGCACGACCTGTGCCTCAACGACGCCCCCGCAACCATCCTGGTATTTGGCGCGTCGATCTTTGGCACCACATCCGAGACGCATCTCTCGTTCTTTGATATTTCCATGCTGGGCGGTCTTCCCAACATGCACTACTTGGCGCCGGCCTGCATGGAGGAATATCTGTCCATGCTGAGCTGGTCGCTCGACCACCGCGAGCATCCCGTAGCGATCCGTGTACCGGGCATTGGCCTGGTAAGCCGCCCCGACCTGGCGCCTGCCGAAGACACCGACTACAGCGCCGTTCGCTACAACGTGGTGCGCCAGGGCCGCGACGTGGCCGTGCTCGCGCTCGGCGATTTCTTTGAGCTGGGCGAGCGCGTGGCAAATCGCTTGACTGCCGAGTACGGCATCGAGGCCACGCTCGTCAACCCTCGCTTTGCAACCGAGCTTGACCGCGAGTTCCTCGACAGCCTTGCCGCCGAGCATCGCGTTGTCGTCACCCTCGAGGACGGCATCTTGGACGGCGGTTGGGGCGAACGCGTCGCGTGCTACTTGGCCTGCACGCCCGTGCGCACGCGCACCTTCGGCATCGCCAAGGGCTTCCCCGATCGCTACGATCCCAACGAGCTGTTGGCGCAATCCGGCATGACGGTCGAGAACATGGCCGCCGAGGCCGTAAGGCTACTCAATGAGTAAAAAACCTCCGCAAGGGAAGCACCCCTGCGGAGGTTTTTATTTTCGCGGCGCGAAAAACGAATAATCGTTCATACGCGATCTCCTTACTTATATATATGTCGCGTTGCCGCCATTATAACGACCGCCGCGAGCGGCCACGCCGACCGCAAAACGTCATCTCAGCAGCAATAACCGACATTTTCCCAGATAAAACCTACCAAAATAAACCTGTCCCTTTTTGGTAGAAAGAATTACCCATAAGGTAAGTATGTTTCTGAGTTATTTCGTGTTGACCCATTTGAGCGCGATAGGGTATAACTCTACTCAACCGCTAGGGATTTTATTGAGAAAGGTGTTCTACCATGAGCAAAAACCTCTCCCAGCAGGTCGTTCTCGACCGCCGCGGCTTCGTTGCCGCCACCTTCGCAACCGTCGCCGGCCTTGGTCTTGCCGGCTGCTCCGACACCAGTGCCGAGGCCGACAAGGGTTCCGCCGCCGGCTCCTCCAAGAGCTCCGAAGATACCGAGGCTTCCACCATACTCGATGCCAAGGCATTCGACAAACTCGTCGACAACGGCCCCAAGGCCGATGACGACGCCATCGCCGCCAGCACCTGGGCCACGGCCGTCAAGGACGCCGGTGTCTTTAAGATCGGTGGCGTTCAGACCTCCACGCTCTTCTCCCTCCTCAACGAGAAAGACGGTCAGACCCGCGGCTTCGACGCCGGTATCGCACAGCTCCTGTCCAACTACATTCTGGGCGAGAACAAGGTCGAGATCACCCAGGTGACCTCGGACACGCGCGAGTCCGTCCTGCAGAACGGCCAGGTCGACGCTGTCTTTGCCACCTACACCATCACTGACGAGCGCAAGAAGCTCGTCTCCTTCGCCGGTCCCTACTACTACACCCAGCAGGCTATCCTGGTGCTCGCCGACAACGACGACATCAAGAGCGTCGACGACCTGGCCGACAAGAACGTCGCCGTCCAGTCCGGCTCCAACGGCCCCGCCATCCTGGAGGAGTTCGCCCCCAAGGCCAGCCAACAGGAGTTCAAGACCGACGAGGAGGCCCGCCAGGCACTTCAGCAGGGCCGCGTTGACGCCTACGTCATCGATAACAACATGCAGCAGAGCGCCCTGGTCCGCGAACCCGGTAAGTACAAGATCGCCGGCAAGCCCTTCGGCAGCAAAGAGCCCTACGGTATCGGCCTGCCGCTCGATTCCGACGGCGTCGCCTTTGTCAACGACTTCCTTAAGAAGATCGAGGACGACGGCACCTGGACCGAGCTGTGGCAGATCTGCATCGGTGACCGTACGGGCGACACCAATGTTCCCGAGCTGCCCGAGATCGGCGCCTAGGCAGCGAGCCTGGTAACGACCGCAATGAAACCATACGGAAACGCATGATGCGCTTTATTGCGGTAAACTGTTTCCTCACTGAGTTGTCGGGGCTTCCGTACACACGGGAGCCCCTTTCCTTACCGGCGGGAGGTCCGCATGAGTCTCTCCGAGCTCTGGTCGCTCTATGGCCAGAACTATATCGACGCCCTGCTAGCAACCTGGGGCATGACGCTTGAGTCGTTTGCCATCGCCATGGTGCTGGCCGTCGCCGTCACCGTGATGCGCGTGTCGCCGCTCAAGCCGCTGCGCGTCTTTGGCGACCTGTATGTCCAGGTCTTCCGTAACATCCCCGGCATCGCGCTGCTCATTATCGTCGTCTATGCGCTGCCCCCGCTCAAGGTCGTCCTGCCCTACCGCACCTGCGTCATCGTCGCCACGGTGCTCTTGGGTTCTGCCTTTGGCTCCGAGAACTTTATGAGCGGCATCAACACCGTCGGTGTCGGCCAGGTGGAAGCCGCCCGCTCGCTGGGCATGAGCTTCAGCCGTATCCTCGCCAAGATCGTGATTCCGCAGGCGCTGCGCTCGAGCGTGCTGCCCATGACCAACCTCTTTATCGCCGTCATGCTCACCACCGCGCTCGGCAGTCAGGTGCCGCTTAAACCGCAGGAGCTCACCGGCGTGGTGAGCTACATCAACACGCGCTCGCTCGGCGGCGTCGCCGCGTTCTTTATCTCGGCGCTCGGCTACCTGGGCACGGCCTTTGTGGTGAGCCACATTGGCAACTATATCGATAAGAAGGTGAGGATCCTCCGATGAGCAAGCACTCCACCTCCGCGCTCACCATGCGCGATGCGCTCTACGAGGCTCCCGGCCCCAAGATGCGCGCCAAGATTCGCGTCGGCACCGCCATCTCACTTGTTGCCGTGGCCGTGCTCATCGCTCTGGTACTGCAGCGCTTTTATGTGACCGGCCAGCTTTCGGTCCATTACTGGTACTTCTTTACGCACCTCACCACCTGGAAGTTCCTGCTTGCCGGTTTTGAGGGCACAGTAAAGGTCGCGCTCACCGCCGGCGCCATCGCGCTGGTACTGGGCTTAGCCCTCATGCTCGGCCGTACCAGCGACATCAAGCCGCTGCAGCTGGTCTGCCGCGTGCTCACCGATTTCTTCCGTGGCGTGCCGAGCCTGCTATTCATCTACTTCTTCTTTTTGGTGCTGCCCCAGTACAAGATCGCGCTGCCGTCGTTTTGGATGCTCACGCTTCCCGTCGCGCTCGCCGCAGCCGGCGTACTCGCCGAGATCTTCCGCGCCGGCGTCAATGCCGTGCCGCGCGGCCAGGTCGAGGCCGCCCAGGCGCTCGGTCTCTCCAAGGCTAAAATCACCTTTAAAATCGTGCTGCCGCAGGCCATTCGGTTTATCATTCCGTCGTTGATTTCGCAGCTTGTGGTCGTCGTCAAAGACACCACCGTCGCCTACGTGGTGAGCTACCCCGACCTTATGCAAAACGCCCGCGTGCTCATTACCAACTACGACGCGCTCGTGTCGGTCTACCTGGTGATCGCGGTCATCTATATCCTCATCAACGTCGCGATCAACAAGGCCGCCGTCTACGTCTCGCACAAGACCGGCGCGACCATCATTCGCTAACGATTTACCATTTCGAGTCATAAGGAGCCGAGCACCATGGCACAGAGCACTTCTTCTACCGTTAATCAGCCGCTGATCGAGCTCAAGCACGTCGATAAGCACTATGGCGATCTGCACGTCCTCAACGACATCAATCTCTCGGTCGACCGCGGCGAAGTCGTCGTCGTGATCGGCCCCTCGGGCTCGGGCAAGTCGACCATGTGCCGAACCATCAACCGCCTGGAAACCATCGACTCGGGCGAGATCCTCATCGAGGGCGAGCCTCTGCCGCAGGAAGGCAAGGATCTTGCCCGCATGCGCGCCGAGCTGGGCATGGTGTTTCAGCAGTTCAACCTGTTCGCGCATATGACGGTGCTGCAGAACGTCATGCTGGGGCCGGTCGACGTGCTGGGCGTCTCCAAGGACGAGGCCCGCGAGCGCGCCATGGACCTGCTGAGCCGCGTAGGCGTGGCCGAGCAGGCCGACAAGGTGCCCGCTCAGCTTTCGGGCGGCCAGCAGCAGCGCGTGGCCATTGCCCGTTCGCTCGCGATGCAGCCCAAGGCCATGCTCTTTGACGAGCCCACAAGTGCCCTTGACCCCGAGATGATCAACGAGGTGCTCGAGGTCATGGTCCGCCTGGCCCAGCAGGGCATGACGATGATCGTCATTACGCACGAGATGAACTTCGCCCGCCGCGTTGCCGACCGCGTCGTGTTTATGGCCGACGGCCAGATCGTGGAAACCGGCACGCCCGACGAGTTCTT
>CAUGJN010000005.1 GCA_959599635.1 uncultured Collinsella sp.
AGCATCTGGACCAGGTGCTCGCCATCACCTTTACCAAAGATGCCGCGGCCGAGATCCGTGACCGTGTGCGCCGTGCGCTTATCGACGAGGGCATGGACGAGGAGGCCCTGACCGTCGACGACGCATGGATCTCGACCATTCACGGCATGTGCTCGCGTATCCTGCGCGCGCACGCGCTGGAGCTGGGCATCGACCCCGAGTTCACGGTGCTCACCGATACCGACGAGCTTATGGACCAGGCTGTTGAGCACGTGCTGGCCCGCGCGACGGCACCCGATGCCGCCCCCGAGCTCGCGGCATCGCTCAAGGCCCTCTACGCCTGGTATCCCATGGCAGGCGAGGGCGGTCCCTTTGGCGCCGGCACCACCATCAAGGGCCTGGTGCGCGAGTTACTGGAGCTCTCGAGCCAGCTGCCGGGCGGCATGGACGACGTACGCGTGGCGCGCGGCCAGGCCGATACCTCGGCACTCGCCGATGCCTATCGTGCGGCGCTGGGCGCAAGCAAGGCCGCGACCGAGAAAGCGCAGATGGCGCTCGATGCCATCGACGCGTTCGAGGCGAGCGGCAAGACCATGGCCGATGCGGCACGACTCATGATGTCGTGCACCATGCCGCGCGCGAGCAAGGCGTTCCCCAAGGAGCAGGTCGAGCTGCTCAAGGCCGAGGCCGCCGATGCATTTATCAATATCGTGCTTGCCTGCGGTGGCCCCGCGCTCGATGCACTGGTGGGCTTGGCCCGCTCTGTAGAGGCTGAGTACCGCGCGCTTAAGGCCGGCCAGTCTGCCCTCGACAACAACGACCTGCTGCGCATGGCCTACGAGGCCCTGCGCGATTACCCGGCCATCCGAGCGGCATACGAGGGCCGCTTTAAGATGGTCATGATCGACGAGTTCCAGGATACCGACCAGATGCAGGTCGATCTAATCCGCTACCTGACGGGTGCGGGGGAGCGCGCGCTGTGCACCGTGGGCGATGCGCAGCAGTCGATCTATCGTTTCCGCGGCGCCGAGGTCGAGGTGTTCCGTCGCCAAGAGCGCAAGGTGGGATCGACGACGGCGTCCGAGGCGACTGCCGTGGCCGACGCCCCTGCTGGCGAGCTCGTTAAACTTGTGCGCAACTTCCGCAGCCATGACGAGGTGCTGCGTTACGTGGCACGCGTCTTCGACGGCGATGACGGCGGCCTGATGCAGGGCTTTTTGGATCTTGAGGCGAGCGACGGCCGTAAGGACACGCTGGTGGCGGACGCCTCGCGTCGCCAGGCCCTCTTTGTTGCCGGCGGCAGTACGCAGGAGCGCACGCAGGCCAAGGCCCGTGCGATCGCCGAACGCTTCCGCGCGCTTGCCGATGCCGGCCAGCCCCAGGGCGGCATGGTGCTGCTGCTGGGCCGCATGACCAACGCCGACGTCTATGCGCAGGCATTCCGCGACCAAGGGCTCGACTGCGTGATCGCGGGTGGCTCGGTCTTTGCGCAGGCTGCCGAGGTGCAGACGGTGCGCGCCCTGGTTTGTGCGCTCGCCAACCTGGCCGATACGGCGCAGGGCCTTATGCCGCTGCTCGCCTCGCCGATGTTTGCGCTCGGCGCCCAGGAGTTCCTGGCGCTGGCGACCAAGCTCGATAGCGAGACGGGGGAGACCTCCCGCCGGAATATCGACGCGGGCATCATGAGCGATTCCGATGTGCCGGGCCTGCAAGAGCTGCCGCTCGTGACGCGCGCCCGCGAGGTGCTGCGGTATGCGCTTCGTCGTGTGGGTCGCGATTCGTTCGCCGCCATCGCGCGCGACGTGGTCAACGCTTCCGGTTGGTTTGTGCGTCTGTCACAGCGTGGTCCCGAGGGCAAGGCCATCGCCGCCAACGTGCTCAAGGCGCTTGATGCTGTGGTTGAGGCCGAGGCCGAGTTCGGTAACTCGCCGCGCTCCATTGCGCTGGCCTTTGACCGCTTCCTGGCGGGCAAGGAAGCCCCGGGCGCGCTCAACGAGGAGGGTGACGGCGCGGTACGCATCATGACGGTGCACGCCTCCAAGGGCCTGGAATATCCGGTCGTGGCGGTCGCCGAGTGCTTTGGCGTGCGCAAGTCCTCGGGTGCGGCACAGATGGGTCGCGTCGAGGGCGGAGCGCAGGTCGTGGCACTGCCGGCACGCTTCGACGGCGTTAAGCTCGCCGACGGAACCTTTGTGAAGGGCGACGACGTTAAAAAGCAGTTTGAGCATGTGTTTAAGGGCAAGGGCACGTCGCTGTGGCTGCCGCCGGAGCTCATGGAGGACGTCTGTGCGACGGGTTCTCCCGCCGAGGCATTTGCTCGCCTGCGCAACGATGACCTGCAGCTTTCGCTCGAGGAGCGGGCCCGCTTGCTCTATGTTGCCATGACGCGTGCGCGAGAGCTGGTGATCTTGGCGATGGATGCCGGCGTGAGCCGTGGCAAGGTGACGACGCCGACCTTCGACGTCGAGACCGATCTGACCTACGACGTGCTGCGTCGTATTCTGCCGACCGACGCTCTGGACATGCCGCAGCTCGATGCCGACCGCCTGGTGTTCGACAACTCCCAGCCGGGTGACTACGAGCTCATTTCGCTTTCGGACTTTACCTTTGGCGAGCAGGCGTTTGAGGCCAACGCTTCACTGGATGCCGAGGGCAGGCTTGTCCGCGGCGATGCGGAGCCGGAGGGCGCCGGTGCAGATGCCCACGCCGCCGTTCCCGGTCCTGCCGACCCCGAGCCCGATGCGTTTGAGCTTGTGTATCCCCAGGCGGTGGGCGTGCGCATGGGCACCTGCCCGTTCCCGGCGCGTGACTCGTATAGCTACTCGTCAATCGCGGCAGCGCTCCATGCCGAGGCCGAGGACCGTGCCGCCGAGGCGCGCGTGCCCATGGACGAGGCTGGCGATGATGCGGAGTCGGATGGTTCCGAGATGACGGATGCAGGCGTGGCCGCCGTTGAGCCCGCCGGCAACCCCATGGCGCTGGGCTCGGCGTTCCATGCCGCCTGCCAGTGGCTGATCGAGATGGGTGCCGATGCGCTGCCCGCCGAGCGTGCCGATGCGCTGGCGCGCCTGTGGTGCCTGACGCCGGAGCAGCGCGAACGCTTCGACGTTGCCCTGGATCGCTGGCTCAAGTCGGCGGTCCGTGCCGAGCTACTTGCCTGGCCGTGCGTTCGCGCCGAGGTGCCGTTCTTCTCGCTGGGCTGCGAGGACGAGGACATCGCCCGCTACGGTGCATATGCCGAGGGCGCCATCGACGCTTTGGCGACGAACCCGGCGGATTCGTCATGCGCGCTGGTCATCGACTACAAGACGGGCGGGACGCCGGACGAGACGCCGGAACAGCTGCAGGAGAAGCACGCCCTGCAGGCGCGCGTCTACTCCGATGTGTTGCACAAGGCGGGCTTTGAGGCCGTGACCGTCAAGTTCGTCCGCGTGGAGCAAGTCGACCCCGCCAACCCCTGCGAGCCTCAAGTAGTCACCTACAGCCTCTAGCCACCTCAGGCTTTATGGTGCTATTTGGTTGGTTTTGCGGCCGTAAGGCCCTCAATCGTCCAAATGGCACCGCAACGCATGGGAGAGCTTGGGGCGGTACAATGGCCCGAACGGTTCAAACGAATAAGGGGCCATCATGCAGCTCACCAAAACGCTTAAGGTGACGCCGGAGGAGCTTTTTGACGCTCTGGCGGGGTCCATCATGCGGGATATCGAGAACGTCACGGGCAAACGTCCTAGCCGCAATAAGCTCAACGGCTATAAGTACGAGAAGCGCGCCCAGTCCGCAAAAGGCAAGACCAAGGGCACGGCGATCAAGGCTAAGATCAAGCACTTTGACTACCCGTGCCTCTATGAGGTCCGTTTTCAGTATGCGGCGGGCATCAATACCATGCGCTATGAGACTGCACCTGCTGGCGATGGTGCTTGCGAGCTCACCTATACCGAGGATTTTCAGGGTGCGGGTGGCAACACGTCTGGCATGCGCGGCAAGCTCGGCCTCTTCTTCTACGAGCGCAAGCTCAAGAGCCACGCCAACCAGACGATTGATCAAATCGTCAAATACATCGAGGGTGAGCGCCGCGTAAAGGCTAATCCCGCCTTCGCCGATGATACTGCCGAAAACGCTTCGGATGTATTCCATTGATACCCTGTGCAAAAGCTTTACCGCTCTTCACATCAACTGTGAACACTTCAGGCTTCGAGTCAGTAGCGAGCGGCCCGACAAAAGTAGTTGATGGAAGTGCCAAATGAATAAGAATGCCGCTACGCAGCTGCACATCTATTCCGCCCTTTTCGTTCTCGCGGGATTTGTTTTAAATCGGGGAGTGTTTCTACTTTTCCTTGCGGAGAAAGGAATGTCTGTCACGGAAATCGCGCTTTATCAAGCTCTGTTTAACATTGCAACGGTCGTCCTCGAGCTGCCAACAGGGCTGATAGGCGATTTCTTTGGAAAGAAGTTTTCGATTCAAGTGGGCGTGCTGCTGCTTTTCTTCCATACGGCTGGCATGCTGTTGCTCTCAGGCCCCTTTCTTGTCGTACTTTCCCTTGTTGAGGCACTCGCCTACTCCCTTCAATCGGGATCCGAACAAGCACTTTTATATGAAATTGCCCGGAATGCCGGTCAAGGAGAGCGCTTCCTCACCATCAATGCTCGGCTGCTTGCCGCACAATCAATCGCTACGGGAGTGGCAATCGTACTTGGATCATTCATTGCCCAAATATCTTGGAGTGCCCTCTACGTATGCGTTTCCGTTTTCTATCTTCTGCAGCTTTTCCTTCTGTATCCCATTGAGAGGATGGAAACGACCCATTCCAAAAACTCTGGGGAGGAAAGGTTTGACGTAGCCAAGATCTTCAGACGCGAAACCTGGTGCATTGGAGAATCCGCTTTTGCGGTATTGCTTCTTCTAGTCGGCACAAGCATGCTCGATGGATTCTATGGGAGTTATTACAACTTGAATCAGTTGGTATTCGACGCATTTGATGCTCCCGTCTCCATAATAGGAATCTTTTTCGGTGCATCCTATGCAGTAAATGCGACGGCCTACATTGCAGCAGATTTCTTCTCATCGCGTTTCGGGAAAAGAAATACCATGCTCGGCTCGATGCTAATCGAAGCTGGCCTTTTCTTGATTCTTCCGTGGCTCGCTTCAAATCCTCTGTGTTTGTTTGGCCTTAGCATGGTGCTTTGTTTTCTCCCGGAAGTGGTGTACATCACTTCGGAAAACTTAATCCAAGACGCGATAGCGGATGATCTCCGCGCGACGATCCTTTCCGTCGCGTCTCTGGTAAGGGCCCTCTTTTCCGCAATGTTTTTCTCCATATTTGGACATGTGTTGGGGTTATATCCCATTCAGATAGCGCTCGGTATTATTGGTGCAATCGCGATAGCAATTACCGCCGTTGTTTCATTAAAAATGGTAGGAATACAGGTCTCCAAGAATTGATATATCGATTGACGAGCTATCCGAAGCGTCGAGCCTTCTTGATGGACATGACTATTCGTCACAAATCATTCCGCGCATCGCCGGGGTTCCAGTAATACTCGATATATCTGGATGCCCTCATTCCCCTTTTTGAAGGTCCCAAATTGACTACCCGTGTTGGTTTGGCTAGGTTCGGGTGCTATCCGCGCCGTGGGGTAAAATCGTTCAGTCAGAATACGAACCCGCATCGGAGCTCATCACATGGCATTCGTCCATCTGCACAACCACACTGTCTTTTCCATGCTCGACGGCGCAACCCGTATCCAGGATATGGTCAACCGTGCCGTTGAGCTGGGCATGCCCGCCGTGGCCATTACCGACCACGGCTACATGTATGGCGTACCCGACCTGGCGCTGGCCTGCGACGCCGTCAACCACAACACGCCCGAGTACAAAACCTGGAGCCACGACAAGGCCTTCTTGGAAAAGGACCGCCGCGACGAGCTGGTGGAGCCCGATCCCGAGTCCAGCCCGCGCGAGCATGCCCAGTATGTGAAGGACATGGCCATGTGGGACGAGAAGGGCAACATCGACGAGCTCAAGCCGCCTCTGGTCATCAAGCCCATCTTTGGCTGCGAGGTCTACTTTACGCCGGACGAGACGCTCGCCCGCGACCATAAGCCCGAGCTCTACCACATGATCCTTCTGGCCAAGGACCAGGAGGGCTACGTCAACCTGATGCAGACGGTCTCCGAGGCCGCCGTGCAGGGCTTTTATTACAAGCCGCGCGTGACGCTCGACAACCTGCGCCGCCACGCCAAGGGCATGATCTGCA
Source organism: uncultured Collinsella sp. (assembly GCA_959599635.1). Classification (GTDB taxonomy): domain Bacteria; phylum Actinomycetota; class Coriobacteriia; order Coriobacteriales; family Coriobacteriaceae; genus Collinsella. The sequence continues at coordinate 6,234 of CAUGJN010000005.1, forward strand.
CGAGTGCCTGTATCGCCGGCATCATCCCCAAGTACATCGACCGCGGTGACATGGAGGGCGCCATCAAGTGGGCCGAAACCTTCCGCGACACCTTCGACCCCGGCGACTTTTATATCGAGATCCAGGAACACGGCATTACCACCGATAACGGCCTGACCGACGAGCAGATGGACCGCACGCTCATCGACATCGCCAAACAGGTGGGCGTCAAGGTCATCGCCACCAACGACTTCCACTACCTGCGCCGCGAGGACGCGCCGGTGCAGGACGTCATCATGTGCATTGGCATGAACGCCAAGGTCGACGACCCCAACCGCATGCGCATGACCGGCTCGGAGTTTTACATGAAGACCGAGGAGGAGATGCGGGCGATGTTCCCGTATTGCCCCGAGGCCTGCGACAACACGCTCGAGATCGCCGACAAGTGCTACGTTGAGCTGGACTGGGACTCCATCATCCTGCCGCGCTTCCCGTTGCTCGATCCCGGCGAGACGCACGAGAGCCAGTTCCGCCGCGAGTGCGAGAAGGGCCTGCGCCAGCACTACGGTGACGACTGGGCCACGCGCGAGATCGGTGGCGTCAACATCAAAGAGCGCTTTGAGTACGAATACAAGGTCATCTGCGACAAGGGCTTTGCCGCCTACTTTTTGATCGTCGCCGAGTACGTGCAATGGGCCAAGGACAACGGCATCGGCGTCGGCCCCGGCCGAGGCTCGGCCGCCGGCGCTATCGTCGCCTACGCCATGAACATCACCGCGTTCGACCCGCTCGAGAACGGTCTGATGTTCGAGAGGTTCCTGTCCCCGCAGCGTACCGAGATGCCCGATATCGATATGGACTTCGACGATGAGCGGCGCCTCGAGGTCGTGGAGCACGTTCGCCAGCTCTACGGCCCCGAGAAGGTCACCCACGTCATCACCTACTCGACCATTAAGGCCAAGCAGGCTATTAACGACGCCGCGCGCGTCCTGGACTACCCGGTCTACATGGGCCAGCGCCTGTCCAAGATGGTCTCGAGCGATCCCAAGGTCAAGCTCAAGCAGGTGCTCGAAAAGCAACCCGGCAAAGAGGATCTGTTTAACCCCGATTTTGCCGAGGCCTATAAAAAGGACGACGACGCCCGCCGCATCATCGACACGGCGCTCTCGATTGAGGGCCTTACCCGTGGCGAGGGTGTGCACGCGTGCGCCGTTCTGATCTGCCGCGACCCCGTCAACGAGCACGTACCCACCAAGCTCGACACCAAGGGCGGCGTCGAGATTACCCAGTACGAGGGTCATACCGTTGCCGACATGGGCCTGCTCAAGATGGACTTCTTGGGCCTGCGCACGCTGACGGTTATCTCTAAGGCCAAGGCAAACATCAAAAAGAACTTCGGCATCGACATCAAAGAGGAAGAGATCCCCTTTGACGACCCCGAGATCTTTAAGCTCATGGGCTCCGGCCATACCGCCGGCGTCTTCCAGGTCGAGTCCGCCGGCATGACGGCCACGATCAAGAACATGAAGCCCACCGAGTACAAGCACGTCGTGGCATTGATCGCTCTGTACCGCCCGGGCCCGCTGGGCGCCGGCATGGTCTCGTCCTACATCAACCGTATGAACGGCAAGGAGCCGGCCGTCTCCTACGACGACCGCCTGGACGACATCTTGGGCGAAACCTACGGCACCATGGTCTACCAGGAACAGGTTATGCTCATCTCCGTCGAGATGTGCGGCTTCTCCAAGGGCGAATCGGACTCGCGTATCCGTAAGCCCGTGGCTAAGAAAAAGATTAAGCTGCTCACGTCGACGGTGCTGCACTGGGAGGATGGCTCGGACGAGACCACCTACGACCACTGGATGAACGGCGCTATCAAGAACAACTACACGCGCGAGGTCGCCCAGAAGATTTGGGACGATGTTCTCGAGTTCGCGTCCTACGCCTTCAATAAGTCGCACTCCGCTGGCTACGCCATCCTGGTTATGCAGACGGCGTGGCTTAAGGCGCATTATCCGCACGAGTACATGGCGGCCGTTCTGACGTCCTACACGGGCAAGACCGACAAGATCGTGCACTACGTCTCGGCATGCCGTCACGACGGCATTCCCGTGCTGTCGCCAGATGTCAACGAGTCCGGTACCGAGTTCACGGCTACCAAGGAGGGCGTACGCTTTGGTCTGGCCGGCATCCGCGGCGTGGGCACCGGCGTGGCGCAGGCGATTATCGCCGAGCGCGAGGCGGGCGGCCCGTTTAAGACGCTGCACGACTTTGTCGAGCGCGTGGACTCGAGCCAGGCAAACCGCCGTGTGATCGAATCGCTGATCAAGGCGGGCGCCTTCGACTCCACGGGGTATCCGCGTCGTCAGATGATGCACTTTGTGGACAAGAACAACCCCGAGAACATCATCGATGCCGCTGTGAAGCGCCAGAAGGATCGTGCGAGCGGCCAGACGTCGTTCTTCGACATGTTCGGCGATGTTGAGGGCTCGGGCTTTGAGGTGAGCGTGCCCGATCCGGATGGCCAAGAGTGGGACCGCCACCTTAAGCTGAGCCAGGAGAAGGAGGTTCTGGGCATCTATGTCTCGGACCACCCGCTGCGCCCGTTTGAGTATGCGCTCAGCAAAGCGCGCGACTTCTCGTTCTCGCAGATCGACACCGGCTACGAGGTACAGAACCCCACGGGCGGTACCATCAACCAGGAGATTCCCGAGGGCAAGGCGCTGTGGTGGGCCGGTATGGTCTCGGGCGTGTCCAAGCGCGTGACCAAAAACGGCGATCCCATGGGCATCGTGCAGCTCGAGGACATGGAAGGCGAGGCCACCGTCGTGGTGTTCCCCAAGACCTACAAGGAGGCCGAGGGGTACCTGTACGGCGAGGTCGATCCCGAGACAGGCGCGCAGCTGTCCGACGCCTTTGTGCGCATCAAGGGCAAGCTCGAGCGCTCGGACCGCGGTGACCAGATCATCGCGCAGGAGATCGTGCCGCTCGAGCTCAACGAGGAGAATAACAAGCCCAAGGTCTTTGAGGTCATGGTGCCCAACAGCCGCTTTAGCCAGGGCAACATGGCGCGCCTGGCCACGGTGCTCACCACCAACCCGGGTGGCGACCGCGTGGAGATCTTTATCGAGCAGGTGGACGGCCGCGTGCTGCGCGCCGAGGTGCCTGCCAAGGTCAACGCGCGCTCGATTCCGCTATTGGCAGAGGCCAAGGCGATTGTGGGTAATCAGGGACGCGTGACGGTTATCTAAGCTACCCCGGGTGAGATTGGAGGAAGTGATGACGCAGGGGACGTTTGTGCAGGCGCTCCGGAAAGAGGCGGCGCTGAGCGGCACCTTTATGAAGGGCCGCTCGCTCATGCTCAACGGCGCCGTGCTGTCGATTGAGGACAGCGGCTCACGCTTCTCCAAAAACGTGACGGTTGAGGGCTCGGTGCGCGGCTCGCGCGGCGACCTGTACGAGACGCACGTAGCGCTCGACATGGACGAGCACGAAGTGATCGACTACGACTGCGATTGCCCCGCTGCCTATCGCTACCCCGGCATGTGCAAGCACGCCATTGCCACGGCGCTGGCGTATCTGGACGCAAGCGGCATTGAGCCCGTCGAGGGCCTGCGCACGCCGGTTCGCACGTTTTCGGCGCAGCCGAAACAGCCCGCGCGGACCGCGCCCAAAGCGCCGGCCGTCAACCCCAACTTTCCCTTTCCGGCGCCCGTCCCCACGAGTCCCAGCCTCATGGCGGCGCTCTCCGACCTTTCGGACGCGCGCATGGATGAGCTGGCGAGCATGCGCCGCAAGCTTGCCGGTGCCGTTGATCCCGACGCCCCCAAAGCGGCGTTGGAGCCCTCGTTGGTGCCGTACTACAATCCGCTGTTCGCCGACCGCTTTAGCTGGGCGCTCGAGTTTCGCATTCGCTGCGGTTCGGTGTCCTACGTGGTCAAGGATATCGACGGCATGGCCGACGCCTATGTCCGAGGCGGCACCTTCTCGTACGGCAAGAAGCTCACGTTTGTCCATACGCCCGAAGCCTTCGAAGACGTGTCGACAAAGCTGCTCAACCTTGTCGTGACGACAGTCGCCTATCTCGATGACATCACAAGCTCGCGTTCGGCGTCGTACGACTTTGCCCGCAGCGGTTTTGTCGCCGAGCGTCAGTTGCCGCTATCCGAGCATAGCATCGTATATGTGCTGGACCTGCTGCGCGGCCAGACCATCTCCTTTGAGCCCGCCTGGTCGCGGGGGACGACAACGCATCGCACCTATGATGTGGCGGTTGAACTGCCTCCGGAAGGGGAGGGCGAAACGCTGTCTAAGCGCCCACCGCTCCTTGCCGCCAAAATCGCGCCGGCGGCCGGTGGTAGCTACGATCTGCGCCTGCCGGCCGATGCATACTGCTTTGCTTCGGGCGACGTTGCCTATCTGGTCGACACCCGCCGTGCGCGCCGCACCGATGTAGCGTTTGCTCAGCACGCGGCGCCGTTCCTATCGCGCTTGCTGCCCTGTCGCACGCCAGTCCATATCGCTGCCGACCAGGTGGGGGAGTTCTGCCGTATGGCGCTGCCCATTTTGCGCGACTACACCGACCTTACCGCGCCTGCTGCGCTCGATACCGTGGCGCCCGAGCCGAGCTTTGCCATGGCGATCGGCGTCGACGATGGGCTCGTGACCTGCAAAATTTCGGTTACCTACGGCGACTGGTCGGCAGATCTCTTTAGCCTGGGCGCTCCGGGCAGCCCCTTCGAAGAGCGGCGCCCGGGCGTTCCGCCGCGCGACGAGGTGGCGGAGTTTCGCGTTATGGACACGGCGGCCCTGTACTTCGATTTCTACGAGGGCGGCCTGGCGTTTGAGGAGCGCGATGACGAGAGCCTGTTCCACTTGCTGACCGAGGGCCTGTCTGCCCTGTCCGAGTTGGGCGAGGTTATGCTCAGCGACCGCCTGCGCCAGGTCTCGGTCCGCCCTGCGCCCAAGCTTTCGGTGCGTGCGACCGTCAAAAGCAACCTGCTCGATGTCGAACTGGGTGCGAGCGGGCTTTCGGCGGCAGACCTTGCCATCTATCTCGATTCGTATAAGCGCCACCAGACGTTCGCGCGCCTTACGTCCGGCGACATCATTCGCCTGGATGAGGGGGCGCGCGCCGCGTTTGGCCTTGCCGAGGATCTGGGGGTCGATGCTGTCGACCTGCTCGACGGCGTGTCGCTTCCCGCATCGAGTACCCTGTTCGTCGACAGCATGCTTGCGCGCACGCCCGCGCTCGAAGCCGATCGTGACGCTGCATTCCGCCGCACCGTCGAACGCTTGGATACGCTCGGCAAGATGGACTTTACGGTGCCGGCATCGCTCAAGGCAACGATGCGCGGCTACCAGGTCGACGGATACCAGTGGCTCGGCTCGCTCGAACACCTGGGCCTTGGCGGCATCTTGGCCGACGACATGGGCCTGGGCAAAACGCTCCAGATGATCGCGCATATCCTGGCGCGCGTGGGGGCGGGGGACACCAAGCCCACGCTCGTGGTATGCCCGGCCTCACTCGTGTACAACTGGACTGCCGAGCTGGAGCGCTTTGCCCCGTCGCTCGATGTGTGCGCCATTGTGGGCGCCAAGGCTCAACGTCGTGTACAGATTGCCGGCGTGGCCGAGCATAACGTGGTCGTAACGTCGTATGACCTTATGCGGCGCGATATCGACGAGTACGTCGAGCAGGATTTTGCCCGCGTGGTGCTCGATGAGGCACAGTACATTAAAAATCCGCTCACGCAGGTGGCGCGCGCTGCCAAGCGCCTGCCTGCCGGCGTGCGCTTTGCCCTGACGGGCACGCCCATCGAAAACCGCCTGTCCGAGCTCTGGAGCATCTTCGACTTTTTGATGCCGGGCCTTTTGGGGACGCGCGAGTCGTTTGCCAAGCGCTTTGAGAGCCCCGTCGAGCATGCCGAGGGCGATAGCGCCGCTCGCCTGCAGGCGCTCGTGTCGCCGTTTGTGCTGCGCCGTGTTAAGGAAGACGTGGTGGCCGACCTGCCCGAGAAGATCGAGGACACCGTCATGGCACAGCTTACCGGCGAGCAACGCAAGCTCTACCTGGCCAACCAGGACCGCATCGCCCAGCAGGTGCAGCACCGCGAGGCTGGGGAGTTTAAGAAGGACAAGCTCAAGGTGCTCGCCGAGCTCACCAAGCTGCGCCAGATCTGCTGCGACCCACGTCTACACTACGAGGATTACAAGGCGGGGAGCGCAAAGCTCGATACGTGTATGGAGCTCGTGCACGGCGCACTCGACGGCGGGCATCGCATCCTGTTGTTCAGCCAGTTTACGGGTATGCTCGATATCATCGGTAAGCGCTTGGCCAAGGAGGACATCGCCTTCCTTAAGCTCACGGGCGCTTCGTCTAAGGAGAGCCGCGCCAAGATGGTCGCGCAGTTCCAAGCGGGCGAGGTTCCGGTCTTTTTGATTTCGCTCAAGGCGGGCGGCGTGGGCCTTAACCTGACGGCGGCCGACGTGGTCATCCACTACGACCCGTGGTGGAACGTGGCGGCGCAGGACCAGGCGACCGACCGCGCGCATCGTATTGGCCAGCAACATACCGTGACCGTGTACAAGCTCATCGCCAAGGATACGATCGAGGAGCGCATTATGCAGATGCAGGAGTCCAAGCGCGACCTGGTCAACAGCGTGCTCGGCGGCGACGGCATCTCGTCGGCGCTGTTTACCCGCGAAGATGTTCTGGCGCTGCTGGGCGGCGACGGGCGCTAACCCGCTCGGGCGGGGCCGTCAGGGCGGATAGCGCGCGCTGCCCCATCGTCCCCGCCCGTTATGTGTTCATTTGCAATGCCGTGGATGGTTTGTCTGCCTTTGGGCATAAGAACCATCAAGAACATTTGCACGTCAGCAAAGGAGAACATCATGGCGAAATTCTTTAAGGACCCCGACGGTAAGCTCATTGCCGCCCTTGGCAACGACGTTGCGACCCCTGCCGGTTGCACGGAACTGACCGCAAACACTGAGGACGCGGCGCACGAGAAGCACGTGCCTGTTGTCGAGACCGAGCGCGACGGTCACGTGATTCGCGCACGCGTTGGCTCGGTCGAGCACCCCAGCCTGCCCGAGCACTATATTGAGTGGATCGCCCTTGAGGCCGAGGGCCGCTTAGAGGTCCATTATCTTGAGCCCGGCATGAAGCCCGCGACGTTTTTTGCCGGCGGTTCCAAGACCGGTACCGTCTATGCCTACTGCAACCTGCACGGGCTGTGGTCCGCGACGTTCTAGGAGCGCGCCCCCGCTCGGGGTATCATAGCTAGCATATGCACATGCGAGCGCCGACTGCATCATGCGGCCGGCGCTTTTACTACGATTTCGATGGTTTACGACGGAAAGGGCTGAGCCATGAAGCTCGCGCTTGCACAGATCGATATGCGCCCGGGTGATATTGAGGGCATTTGCGGCCGCATCGAGGACCAGGCTCGTCTGGCCCACGAGCGCGGGGCGCGCGTGCTGTGCGTTCCGGCTCCGCTCTTTATGGGCGCCATGCCCGGGGGCCTGGTGGGCACTGCCGACTTTGAGCACGACATGCTTGCCGGCTTGACTGGTGTTGCCGAGCGTATCCAGGAGCTTGACATGATCTGCATCGTGCCCGCGGCGGTTTCGTTTGAGGGCCAGCCGCTGCTCGACTACATGATGCTCAAGGACGGTCATGTGGTGCCGGCGCGTTCGAGCATTGCCCTGCAGCGTGGCGAGAACAACGACACGCGTTGGGCGCCGCCGGTGTTCGACGTGGACGGCGTGCGCATCGCCGTGATTTTTGACTTGGACCGCGAGCTCGAGATGTTGCCGACCGGTGTTGACCTCATTGCGTATTTCCAATTCAACGCGTTTGACATGACCGACCGCGAGACTGCCGCCATTGCCGCCGTTCGCAGCGGCGCCTACCGCAAGATCGCATCCAAGCGCAGCGTGTGGTTTGCCTGCATGGCGCCGGTCGGTGCCTATGACGAGTCGGTGTATACCGGCGGTTCGTTTGTGCTCGACGACTGCGGTCGCGTGGTGGCCCAGGCGCCGTGTTTTGAGGAGAGCCTGCTGGTTCAGGAGATTCAGCGCGGCGTGATGCTCGATGCCCTGGAAGATCACGAATTGCCCGAGTTCCGTTCCGAGGAGTGGCTGTGGCAGGCGCTGGTGCTTGCCGTGCGCGACAACGCCCGATCCCACGGTGCGTCGCGTGCTGTGGTAGCACTCGAGGGTGACTTGCCGTCGTCCCTACTGGCGGCGCTGGCCGTCGACGCTCTGGGCCCGCGCAACGTGATTGGCCTGGTGCTGGGGCGCAACCGTATCTTTACGCCGGCGCAGGAAGAGGCCGAGGCTGCCCGCTGTGCCGCCGTCCGCGCCATCGCTGAGCGTCTGCACATTCGCACCGTCGAGCGCGATGCGCCGGATGCGGCGCGTGTGCTCGATCGCGACGTGTCGGCGGGCGATGCCGAGCGTCTGCGCTCGCGTACGCTGGGCCTCATGCTGGAGGACACGGCGCTCGAGTTGGGTGCGATGGCGCTGAGCCCGCTGTCCAAAACCGAGTACGCGCTGGCGGCGCCGGCGCTTTGCGGCGGCTACCAGGGCGATTATGCGCCCTTTGGCGATGTGTACCTGTCGACGCTTGAGTTTGTGGCGCGCGTGCGCAACCGCACGTCTGCCGTGGTGCCCCAAGAGCTCGTGACGCTCAACGCGGTGGAAGATTGTATGGAGCGAGTGCTGGCGCAGGCGCTCTCGACGCTCGACGGCCCGGTCGATATGCTCGACCGCGCGGCGCAGCTGCTCGGCGGGCTTGAGCCGGGTGAGGTCGATGGCGCGCTCGAGGCGCACGTGGATCGCAATCGATCTTTCGACGATATCCCGATGGCCGCTGGCAAGCCTGAGGCCTGCTCGCTGCTGCTGATGCTCGTGCGTCAGGCCGAGGCTGCCCGCCGTATGTTGCCGACGGCGCCGATCGTTTCGTCCCGTTCGTTTGCCGAGCGCTCCTGGCCGTACATGCTTGCGTGGTCCGATCTGGGGCTCAACGGTAAGGAGCGCATGACGGTTGATTCGCTGGCACGCGCCGAGGTGCGCCGTTTTGCTGACGACGACACGAGTGACCGTATGCGCGGCGAGATGATGGGCCTGCTGGGCGAGCTGTTGGGTATTTCACCCGAGCAGATGGAAGAGCTGCGCTCCGAGGACGGTCAACGTCGTTTGCACGAGGGCATGAAGCGGTTTGAGGGCGAGGTCCAGGACGCCATCGACAAGATGATGGGCGGCCAGGGCGGACCGCAAGGTGGTCCTCAGGGTGGCCCGATGCCGCATCCGCCGGTTGATCCCCGACAGTTCCCATTCTTCTCGCAGAACTAAACTGGGGATAGGGCCAAGGTTACGCGGTTTTACCAAACCGCGTAACGAGTCGACGCTGCGCGAGCCCCTGCCGGCCAATCTGCCGCTCAAACCGTCGCTTGCGTACGGAAGTACGCGGCGCTCCTCTTTCGCGACACCTTGCCACGGCAGGGACTCGCTCGCTGACTTATGCTCAACCTATGGTTCAACCTTGCTTGCTAGATACGGTCGCTGTTGTGTTATTCTAGAACAGACGTTCGTGAATGATGCGTGGGGCCTTATCTTGCGCTGTGCTTGTGGCGAGGGGAGGTTGGCTTGGTTATCTTGGGCATTGACCCCGGTTTGGCTCATACGGGTTGGGGGATTATCGAAGAACGGCGTGGCGAGGTTCGCTGCCGTGCCTACGGTTGTATCGAGACCAGCGCAGGCAGTCCGCTCGCGGTGCGCCTGTCGCATATCGCCCGCGACCTCAAGGGTGTCGTGGAGCGTTATCGACCCGATACCGCTGCCATCGAGAGCATCTACTTTGGCGCTAATGTCCGCTCGGCAATCCCCACGGCACATGCCCGCGGTGCCGCGCTCGTGGCACTTTCGGAGTGCGCGCTCGAGATCGGCGAGTATACGCCTATGCAGATTAAGCAGGCTGTGGTGGGTACCGGTGCCGCAGATAAGCGGCAGGTCGCCTACATGGTGCGCACGCTCACGCAGCTCGATCACGACCCGCATCCCGACCATGCCGCCGATGCCCTGGCCTGCGCCATCTGCCACGTTAACCTCAGCCGTACCCGGGCGCTTACCGGCGGCGAGTTCTATCAACAGAGAGGAACCGGATACTGATGATCTCCCAGCTCCACGGAACGCTTGTCGAGGCCACGATGAGCTCTGCTGTCGTCGATGTGTCGGGCGTTGGCTTTGAGCTCGGCATCTCGGGCAGCACTGCGGCCACGTTGCCGACGCCCGGCGGCGAGGTCCGCCTCTACACGCGTATGCAGGTGCGCGAGGACGCCATGACACTTTTCGGTTTTTCCTCTAAGGATGAGCGCACGATGTTCGATCGGCTCGTGTCTGTCTCGGGCGTTGGCCCGCGCTTGGCGCTCGCCGTGCTTTCCACCTATACCGTGGGGCAATTGTATTCGCTGGTGATGGTCGAGGACGACAAGGGCATGGCCAAGGTGCCCGGTGTGGGCAAAAAGACAGCTCAGCGTCTGATCCTGGAGCTCAAGAGCACCTTTGCCAAGGACAAGGGCTTTGTGCCGGTCGACGTGATTCCCGGCCAGGTTGCGATGCCCGTGCCCGCTGCCGCTCCCTCGGCCATCGATGACGCCCGTGCGGCGCTCCTTTCCATGGGCTTTAGCCCGCAGGAGACCGATGTTGCCCTGAGCGGGTATGATGGGCAGAATATGCGTGTCGAGGATCTGCTCGGCGCGGCGCTTAAGCGACTCGGAATGGATGCGTGATGTGGGAAGCCGATGACTCTCAGGACCTGTGGGCGACGCCCGGCAACTCGCTGGCGGCATCCATGGCGCACGGCGAGCGCATGGTGGGCTCGGAGCTGACGGCCGAGGACCTCGATGTCGACCGCACTTTGCGCCCCCAGCGCCTGGACGACTACTGTGGCCAGGAGCACATCAAGCAGAGCCTGCGCGTGTTGATCGAAGCGGCGCAGAGCCGTGGCGAGACGCTCGACCACGTGATTTTCTCGGGTCCTCCGGGCCTGGGCAAGACCACGCTGGCCACCGTTATCGCCAACGAGCTGGGCGCTCAGATCAAGACCACGAGTGGCCCTGCCATCGCGCGCACCGGTGACCTGGCGGCTATCCTTACCAACCTGCAGCCGGGTGATGTGCTGTTTATTGACGAGATCCACCGCCTCAACCGTTCGGTCGAGGAGGTCCTGTACCCCGCGATGGAGGACTTTGCCCTCGATATCGTGATCGGTAAAGGCCCGGCTGCACGATCGATTCGCCTGGATATCCCCAAGTTTACGCTGGTGGCGGCAACGACCCGCTCGGGTATGCTGACTGGCCCGCTGCGCGACCGCTTTGGCATTTCATATCGCCTGGATTACTACACGGTCGAAGAACTCGCGCAGATTGTGACGCGCTCGGCGTCCATCCTGGGTGTGACAATAGACCATCCGAGCGCGCTCGAGATCGGCTCACGCTCGCGTGGCACGCCGCGCTTGGCTAATCGTTTGCTCAAGCGCGTGCGCGACTATGCGCAGGTTCGTGGCAACGGCCCCATCGAGCTCGATATCTGCCGCCAGGCGCTCGAGTTCTTCGAGATCGATGAGCTCGGTCTGGACTGGATGGATATTCGCATTTTGGAGACGCTCGCTAAGACGTTCTCCGGTCGCGCCGTGGGACTTACGACCCTTGCCAGCGCGGTGGGCGAGGACCCGGGCACGCTCGAGGATGTCTATGAGCCCTATTTGCTGCAGTGCGGGTTGATGATTCGTACGCCGCAGGGCCGTCAGGCAACCCTGCGCACCTTTGAGCACCTGGGGATTGAACCTACCGTTTAGGGCGCTTTGTTTTGGCGGGCTGTTGGGCTATCGCTGGGCATCGGGTAAACATATCGCCGTTCATCGGTTATGGGCGTTTTACTATTGCGCGCCCGTGCTATGCTGAATTGGTCTTTTTCTCATTCGGTAACGAAAGGACCGCCCATGCCTACTGACATCGAAATCGCACGTTCTGTCACGCCGCTGCCTATTACCGAGGTGGCCAAGAACGCCGGCGTCGACGTTAAGCACCTTATTCCGTACGGCTTCGACAAGGCTAAGGTCGACTATTCACTGCTCAACGAGCCGACTGATCACCAGGCCAAGCTCGTCCTCGTGACCGCTATCAACCCAACGCCTGCGGGCGAGGGTAAGACCACCACGACCATCGGTCTGGCCGATGGCTTGCGCCGACGCGGCGTCAAGAGTGCCGTGGCCCTGCGCGAGCCTTCGCTCGGCCCCGTCTTTGGCGTTAAGGGCGGCGCTGCCGGCGGCGGCTGGGCTCAGGTCATCCCCATGGAGGATATCAACCTGCACTTTACCGGCGACTTCCATGCCATCGGTGCTGCCAACAACCTGCTGGCCGCCATGCTTGATAACCACATCCAGCAGGGCAACCAGCTCGGTATCGACGTTAAACGCATCACTTGGAAGCGCGTCGTCGATATGAACGACCGTCAGCTGCGCCACGTCATCGACGGTATTGGCGGTAAGGCCCAGGGCGTGCCGCGCGAGGACGGCTTCGATATCACCGTCGCCTCCGAGGTCATGGCAATCCTGTGCCTGTCTACGAGCATTAACGACCTCAAGGAGCGCCTGGGCGAGATCGTCGTCGGCTACAGCTTTGCCGGCGAGCCCGTCCGTGCCCGCGACCTTAAGGCCCAGGGTGCCATGGCCGCGTTGCTTAAGGACGCGCTCAAGCCCAACCTGGTGCAAACGCTCGAGGGCACGCCCGCGTTTGTCCACGGCGGTCCCTTCGCCAACATTGCCCACGGCTGCAACTCTATCATGGCCACGCGTATGGCGATGCGCTTTGGCGATGTCGCCATTACCGAGGCCGGCTTCGGTGCCGATCTGGGTGCCGAGAAGTTCCTCGACATCAAGTGCCGCATGACGGGCGTTCGCCCCAGCGCCGTCGTGATCGTCGCGACCGCTCGTGCGCTGAAGTACAACGGTGGCGTCGCCAAGGCCGACCTCAACGAGGAGAACCTCGAGGCACTCAAGGCCGGCATGCCCAACCTGCTGCGTCACGTCGACAACATCCAGAACGTTTATGGTCTGCCCTGTGTGGTCGCCATCAACCGCTTCCCGACGGACACCGAGGCTGAGCTTGCGCTCATCGTGTCCGAGTGCCAGAAGCTCGGCGTCAACGTTAAGCTTTCCGAGGTCTGGGCCAAGGGCGGCGAGGGCGCGCTCGAGCTTGCCGATGAGGTCATGCGTCTGATTGAGCAGCCGAGCGAGCTCAAGTTTGCCTATGAGGACGGCGCCGATGTCGCCGACGCTCTTGAGGCCATTGCCACCAAGGTCTACCGCGCCGATGGCGTTGACTTTACGCCGGCCGCCAAGCGCCAGCTCGCCGAGCTGCGCGAGAACGGCTTTGGCAACCTGCCGGTGTGCGTGGCCAAGACGCAGTACAGCTTTAGCGACAACGCCAAGGCCCTGGGCGCTCCCGAGAACTTCCGCATCACGGTGCGTGAGCTCAAGGTTTCCGCCGGTGCCCACTTTGTGGTCGCACTGACCGGCAGTGTTCTGACCATGCCGGGCCTGCCCAAGGTCCCCGCGGCTGAGAACATCGACGTCGACAACGACGGCAACATCACCGGCCTGTTCTAAGCTTGTTGCCCATAGCTGCTTGCCCGCCCCGTCGCGCCTACCAAGGCCCGGCGGGGCTTTTGTTTTCTAGCCGCGCTTGTCTTGTAGATATGGACGGGCTCTGTCCGTCACGGGCTTTTGCGCGGGTAGAATGCATGGATAACTTGATGCTTACGGGCGACGGAAAGGAATCGTTGCATGGATCAGGACAAGACAACCGTGATGGGCGGCTACGGTTCCGCGCAGGCTGGCGATAGCGCCGATGCGACCCGCGTTGTTCCCAACCCCGGTTATACCGACCCCGCCGCGACGCAGCCTTCTGCCGAGCCAACCCGGGTTATGGGCTATGGCGACACAGCGCGGGATTCTTATGCCGTATCTTCGCAAGGCCCCTATGGCAACGCAGCTCCGGACCCGTTTGATTACGCGCCGCAGGATTCTTATGCCGCCTCGACGCCGAATCCCTATGATGACCTGCCGCAAAATCCCATTCCGCAGCCTCAGCAGACGACGTATATGCCTCGCACGGCGCAGTCTCGCTACGAGTCGCGCGAGCCGTATCGCGAGTACCCCAAGTCGATTCCGCAATATGGCGAGGACGAGGAGAAGAAGCCGTCGCGTTCGTCGAGCGTGATCAAGAAGATCCTCATCGTGCTGGCGATCTTCTTTGCGCTGTCGGTTGTGTTTGCCATTGTGTCGGGCATGCTCAACAAGCGAGGGAGTTCAACGGCTGATACCGCTGCCGAGCAAACCGAGTCCGCCTCGTCTAGCACCGTCGATCTGAGCGATATCCCGGGGCAGTACTGGTCCAACGCCAAGAAACTTCTCAAGTCGCGCGGCGCCAATCTTTCGAATGCCGTGGTCCTGACTGATGATGGCTCAACGCCCGTCATCGATGCCAACTGGGTCGTTACTTCTGCTTACTATAACGACAGCGGCAACCTCGAAATTCAACTCACGCACAAGAATAGCTCGGGCAACTCGCCCGACGGCCAAAGCGGTACCGACAGCTCGAGTTCCAATACGCTGGAGGACTTGAGCAACAAGGCACAGGAGTTGGGAGACAAGGCGCAAGAGCTGGGCGATACGGCACAAAACCTGGGCGACACCGCGCAGAACTTGGGCGACATGGCGACGGGTGCCTGGAATGCACTGCAAAACGGCATCTCGGGCGCGCAGGGAAACTAGCTGTTAAGCGGGCTACAGCTGTTCAGCCGGACGGTCGGGCGAGCTAAAGCCCGAGTCAAACGTAACGACGCATGAGGCATTGGGTCGGCGCTCGTGCACGATGCGCGTGACGAGCTCCAGCAGCTCCTCGTCGGATATGTCAAAGCCGTCGGGGCGCACCAGGTCAAACGAAACGAACCCGTCGTGCTCGTGCAGGTCGTGGATGGAGAGCGCGGGGTCGATCTGCATAACGCCGCGCTTGACCCAGCCGCGCAAATCATCGCCGGTTGTCGCGATGGGGTCGCAGTGCAGCGTGATGCCAATGCCCATCTGGCGCTTGATGTCGTGCTCGATGGTGTCCAGGATCTCGTGGTGCTCAAATGCGTCGCCCTCGCCGGGCATCTCCACGTGAGCGCTGGCAAACTGACGACCGGGGCCGTAGTCGTGCACCATCAGGTCGTGTGTGCCCAAGACCTGCGGATAGGACATGATCTTGTCGCGGATTGCCTGGACGAGCTTGGGGTCGGGCGCTTGCCCCAGCAACGGGCTGATGGCGTCGCGCACTAGGCCCATGCCGCTGATGCAGATGAAGATGCCCACACCCAGGCCTGCCCAGCCATCGAGGTCAAAGCCGGTCGTCTGCGAAATAAGCGCCGCCACCAAGACCGAGCCCGAGGTGATGACGTCGTTTTTGGAGTCCTGTGCTGTAGCAATGAGTGTTTCGGAATCGATACGGTTGCCCAGCGCGCGGTTGAATGCGGCCATCCAGAGCTTAACGAGCATGGATGTAGCCAGTGCCGCAAGGGAAACGAGCGTGTAAGCGGTGGGGGAAGGCTTGATGATCTTGGTGACCGACTCGAGGATCAGGTTGATGCCGACGGCGCAAACCAGGACGGCGACAAACAAGCCGGCGAGGTACTCGTAGCGGCCGTGGCCATAGGGGTGGCCTTCGTCTGCCGGGCGGCTGGCGAGGCGGAACCCGAGCAGGCTCACGATGTTGCTCGAGGCATCGGAGAGGTTGTTGAAAGCGTCGGCGATGAGGGAGACGGAGCCAGCGAGCAGGCCCGCGATGCCCTTGGCCAGGCACAAGGTGATGTTGAGGCCAATGCAGATGAGGCTTGCGGCGAAGCCCGCGTTGGTGCGGCGGGAGGTATCGACCGGCTCGCCCTCGCTGCCGGGAACAAGCGTATGTACCAGCCGATTTACAAATAGCATAGCGGTCGTCCTCACAATCATGTTTAAGGGGATAGTGTAGCTCGCGCGGGGGCGCCGTGCACCGATGCTCAGAAAATGCAGCAATAGTCTGCCGGTGCTAACGAGCGAGCCTTCTCGTCTGCCTGGGTGCTCGATTTTGGGCCACATGGGTATGGGCACGTGCTTACCTGCCCGACATACTTAATGTCGACAGCCCCAGTGCAAAGGAGGACGTATTCATGGACGAGATGTTTGCCATTAAATGCCAAAACTGCGGCGGCCCTATGTACTCACACCAGGCTAAACGCAGCTTTGAGTGCGCCTATTGCGGCACGGTCGTTCCGTGGCAGGCCGATGCGGGGGAGCCCAAGAGCGCCCTGGGCATTCGCCATACGCCACTGACGGTTGTCGATGGGCTGCTTAAGCTCACGCATGTGTCGCAGCTCGAGCGCCCGGTGGACCCCGACTGGTATTTCTTTAATGAGCACTGGCGCAATCAGTCGGTTCTGGAGCATCTGCTGTGGGAAGACCGCGGCACGGCCCAGGAGTTCCAAGAGGCCACGCACGTGAGCATCCCCTGTCCCTTCTGCGGAGCGTCCTTTGAGGGCGAGTCGACCCAGCGCGTGTTTGAGTGCCCGTCCTGCGGCAATAAGATCGGTGTCGCCGACCTGCTCAAGCCGGGGACGTTTAGCAAGCGCCTGACCATGGGCGTTGGTGCGGAATATGTGCCCGAGCAGGGTATTCCCTGCGAGATAACGCCGCAGCAGGCGCGCGCCAATGCGCTGCAGCTGGTGCGCCAGTACCCCGACGCCTTTGCCGGGCACGACGTGGAAGACGCGATTCAAAACGACATGATGCTCTTCTACTTCCCCATGGCGCTGGCGGACCTGCGCATGATGGCGAGCTTCCCGGGCAAGGGCCTGAGCAAGGAAACCCTGGTGTACTACGAGGTGCTCGACTGGGCATACCCCAGGGCAAACTACCTGGACGTTCGCCTCATGGGCATTTTGGAGCCGTGGGACTTTGCCAAGGTCGGTCCGTTCGATCCCGCCATGCAGGAAGGCGACTTCCGCGTCGTCTCCGTCGATGCATCTACCAAGGACCATGTGGTCATTGATAAGTTGGCGCTCGACGTTGCGGGCAACGATGCCGAGGCCGTACTGGGGCTCAATAAAAAGAGCATCCGAACCTGGGCGCGCAAGGCCCGCAAGCATAAGGATGGCCTGGTGATGGTGCCGGTCTACTTTGTCGATCGTCCGGCGACGGACAGCCGCGATGGCGAGCAGGTGCGCATTGCCGTAAACGGACAGACGGGCCGCGCGGCCGCGGTGGTGTTTAGTGACAAGCGCGAAACGCACGTCGTGGCGCCGCTCAATCCGAGCCTGCATCTGTCCGGTGAGAGCACCGTGCGTGCCACGCCCATCGAGGTCAAATACGTTAAGTCGCCGTTTCTGTACCAGATCGTGCGCCGTGGAGGCGGCGAGCAACCGCGTCAGGTGGCAGCGGCGGCCGAGGGTTCCTACCGAGAGGAAAAGCCCAAACGCAAGGGATTGTTCGCTGCGATATTTGGGAAGTAGGGAAGTGCAGCCGGTTGGCGCTGCGATGCGATAGTTAGAGGAACGGGGCAGTCCGCACTCCTGCGGACTGCCCCGTTTTTGTGTTGCGGGGAAGTGCCGGGCACTTCATTAAAAGTCCTCGCGCGGACTCGAATTCCAATGTCGCCTAGCGCCTTCGTGCAGGATTCCCGAAGTGACTAAAATGTGGCAATAGAGACAGTTTTCACGAACCCTATGGGAGTGACATGCATGGACAACAACACCTTGCTGTTTCAGGACAAGGGCTCGGGTAGATTTAAAGACGTCAAGATCTACCCCAATCGTATCGAGGTGCTCAAGAAGGGCACTTTTGGCGGCAGGCACACCGAGATTGTCTACCTTAAGGACATCACGGGGGTCAACAGGATCAAGGGTCGCGACGTTTTCCTGCGTAACAGGCTGTTGACCGCTTGCGTCTTTAGCCTGAGTAGCCGTGCGAAGGCCCAGGAATTTGTGAAAGCGCTGAACATGGTGATGTAGCCGATAGCGGCGTTCGGGCCAAGGTAAAAATCGGGGCGCAGAACGGTATTCTGCGCCCCGATTGAGTTAATGCGCCCAAAAGACTGGCTTGCCTATTCGTTAACGTCCTCGGTATTGTCGCGGTCACTGGCAAGCATTGCTGCACCTGCGACCGTTGTCGCCACGGCGGCGGCAGCGAGCCCGGCGGCAACGCCAGAGCCGTCGCCCGTGTTGGCGAGCTTTCCGCCCGAGCTCTTGCCCTGGCCTCTCTTGTTGCTCTTGCCGTTCTTGTCGGCGCCGCCTGCGTTGGAACCCGTGCCGCTGCCGGTGCCGCCTGCACTGCCCGAGGCCGCTACGGTAAAGCTTGCGGCTCCATCGCTGGCGAGCGTGTAGTTCTGTGCCGCGTCGCCCAAAAGGCCTTTCGCGCGCACCCAGTACGTCCCTGCGGCAAATGTTTCGCCCTCGGCCATTGCCGTGCCCGGAGCGCCGTTCGCGTCGTGCACAAACTCGAGCTGGGCCGTGCAGGCATCGGTTTCGAGCTTGCCCTCGAGTGATGCCGCAATCTTGGCGCGCACGTCTTCGCCGGCCTTAAGGCCTTCGAGCCCCTCAAAATGGGGCGTCAACGCGCGCGGATCGATATCGATGGGCACATGACCCCGCAGCTCCGTAACGGTCTCGTTGCCCAAGGCGTCGACATCCACATATTCGATGGTAAACGCATGGCCCGAAGCCGCCACGTTGAGTACGTTGCTGCTGTCGACAAGGCGGAAATGGCCCTCGCCAACGGTCTTGCCATCCTGGAGCGAGGCATCGCTCAGCGAGTCGCCGTACGTCATGCGCATGCGGGTCGGGAGGTAGTACGAAGCTGTCTGCTTGTGGGTCGCAACGTAATTGCGCTGGTAGATGCTCCGGGCCAGCGCCGCATCAACAAAGTCGGATGCGATGATGCCAATGTGCTTGAGGTAATCTGACTTTGTTTCCTCGTTGTCGCTGGGGTTGATGTACGGGCTCTTGTACAGATGCTCGTTGACTACTCGCGCTGCGGTAAATGGGTTGCTTCCTTGCTTGTGATTCGTGCAGCTGGTGTAGTTGATAGACCAGCAGCGCTCCAGGACTTGCTCCTTGGCCCCGTTATCGTCCTCGACATCTACCTCGTTGCGGGTGAGCTTAGCCATCTCCTGCAGGGCCATATCGACCCAGCTGATCTTGTCGGTTCCGGTGCATTCGTAATGGTCCTGGGCATATACCTTGGTGCAATAGGCTTTCTTGTCGCCTGTTTCCCCTGCGGCTTCAAAGCCTTGCGCGTTTTGGACGAGACACATAGAGGAGCTGCTGGGGTGTGCTGCGATTTTGTTGTCCCATTCGGTTAGGTCGAGGCCCCACGTGTGGCCGCTTACGCTGTCGCCGGCGAGTCCAAATCGGCGCAGCAGGACGATCTTTCCGCGCACCTCGTTCAGTGTGGGAACGCGGCTCGACGTATAGAACAGTTTGGGGTTGTCGTCTAAAACCTTGGCGAAAGCCGTCGTAAGGCTCTCGTCAGTAGCCTCGTTGTTGCCTCGGGATACAAACATGATGAGCGCTTCTGACGGATTTTCGTTCAAAAACTTTTTGAAGTAGCCAACGACATCGGAGAGATGCATGAAGTGCCCGTCTTTTTTGAGCAGGTAGCAACTTCCATGGTCGATGCCGGGGTCGTTGCCTTTTCCGAGTCGGATATCAAAATAGCGAATGCCTTCGAGCAACTGCGTGGGGATGTAGTCCTGCTGGCACTTTGCTTGCGAGGATTGGGGTTCGGTGTCGTTGTCCACGCTGCAAGTTCCCGAATCGTGCGTGCCCGGGATGCTCAGCTCGTCGAGGTACTTGTTGCCTTCGACGTGGCTCATCCAACATGGTCCGTCGACGTAGCTGCTATACGTGGTCCAGTCGATGCTGCTAACTGTGGCATTGGTCTTGTCCATGCTGTAGCCGACAAGCTCGAGCTCCCACGGAATGGAATATTTCTTTTGGCAAATCTTGTTGTTGTCTTGGTCTTTGCCTTTCGATTCTATGGCCAGGTAGTTAATACCGTTTTTCGTGTATATGCGGTCTCGAATAATATAAGTTCCGTCGAACTGGTGGTCGAACGTATAGGCGCGGCTGTCCTTATGGTCGTACTCGCCACTCCATACGTGGATGACCTTTCCATCTTTGTCCGAGTCGCCATCGACCGACCAAATGCTGTAGCCCGTCTTCTTGTGTTCTTCGAAATTGAGCAGGGTGCGGATGGCATACCAGTTTGTGCCGTCCGCATCGGTCACTACGTGTTCAAGGATGAGTTTGCTGGACGTGCCGTCATTAAACAGGTGGCAGACGTTGCCGCGAACGTTGCCGTCTTGGTTGACGCTCGCGGTGCGAAAATAGCCCGCGGGGCGAAGGCGAATGACGAACTTGTCGAGGGTGGCCGCCGGTGTGGGCGTGTCTTCTGCAAATGCCGCGCGCACGGGAAGGCCCAGCGCCGCGGTTTCGGGCAGGCTTGCAAATGGCGACAATGCTGCGAGTCCTAGGCCCAGCGTAAATGCTCGACGACTGATGGCGTGGTGTTCGGTCATAACTCCTCCATTCGCGGGGTGCGGTTATGCGCTCGTTTTGGTCACTATACTGCCCGGATGTCTAAACGTGTTGGCTTAATTGTCTGCGCGGTGCTATTAATCGGCGGGCGGACGCGTTGGGGCGCTTGTCTATTTGTGTTGCTACCGCGCTGGGGGTGGTTTTGCCGTCCGGCACCCTCGCGTTCGCCGGCTATCGGCATAAGAAAGGGAGGGCCGGCGAGCCGATCCTCCCTTAGTACGAAACGCTGGGGCACCGTCGCTTGTTTGCACTGCGCTCGTGTTTCCCGTTACGCTCGCGAGTCGCTTAGCGCTTGATCTCGATATCGTCGAGCTTGACGTCCATGGCCTCGGTCTTGGCCTTGGCGATATCATCGGCAAACTCCAGGGACTTCATCATGGTCTCGACGGCGTCCTTGTGCTCTTCGACATTGTCGATGCGCACGTACACGCTGCCGCCGTCAACGTCGGTGAAGTACTCGGTCGTCACGCCGCCCGTGTGCGTGTAGGAAGCGTTGCGCCAGGTCTTGCCGTTGTACTTAACGGGATCATTCTCGGTCCACTCAAAGTCGGTCTTCCACTTGGCCTCGTAGTCAAACAGCTCGTCGGCGTTCTTGTCAGGGTCGAAGACGGGGATGAAGCGGTCGCTGGCGTGCTCGCTCTCGGTGAACTTAAACTGGGCCCTGTCGGCCGTGTCGCCGGCAACGTCGGTAATCTCGACGCCCTCGGGGACCTCGACCTTAAACCAAATGAAGTCGGTCCTCATATCCACGGTTGGCTTTTCCGCGCCGCCGCCACCGCTGCTGCCGGTAGCGCCACCGCTTCCGCCACAACCCACCAGGGCAACCGCGGCAAAGAGGCTGATGCAGAGGGTGAGAATCGCTAAGGCCTTCTTTTTCATGGTCGTGTCCTCCTCGATCTGTAACCGCCCATGGATTACCTGTCTTTACTGTACGCGCGGACGGCTCGTTCGGGTGGGCCATGTGTCCCATTCTGAGGGCCGGATTTGCACCGTTAAGTGGCAATATGTCCGGGCGCAAAAGAGGGGAGGGCCGGCCGATCCGATCCTCCCCTGGCTGGGCGTCCGATCATTTAATGACTGCGCATGCGATGCTGCGTGCGAGCCCCTAATGCTTGATCTCGATGCTCGAAATCTCGACTTCGCGTGCCTCGTCAACTGCTTTCTTCATGTCGTCGGGGAACTCGATGGAGTTGAGAAGCGCCTCGGCTTCTTTCTTGTGCAGGTCGAAGTTCGCGATGAGAACGCAGACGCTTCCCGGCTCAACGTCGGTAAAGAGATAGGTATGGGTGCCGCGGTTGTCCTTGCACGTTCCGGTGAGCCATGTCCTGCCGTTGTACTCGACGGGGTCGCCAACTTCCCACTGGAACATGCTGCTCTTTCGACCTTCATCGGCAAGAGCCTCTTCTGCCGTCATCTTCTCTTCCCAAACAGGGATGAAGCGGTCAACCGTGGTGTTCTCGTTCTCGGGGAAGGTGAGCTGGACCCTGTCGGCGTTCTTGCCGGCGGAGTCGCTTACGCCGACGCCCTCGGGCATCTCGACCTTAAACCAGATGAAGTCGGTCTTCTTGGCGACGGGGGCCTTTTCCTTGCTCTCGCTCTTGGGGGCGCTGCCGCCGCCCGATGCGCTCCCGCCGCAGCCGACAAGGGCAAACGCGGCAAAGAGGGCGATGCAGAGGGAAAGGATCGATAGGGTCTTTTTCTTCATGATGGTGTCCTCCTTGTCTGTCGGTGACATCACGGCGCCGCATGCTGTTGGGGTACTGATTGCGCTGGCGGCGGATGTCTCTGTGTACTGTGCGGCTATGCCTCCGTTCATCGCTTGTGGCCGTTGCACGGCCGTGCCCCAACGGGTTCCTTACTTATAGATATGCCCCAGCTTGTGCTGCCTGGGAGTCTCGAAACATGGGCCATGTGTCCCATGTTTGTGTCGCTGCCGCCTATCGTGTGCCATAGAAATCCGCGATGGCCAGGTGCGCTGACGCCCATGTGCTTATGGGCTAGACTTAGCACCATTATGTGATCGATGCGGTCGGTCGGCGGTTGCCGCTCGACCGATGTATATGACTTGAAGGTGCATGCGTATGAGCCAAGAGATGATGGACAAGACCTGCCGCGGGTTTGCCGAGGCGCTTGCCGCGCGCGAGCCGGTGCCCGGCGGCGGCAGCGCGAGCGCCTTTGTGGGTGCGCTGGGCGCCTCGCTGTGCGGGATGGTCGCGCGCTACGGCGCGACCAACCCCGCGCTTGCCGATCGCGCGGATGACCTGACGCGTGCGTTTGTCCATGCTGATGAGCTGGCCCAGGAGCTTGTCGAGTTGGTTGCCGAGGACGTTCGTGCCTATGGGCAGGTGTCCGCGGCGTACGGTATTCCGCGTGACGATCCGGCTCGAGCGACCGCGATTCAGGATGCGCTGCATGTGGCCGCTATGCCGCCGTATCGCATTATGGATGCCTGCGGGCGTGCACTGGCGCTGCTCGAGGACATGGCCGACAAGGGTTCGCGTCAGCTGCTGTCCGATGTGGCGTGCGGCGCCGTGTTCTGCCGTTCTGCTATGCAGGGCGCGAGCTTGACGCTCTTTGCGAACACCACGTCTATGAAGGATCGCGCTCGTGCTGAGGAGCTCGAGACGGCGTGTGATGAGTTGCTCGATATGTGGTTGCCGCGCGCCGATGCGCTGGCGCGCCGCGCCGCCGACGCCGCAAGGAAGAGGGGATAGCCATGGCTGAACTGCTGAAGGGTGCTCCCGTCGCCCGCGCGTTGACTGAGGAACTTGCTGCTCGCTGCGCAGTCCTGCGCGAGCGGGGCGTTGTTCCGACGTTGGTTATCGTGCGTGTGGGTGAACGCGAGGACGACCTATCCTACGAGCGCGGTGCCCTCAAGCGCTGCGAGAAGGTCGGCATTGAAGCTCGCCGCATTTTGCTTCCCGCCGATGTTTCGCAGGACGAGCTGTTGGCGGCCATCGAGGACATCAATACCGATTCGTCTGTTCATGGCTGCCTGATGTTCCGCCCGCTGCCCGCCGGCCTTGACGAGGACGCGGTTGCCGCAGCGCTCGATCCTGCCAAGGACGTTGACTCTATGACGCCGGCTTCGCTGCTCACCACGCTTTCGGGGCGCGGCGAGGGTTTTGCCCCCTGCACAGCCGAAGCCGTGCTTGCTTTGCTGGATCATTACGGCGTTGAGCTGGATGGAGCTAAGGTTGCTGTGGTCGGGCGCTCGCTGGTGATCGGGCGTCCTGTTGCTGCCATGCTTACGGCGCGCAATGCGACCGTGACGACGTGCCATACGCATACGCGCGACCTTGCTGCCGAGTGCCGTGCTGCCGACATTGTGGTTGCCGCCGTTGGACGCGCGCGTACGATTGGCGTGGATGCGGTTCGCGAGGGCCAGACGATCATCGATGTTGGCATTAATTGGGACGAGGCCGCTGGCAAGCTGGTGGGTGACGTCGATTCTGATGCTGCGGAGCCGGTCGTTAACGCCATCACGCCCGTGCCGGGCGGCGTGGGCGCTGTGACGACGGCGATCCTCGCCAAACACGTGATCGAGGCGGCCGAGCGCGCATCGAAATAGGCGTTTTGGGCTGTTTGAGGGGTTAGCTCTATACCCCGTGGACAAAAAATGCCAAATATGAGTACTGTTGCCAGGATAGTCACATATATTTTAGGTCAAATAGGCTCTCTAACGATATTTATTATCGATAGAGAGCCTATTTTATTGGACCTATGAGGAATTACATCATCTAATTATTGAACAAATGTAGACTTTCGACACCCATGCGTAGCAAAATTGCTGTTACTAAATTGGTGACAGTACTCATATTTGGCATTTTTTGACCACAGGGGTTGCCAGCGCCGTGGTTTCGCCCTTTCTGCGCCGAAGCGATACACTGTTATCGTTTGATTTCTTCGCTCAAGGAGGATGCGCATGCCGTGCACAACGATTTTGGTTGGTAAGAACGCGAGCTACGACGGGTCGACGCTTGTCGCCCGCAACGAGGACTCGTCCAACGGGGTGTTTGAGCCCAAGCGTATGCGCGTGGTGCATCCCGACGAGCAGCCGCGCGTCTATACGAGCGTCCTGAGTCACCTGACCGTTGAACTGCCCGATAACCCCATGCGCTACACGAGCGTCCCCGATGTTGTCCCGGGCCACGGCATCTGGGCCGAGGCCGGTTTCAACGAGCTCAATGTGGGCATGTCCGCAACCGAGACGCTCACCACCAACGAGCGCGTTCGCGGCGCCGACCCGCTCGTCGACTACGTGCCCGCCAAGGGCAACGAGGGCGAGGACGGATACGTTCCGGCGCAGCCCGGCGGTCTGGGCGAGGAGGACATGGTGACCCTGGTGCTGCCGTATGCCAAGTCCGCCCGCGACGGCGTACGCATTCTGGGTGACCTGCTCGAGCGCTACGGCACCTACGAGAACAACGGCATCGCCTTTAGTGACGTGGACGAGATCTGGTGGCTCGAGACCATCGGCGGTCACCACTGGATCGCCAAGCGCGTGCCTGACGACGCCTATGTGACCATGCCCAACCAGCTGGGTATCGACAGCTTTGACCTGGATGACGCCGAGGGCGCCCAGACCGACCACATGTGCTCGGCCGACCTGCGCTCCTGGATGGCCGAGTGGCATCTGGACCTGACGCTGGGCGTCGAGGGCGACGGTCCGGCGACGGTCTTTAACCCGCGCGAGGCCTTTGGCTCGCACAGCGACAGCGACCATGTCTACAACACGCCGCGCGCGTGGTACATGCAGCGCTGCCTTAACCCCAGCGATGTGTGGGACGGTCCCGAGGCCGACTACACGCCCGAGAGCGATGACATCCCCTGGAGCCGCGTGCCCGAGCGCAAGGTGACCATCGAGGACATTAAGTACGTGCTTTCGAGCCACTACCAGGGCACGGAGTACGACTGCTACGGCAGCAAGGGCACGCCCGCCACACGCGGCGCCTATCGCCCCATCGGCATCAACCGCAACAGCCAGCTCGCCGTGCTGCAGCTGCGTCCCTATGCGCAGCCGGCCTACCGCGCCGTGCAGTGGATGGCCTTTGGCTCCAACTCGTTTAACGCGCTGGTTCCGCTGTACGCCAACGTCGAGACCATGCCCGAGTATTATGCCGACACGCAGGCTCGCGTGACGTCCGAAAACTTCTACTGGGCCAACCGCCTGATCGGAGCGCTGGCCGACGTCCGCTTCCATGAGTGTGGCCGCGCTGTGGAGGACTACCAGGAGAAGGTCGGCGGCATGGGCCACAAGCAGATCCATGACGTCGACGCTGCCGTAGCCGTTCTGCCCGAGGCCGAGGCGTCTGCCGAGCTTGCACGCGCCAACGAGGAGTTTGCCGAGCGTGTTCGTGTAGAAACCGATGCTCTACTGGGCAAGGTGCTCTACACCACGAGCTGCGCCATGAAGAACTCTTTCGCGATGAATGACAACGTGAGGTAGGGATTTCCCATCGATCGAATAGCGCTAAAACGCTTTGTCGCTTTCGCTCAATCTTGGGTACAAGAACGCCAATGCAGTTGTTTGTGATTGGAGATAACCATGGTTATGAAACTCGATCAGCTTGTTAACGGCGCCATTAACGTGGGCTTTGGCGCTGCCGCCGTTGCTGTCGAAGGCGGCAAGAAGGTCCTCGACGACCTTAACACCAAGGGCGAGCAGGTCCGCAAGGACACCGCCACCCCCGATATCGCCCGCAGTGTGTCCGACATGTTCGAGCAGGCCGGCGGTACCATCTCCGACCTGACCGAGCGCTTGGGCATGCAGGGCGAGACCGCGGCCCAGCGCGTGCTTGACGAGCTCATCCTTGCCCGGGTCCGCGTTATGACCGCCCCCGAGCGTACGGCCTTCCTGGCCCATGTGCGCGACATCGTCGATTCGGTCGAGGACAACGTGACCTCGGTGCCCGTTGAGTCCGTTGAGCCCGACGATGCGAAGGATACCGAAGAGGCCGAGTAGCAGCGCAGATGGCAGATTCCACCACCGATTACAACAATCTAGATCCCTTGGGTGACGAGGCGGCGGTTGTCGATGAGGTCGATGCCGCCGTCTCGGGCGCTCGCAAAAAGCCGCGCGCTGTCGATATGGTCCCCGAGGAGCCCGACGCGATGGCGCCGGACGAGGAATACCAGCTCACGCCGGCGGGTCGTCGCGAACGCATCGGGCAGATTGTTCGCCTGGTCAAAAAGTACCGCGTGTGGGATAACCTCACGCCGGTTCGTTTGCGCCGCCTGCTCGAGGAGCTCGGCCCCATGTTCGTCAAGATGGGGCAGATTCTGGCCAACCGGTCCGAGATTCTGCCGCAACGCTTTTGCGACGAGCTGCGCCGTCTGCGCTCCGACGTGGAGCCGGTGCCGTACGAGGTCGTACTCAGTTGTCTAGAAGAAGAATACGGCCTGCGCCTGGGGGAGATGTTCGATGCGATCGACCCCAACCCGCTCGGTAGCGCGTCGCTCGCGCAGGTGCACCGCGCTCGTCTGGTGACGGGCGAGGACGTGGCCGTCAAGGTGCAGCGCCCCGGTGCGCAGCAGGTTATGGCACAGGACATCGATATCATCCGCTCGGTGGTGCGTATCGTTTCCAAGTTCGTCAACACCGATCAATTCGTTGACCTGCACGGCGTAGTCGAGGAGTTGTGGACCTCGTTTCGCGAGGAGACCAACTTTTTGGCCGAGGCCAAAAACCTCAACGACTTCTACGAGTTCCATAAGAGCGTTCATGGCGTGACGTGCCCTAAATCCTATCTGGACCTGTGCACCGAGCACGTGGTGGTTATGGACTACATCGACGGCATTTCGATCGCCGATCCTGAGCGCTTGGTGGCTGAGGGCTATGACTTGGAAAAGATTGGTGCCGCAATCGTTGAGGATTACTCGACGCAGGTGCTCGATGACGGCTTTTTCCATGCCGACCCGCATGCGGGAAACATCATTCTCAAGGACGGCATCGTTTACTTTATCGACTTGGGCATGGTCGGACGCATGTCGAGTCACGATCGCGGTATCGTCAAGGACATGATTTTCGCCGTGGCCGAGGGCGATGTGCCAAAGCTCAAGGATTCGCTCATGCGCTTTGCCGTGACGCGTGGCGATTCGGCAGAGCTCGATCATTCGGCCTTTTTGTCCGATTTGGACTTTATCGTGGCTGACTTTGCAGGCCTTGACCTGAAGGATCTGGATATCGGCGAGTTTTTGACCTCGCTGTTAAACCTGGCGCGCAAAAACGACGTTGAGCTGCCGAGCGTGGTAACGATGTTCGCCCGCGGCATGGTGACGCTCGAGGGCCTGCTGACTGAGTATATGCCCAACGTCAACATGATCCAGATCATCCAAACGCACATTAAAAACGAGAAAAGCACCTATGCGCGCGTGCGCGACATGGGACGCGATCTTGCCGCGAGCAGCTATCGCGCGGCAAAAGGCTCGCTCGAGGCGGCCGAGTATCTTGGCTTGGCTTCGCGCATGCTCACGCGCGGCCAGCTTAAGGTGAACACGCAGATCATGAGCAGCGATAAGGCGCTGCGACAGCTGGGCGGAATTATCGACCGTATGTCGATGGCAATTGTGATTGCTGGCCTGTTTATCGGTTCGTCGGTGGTGTACTACGCGCGCATCGAGCCGGTTGTGTTTGGTATCCCAGTCATTGGCTTTATGGGCTACGTGAGCGCGCTGGTGCTGGCGCTTATGCTGGGTCGCAATATCTGGCTCAACAGCCACGGCGGCAAGCACTAGAGGCTGCGACCGTCACCGCATTCTCCTATCGCAAACAATAGCTTTTACCTTGGGCTTCGCCTGCGTGCGAGGCCCTTTTGCGTGATAGCATATTGACGGTTTTAATCGATGGCCTAGATGGTGGTGCGGAGACGCACGAATGCGCGGTTTTCCTACGCGTTTGGGAGAATCGGGGTGCAAGTCCCCGGCTGTACCAGTAACCGTAATTCCTCTTGGCTCGGGATGTTCGCGTCGCAGATCGGACGGCGCGCCCGAGTCGTTAAGGTTAAGTCGGATCGCCTCCCATCTTGCATGCGGCTGCGGCGTATGCCGCCGGTGTGCATAGGGCTCTGGAGGGAAGGGGGACCCCGATGGGGGAACTCGAGCGCAACATGCGCGATGACGTGGGGCAGCTTCAAGGCAACGCTCCAAGTACAGACAGTAGGAGACAAATGGATATGTTTGAGGACGAGTGCCAGCGTGCCTCGCTTCGTCGCCGTGGCGTAATCGCGCGCGGCGTGGCAAAGCGCTGCCTGGTGGCATTCCTGGCCTTCGCGATGGCCTTCAGCACCACGCCGGCTCAGCTGTGGGCCGAGGGTGCCGAGGGCATTACCGACGCTGTGGCTCAGGCTGCGACGCCGAGTGAGGGAACGGGGGCCGCGGACGGTGCTGCCGACCAGGGCAAGGCCGAGGTTTCGGATTCCGAGGGCGCGCCTGCAGCTGGTGCCGCCACAACAGAGGCAGCAACTGGCGACGAAGGCTCGACGACGGGGGAGAGCCCTGCCACGAGCGAGCAGTCTTCGACGGCATCCGCTGGCCAAGCGGGACCTGCCGCCGCGGCTGCCGTTCAGACAGAGAACCCGACAGAAACCGGCGATGTCGCCAAGAAGCAGGTCGAGGTCTCGTTCTCGATTATCGGCACCGATGCTGACGGCAAGGCTCAGACCTGGGTGGCACCTACGCAGCTCAAGCTCGACGAGGGCGCGACGGCTGCGGATGCCTTCATTAAGC
>CAUGJN010000006.1 GCA_959599635.1 uncultured Collinsella sp.
GCGCCAAGTACCGCGGCGAGTTCGAGGACCGCTTGAAGGCCGTGCTCAAGGAAGTACAAAAATCCGAGGGTAAGGTCATCCTGTTCATCGATGAGCTCCACACCATCGTGGGCGCGGGTGCCACCGAGGGCTCCATGGATGCCGGCAATATCCTCAAGCCGGCGCTTGCCCGTGGCGACCTGCACGCGATCGGCGCGACCACGCTCGACGAGTATCGCAAGTACATCGAGAAGGACGCGGCACTCGCCCGTCGTTTCCAGACCGTGATGGTCTCTGAGCCTACCGTCGAGGACACCATCTCGATCTTGCGTGGCCTCAAGGAGAAGTACGAGATCTTCCACGGCGTGCACATCACCGATAGCGCGCTCGTGGCCGCCGCGGATCTCTCCGATCGCTACATCGCCGACCGTTTCTTGCCCGACAAGGCCATCGACCTGGTCGACGAGGCCGCAAGCCGCCTGCGCATGGAGCTCGACAGCATGCCGGTCGAGATCGACGCCACCACGCGTCAGCTCACCCAGCTGCAGATTGAGGAGCAGGCGCTCATGAAGGAGACCGACGACGCCTCCAAGGAGCGTCTGGAGGCCCTGCGCCAAGAGATTGCCGAGGTCCAAGAAAAGCTCAACGTGCAAAAGGCCGGCTGGCTCAACCAGAAGAACGCCATCGACCACGTGCAGGAGCTCAAGGGGCAACTCGACGAGGCCAAGAGCGAAGAGGAACGCGCGACGCGCAACGGAGATCTGGGCCGTGCGTCCGAGCTACGCTATTCCGTGATCCCGGGCCTGCAGCAGCAGATTCAGGATTCCGAGGCTGCGCTCGAGGCACAAAAGCAGCAGGACGGCGAGGGCCTCAACGAGCAGGTAACCTCCGATGAGATCGCCGAGGTCGTGAGCGCCTGGACCGGCGTGCCCGTGTCCAAGATGATGCAGGGCGAGCTCGACAAGCTCAAGGGCCTGGAGGGCGAGCTGCATAAGCGCGTCATCGGCCAGGACGAGGCCGTGTTCGCCGTGGCCGCGGCCGTGCGCCGCAGCCGTGCGGGTCTCTCCGATCCGGACAAGCCCATCGGCAGCTTCTTCTTCCTGGGCCCCACCGGCGTAGGCAAGACCGAGCTCGCCAAGGCGCTTGCCGAGTGCCTGTTCGATGACGAGCGCGCGCTCGTGCGTATCGACATGTCCGAGTACATGGAGAAGTTCAGCGTCCAGCGTCTGATCGGTGCGCCCCCGGGATATGTGGGCTACGACGAGGGCGGCCAGCTCACCGAGGCCGTGCGCCGTCGTCCGTACTCCGTGATCTTGCTCGACGAGATGGAGAAGGCTCATCCGGATGTCTTCAACGTGCTGCTGCAGGTGCTCGACGACGGCCGTTTGACCGACGGTCAGGGCCGCCAAGTGTCCTTCAAGAACACGATCATCATCATGACGTCCAACGTGGGCTCCAAGGCCATCGCCGATCTGTCCGGT
The DNA here is from genome assembly GCA_959599635.1 of uncultured Collinsella sp. Taxonomy (GTDB): domain Bacteria; phylum Actinomycetota; class Coriobacteriia; order Coriobacteriales; family Coriobacteriaceae; genus Collinsella. The sequence goes on from CAUGJN010000006.1 coordinate 1,461, forward strand.
AAGGACGAGGAGGAGATGCGCCATCAGGTCGACGCCGCCATGGCTCAGACCTTCCGCCCCGAGTTCCTCAACCGTATCGACGATATCGTGGTGTTCCATCCGCTCGGCATGGCGCAGATCGAGAAAATCGTCGACATCCAGCTTGCCGACGTTCGCGCACGCCTGGCCAAGGAGCGCATGACGCTTGCCATCACCCCGGCGGCCAAGCAGATGCTCGCCGTGGGCGGCCTGGACCCGGTTTTTGGCGCCCGTCCGCTCAAGCGTCTGGTCCAGCGCGAGGTCGTGGATGCCATCGCGGCCGCTATCATCGACGGCACGGTGCACGAGGGCGATCAGGTGACGGTCGATGTCGACAAGGACGGCGGCTTTACCGTCGTGTGCGACAACACGCCGGCGGCCACCTATGAGGTCCCCGACGCCGAGTAGATTTTTGGGACATGCCTCAAAATCTACCTTTTGAGCCGAACGTCAAGGGCGGCGGATCCAATGGGGTCCGCCGCCCTTTTTCGTGCGACAATCGATGATGATGAGCGTGAGTACATGGCAAGGAGCTATGCAGATGAAAAACGAGAACGAGACGAATATGCCGGCAGCCGATGCCATGCCGGCCGCATCTAAGCCTGCGCCTAAACCGGCACCCAAGCCGTGCGACCCCTACATCCGTGCCGAGAACGAGGACGACGACGGCTACGACCCCTACAGCGATCGCCGCCCCGAGCGCGAGCCCCTCTTCGAAGCCGACCCCTGGCGCTAAACCAGCTCATTTGGGACGGGGCTTTTTAGCTCCTTTTGCCGTCCTACCTGCCCGATGATTTATCTTTGCCTCAGCCGTTCGACATCCTTCGGGGGAGCGGCAGCGGAAAAACTTGCTTAGCTACTAATCAAGATGCACATCAATCTTGCTTATCCGCTAATCAAGATTTGGGACGGGGTAGCTAAAATAGCCCCGTCCCAAAAAGACTGCTGGGCGTTGTGGGCGGCTAGTCCTGGGCTTTGATGCTCGGCAGGAGAATCTGGGCGAGGTAGTCGGTCTCTAGTTTGGTCGCAGCGTCGGCCTTGCCGTCTTTGCCGACCAGTACGTTCTTGATCTGGCTGTAGGTGTAGCGGTTGCCGGTCGTGAGCTCGACAAGCTCAATGGCCGTGTCCATGGGGTAGGTCGACACGGGGTCTTGCGTGCGCCCGTTGATGGTCTGGGGCACCACGTACGGATAGACGGGGCCGCTGGCGTAGACGGTATAACCGTTGCCTAGATTGGCCGCACCCAAAACCGTATCGCCCTCATCGGGCGTAAAGCTCTCGCCCTCGCGCACCGCGACGAGCGTCACGATCGGCGTATCGCTGTCGCCGGCAAGATAGATGCATAGCGTGCTGCCATTTTGCCAAGTCTCGACCTTGCCGTACCACTCGACGGGGATATCGAACTGGTAGAGGTCGGTTGCCTTGTGACGGGCGTCGGCATCACGGGCCGCCTGTGCCTTTTGCGCGCTCACGGCATTGACGGCGGCGTCGCGTCGCGCGGTTGCCGCCTGCTGGAGCACCTTGGCGGTGGCGGAGGAGCTCGCGCCTCCCTCCTCGGCATATTTGGCGGCGGCATCGATCTGGTCGTCGGTTACCGTGTCGGCCGAAGGCACCTTGAGCTTAAAGGCGGCCTGGCTGCTTAGGTCCTGTCCGTCGCTCTTGATCGTGACCTGCGCCTTGGTGGTCGGCACGGTATAGACGGTGCCGTCGGACGCGATGGGGGAGGCAGCGATGGAGAGCGTGTAGTCACCGGGTAGCAGTTTGATGCCACGGCCGTGCTCGTCAACATAGAGTGTTTCGCTCACAGAAGAGCCGTCGGAGTCCTGGCCACTCACCTGCACGGGGATCTTTGAGCCGGTGGAGCAGTCGAGTCCCGCGGCATGCACGCCAATCTGCACCGACATCATCGTGTGCGCACTGGCGGCGACAGCGGCAGCCTGCTCTTGCTGATATCCGTTCCAGGCAGCATAGCCTGCGCCGCCGGCGACGAGCGCGACGGCCACAACGCCGGCAACCATCAGGTTGCGGCGCTTGGGCGGCATCTTACGATGACGAGCCTCGGCTTCGCGTGCCGAAGGAACGGACGGTAGGGGAATATCGCCCATGGCGATGGTCTCGTCCACGGCAGGCGCAGAGCCTAAGCCAGGGAGCTCGCGGGTCAGCGAATCTTCGGCCGGCAAGTTGTCGAGCAAGATGGTTTCCTCGCTCGTGTCGGATTCGGGCTGGTTGCCGGCCTCGCTTTCGGTGTCTTCGTGACCTGCCTCGTCTTCGGTGGGCGCGGCGCCATCGTCTTTTGCATCCTGATCATCGGACTGCGCCTCGGCTTCCGGCTCATCCTGCACGTCAGCGCCCGAATCGTCAAACGCAATCTCATCGAGTGAAATCCGGTCTAAGCTCTCCAAGGCCTCAGCGCAAGCTTCTGCATCTTGGGCCGCATCCTCTTGGCCCATCGTTTCATCTTTCATACATCCCCCAAGCTCAATATCGGGACAACAATGTACCCAAAAACAGGGTCATATAGAGCTGTCAGGCAATTGGAAATCTGATTTTATCTGTGCGAGAGGTTTTGAATATGTGCGTGGATGCGCGCAACAGCAAAAAGCCCCCGGAAAGCGGACAAATCGCTTTCCGGGGGTATGCAATACGTTGCATTGCGCGGAGTCGGCCAGGCGACTTCACATTCAAGCGGTATGTGCACCGGGCACGTTACTCGGCGTGCGCGTAATCAACCTTGGCGCGGCGAGCGGTAGCCTTCTCCCAATCGCTGGTGCCCTCAAAGACATCCTGCTTGTAGGGATTGCGGCCGAGCTTCTTGGCGCGGTAGGCGATGTAGATGATCGCGACGACGTTGGCGACCAGTGCGGCGATCGAGACCGCGGTAGCGGCGCCGGGGTCGAGCGTGGAGTGGGTCACAAAGATGGACTCCTCCTGGAAGTACGGGAATACCTGAGCAAACATGCACCAAATAGCCAGCGTAAAGGCGCGGTTCTGGATCCAGCCGCCCTTGTTCCAGATAAAGGCGGCGACGGTGGGCGCCAGCAGCAGCGCAAAGCCGCAGAACCAGGAGTGGGTGGGCAGGCAGTTGTAGGTGTAGCAGAAGTTCCAGATGTCGTAGGCGATGATGTAGACCCAGGTCATGTCGGGCCACAGCATGTCAGTCTGATCCTCGGAGGCGTAGACGCTCCACCAACCGGTCATGCAGAAGATGTTGATGATGCCCGCGATGCCGTTGAACACGTTGTTCCAGCCGGCCAGCTGCGTAGCACCTTCGGAGGTGACCCAAGTGGACTGGCCCAGGACAAAGAAGTGATAGGCGCTCTCAAAGTCGGACACGACGGCGATCATGATGTTGATGGCGACGATCACAAACGGCCACGCGCGGAACCAGTGTGCCTTGCCGATCTTGCCCCACTGATACTTAATGGCGATGAAGCCCCAGCAACCGGCCAACGCCGCGTAGACCTTGGCGTAGTGGAACCAGCTGTTCTGGTACACATGGGTGGGGTTGGTGAGCGCCCACTCGGCGCCCTGCGAAACGCCGATGGCGATAGCGACGCAGTAGATGGTCATGGCCAGCGGAGCCACGCCAAAGATGATTGCCGCGCCCAGCTTGGTGCGGCGGCCGACCTCGTTGAGCACGATCAGGCCAATAAAGACCATGGCCCAGCCGACCCAGTGGATAAGGGTATTGCTACCCCAAACATCGAACAGCATGCTGCTCTCCTTTCACACGCCCGCGGCCCCTCTTCCGTCGCGGGCAGTTTGGCCAAATGTCGTCAGTTCTGGGGCTTGCGCTCCGGATACTTGGCGGTATAGCCCTCGATATGGAGTGTCGAGGCGATGATTTCCTTGACCGTCTCGTCGGGCACATCGGGGTGCGTGCGGATATACATCAACAACCCCATGATGAGGGTGTAGAAGGTTTCGTAGACATGGTCGATGCGCAGGTCATGATGGGCGACAAAGTCCACCACGGTGGTGTCGCAAATGTATTGCGCCACGCGCTGGACCACGTTGTGCAGAAAGCCGCCGTAGAGCGCGCCGCTGCTTGAGGTAAGCGTGCTCGGCAACTCGTGGCCGCTCACGACCAGGCGCTTAAAGAGCGGAGCGACGGTGTCGAGTGCGCCTTCGATGTCACCAACCGTGCGGCTGGCGTTCCACTGCTCGAGCTCGGCGATAAAGCCGTCGATCGCCTCGTCCATAACGGCGGTGACGGCGGCGTCCATATCGGCAAAGTAGTGGTAGAACAGCGAGCGCGTGCAGCCAGCCCGCTTGGTCACGGCCGATACCGATAGGTGGGACACGCCCAGCTCGGAACTCACGGTGCGCACGGCGGCGAGGATCTCGCGACGGCGCTCGTCGCCCGTCAGGCGCTTTGCCGCGCTATCGGACGCGGGGATGGCATCGACCACAGAGGTATCTGCTGTGTTGCTGCCCATGTTTTGCCGCCTTTCATCCTCTTTTGCCTGACCGTTCGCCTAACAGTCTTGAATATTGTTGACGGTTCGTCAATACTATTTTTGACACAATGTCAACAATAACGGGTGAACGGCATGGGGGTATGTCGAGCCCGTAAAAAGAGGGGCGCTGCGTGCGTGCCAGGCTGCGGCAAGAGAAGGGACGACTATGATTCTCAACGGACCGGGGATTAGCTACACCGAGCCCGATATCGGTGCGGAGTTTGTGCCGCCGCTGCCGGAGCATCCGCGCGAGGCCATCGTCAAACTGTGCGAGCACTGCACCAACCGCCTGCTGCATCGCGACGAGCTGCTGGGCTACGAGTACTGGTCGTTTGCCGAGGCCACGACTGACGAGCAGGCCGAGGTGCTCTGCAAGATGAAGATGCGCCGTCCCTACACGCTGCCCGAGATGATCAAGCTCACCGGCATGCCCGAGGCCCAGATCGAGAAGATGCTCGACGACATGAGCTACACGGGCCTGCTCGAGTACAACTGGGAAAACCCCGAGCGCGCCAAGCAGTGGGTGCTGCCCATGCTGGTACCGGGTTCCGCCGAGTTCCTCAACATGCGCGTGAGCCAGCTCGAAGAGCACCCGGTCTACGCCAAGTTCTTTGAGCAGGCGTCCAAGGGACCGCTGTCCAAGGCCACGCCGATGGTGCCGCCCGGAGGCGCCGGCATCGGCATGCACGTCATTCCGGTCGAGAAGGCTATCGATGCCGCGAGCACGTCGGTGCCTATTGAGCATATCGAGCATTGGCTCGACAAATACGAGGGTAAGTATGCCGCCAGCACCTGTAGCTGCCGCGCGAGCCGTCGCGTGATGGGCGAGGGCTGCGCCGACGACCCCGCCGACTGGTGCATCGCCGTGGGCGATATGGCCGACTACGTGGTTGAGACCGACCGCGGCCACTATGTGACGCGCGAGGAGGTTTACGACATCCTGCGCCAGGCCGAGGACAACGGCTTTGTGCACCAGATCACCAATATCGACGGTGAGAACAAGATCTTCGCCATCTGCAACTGCAACGTCAACGTGTGCTATGCCCTGCGCACCTCTCAGCTGTTCAACACGCCCAACCTGTCGCGCTCGGCCTATGTCGCCAAGGTCGAGAAGGACAAGTGCGTGGCCTGCGGTCGCTGCGTTGAGGTGTGTCCGGCCGGCGCCGCCAAGCTGGGCCAGAAGCTCTGCAGCAAAAAGGCCGGCGGACAGGTGCCCGAGTATCCGCGCCAGGAGCTGCCCGACGCCACCAAGTGGGACCACACCAAGTGGTCGCCCAACTACCGCAACGACAACCGCATCGAGACGCATGAGTCCGGCACCGCGCCCTGCAAGACGGCCTGCCCCGCGCATGTCGCCGTTCAGGGCTATTTGAAGCTCGCGGCTCAGGGCCGCTATGACGAGGCGCTGGCGCTCATCAAGCGTGAGAACCCGCTGCCCGCTATCTGCGGCCGCGTGTGCAACCGCCGCTGTGAGGATGCCTGCACCCGCGGCCGTGTGGACGCCGCCGTGGCTATCGACGAGGTCAAGAAGTTCATCGCCCAGCGCGATCTTGATGCCGCGACCCGCTATGTCCCACCCGTGGTGACCCCGACGCGTGCCGGCGGCTTCGACCAGAAGATCGCCATCATCGGTGCCGGTCCGGCAGGTCTGTCCTGTGCCTTCTATCTGGCCGAGAAGGGCTACAAGCCCGTCGTGTTCGAGAAAAACGAGCGCCCGGGCGGTATGCTCACCTACGGCATTCCCAGCTTTAAGCTGCAGAAGGATGTTATCGAGGCCGAGGTCGAGGTCATTCGCCTGATGGGCGCCGAGTTCCGCTATGGCGTGGAGGTCGGTCGCGACGTGACGCTCGACGAGCTGCGCGAGCAGGGTTTTAAGGCCTTTTATGTTGCCATCGGCTGCCAGGGCGGCCGCTTCGCCGGTATTCCGGGCGAGGATGCCGAGGACGTGACCGTGGCCGTCGACTTTTTGCGCGAGGTCAACAGTGGCAAGATCGACGCGCTGCCCGGCCGCACCATCGTGGTGGGCGGCGGCAACGTGGCCATCGACGTCGCGCGCAACGCCTGCCGTCTGGGTTCCGAGCACGTTGAGATGTTCTGCCTGGAGAGCGAGGCCCAGATGCCCGCCAGCGAGGAGGAGCGTCGCGAGGCCGTTGAGGACGGCGCTCACATCAGCTGCGGCTGGGGCCCCAAGGAGGTTCACCTGGACGAGGCCGGTCGTGTGTGCGGTATCACCTTCAAGCGCTGCACGCGTGTCTTTGACGACGAGGGCCGGTTTGCGCCCGAGTACGACGAGAACGATCTGCGCCGCGTCGATGCCGACCGCGTGGTCATGTCGATTGGCCAGTCCATTGTGTGGGGCGACCTGCTGGCTGGCTCCAAGGTGGAGCTCGGCCGCGGCCAGGGTGCTCTTGCCGACCCCCAGACCTATCAGACCGCTGAGCCCGACATCTTTGTGGGCGGCGACGTCTACACCGGTCCGAGCTTTGCCATCGACGCCATCGCCGCCGGTCACGAGGCCGCCGTGTCCATCCATCGCTTTGTGCAGCCGGGATCCACGCTCACCATCGGCCGCAACCAGCGCCACTACACCGCGCTCGACCGCGACGATGTCGTGATCGAGAGCTACGACAACGCGAGCCGCGAGGTGGCGCATGTCGACCGCGAGCGCGAGAAGGCTGCACCCTTTAGCGAGTGCGTCGAGACCTTTACCGAGGAGCAGGTGCGCGCCGAGACCGCCCGCTGCCTGGGCTGCGGTGCCTCGATCGTCGACCCCAACAAGTGCATCGGCTGCGGCTTGTGCACCACCAAGTGCGCGTTCGATGCCATCCACCTGGATCGCGATCGCCCCGAGTGCTCCACGATGGTCAAATACGAGCAAAAGCTCCCAAGCCTGGGTAAGTACGCGCTCAAGCGCGCCATCAAAATCAAATTCGGGAAGAAGTAAAAGAACCTAACAAGTAAGCGAACGGCGCAGAGAACGGTTGGACAGCGAGCGGGTCCCAGGCGTGGCGAGGTGCCTTGAAAGAGGAGGGCATAGGGCTTTTGCCCATGCCCGACGATTGAAAGGCAGATCGCCCGTCTGGGGCTCGCGCAGCGTCAAGCCGACCGCCGTTCGTTAGAACGGCGGAAGGAATTAAAAGTGCACGAGCTCGGAATCGTTTACCACATCATTCGCGATGTCGAGAACGTGGCGCGCGCCAATGGCGTGAGTCGCGTTTCGAGCGTCACGCTGCTGCTGGGCGAGGTCTCGGGCGTCGTTCCCGACTTGCTGCTCGACGCTTGGCGCTGGGCGGCAGATAAAAAGCCCATCGCGCAGGGCGCGGAGCTTATTGTGGAGCCTGTCGAGGCCGTGACGCATTGCGAGGCGTGCGGCCGCGACTATGCGACAGTCGAGCACGGCAAGACCTGCCCTCATTGCGGCAGCGGCGAGACATACCTGCTGCAGGGCCAGGAGGTCATGATTAAGCAGATTGAGACCCCCGACGAGGAACCGGCAGACGCTGCCCCCGACGGCCCTTCCGACGTCCTCGACGCCGTCGATGCCGCCCACCCCCTCCACATCGCCTAACTTGGTCGTTGGGGACGTTCTTAAATGACTAGCCGTTTAAGAACGTCCCCAACGACTACTTGCGCTATTACATAAGTCATGCTAATAGTCAAGTTATGTCTGTTTAAACAAAATAGCGGCAGTACAAGCGCATTCGCGCTTGCCTAAAATCAATATTAATGAACAGTCTGCTTGTATCTGTAAAATGCATGGCTTGATGAGCGACGCCTTGGCGTGTAATGAGTAAAAAGCAGGAACGTAATCAACTTGTAACAAACCTAGACGTTTAAACAAATAATCCAACCTTTTGCGGATTTAGCTATAATTCCACAAACCAAACAGGTATACTCCTTTCATGTCGTGTAGGAATTACGTAGACAAAAAGGAGGTTATGTGATGGTAAGTATTGTTCTTGCTAGCCACGGGGACTTGGCAGCTGGAATCAAGCAGACGGGCTCGATGGTCTTTGGCGATCAGCCGTCTGTGGCCGTGGTCTCGCTCGAGCCGAGCATGGGCCCCGACGACTTCCGTGCTAAGGTCGAGGAAGCAATCGCTTCCTTCGAGGACCAGGAGCAGGTGCTCTTCCTCGTTGATCTGTGGGGCGGCACGCCGTTCAACCAGATCAGCGGGCTCATCGAGGGCCACGATTCCTGGGCTATCGTCACCGGTGTCAACCTGCCTATGCTCATCGAGGCATATTCGCAGCGCTTTGACGCAAAGAACACTGCACATGCGATCGCAAAACATCTCGTGACTGAGGCTAAGGCTGGCGTGCGCGTCAAGCCCGAGTCTCTGGAGCCCGAGGAGAAGAAGCCGGCTGCGGCCGCCGCTGCTCCTGCAGGCGCCATCCCTCCGGGAACGGTCATCGGCGACGGGCACATCAAGATTGCCCACGTCCGTATCGACACCCGTCTGCTGCATGGTCAGGTGGCCACCACGTGGACCAAGCAGATCAACCCCAACCGCATCATCGTGGTTTCCGACGGCGTTGCTCACGACGAGCTCCGCAAGACCATGATCGAGCAGGCTGCCCCTCCGGGAGTCCATGCCAACGTCGTGCCTATCAAGAAGATGGCCGAGGTCGTCAAGGACACGCGTTTTGGTGACACCAAGGCCATGCTGCTCTTCGAGAACCCGCAGGATCTGCTCAAGGCCATCGAGGCCGGCGTCGACATCAAGGAAGTCAACATCGGTTCCATGGCTCACTCCAAGGGCAAGGTCGTCGTCACCAACGCCGTCGCTATGGGCGATGACGACGTTAAGACCCTCGAGGCCCTCAAGGCCAAGGGCGTCAAGTTCGAGGTCCGCAAGGTTCCTTCGGATGCCTCCGAGGATCTCGATGCCATGTTGAAGAAAGCTAAGGCCGAACTGGCCGCTCAAGCATAGTAAAGGAGGGTCCGATACATGTCTGCAATCACTATTCTGCTTGTTGCGATTGTCGCGTTGCTTGCCGGTATGGAAGGCATTCTGGATGAGTTCCAGTTCCATCAGCCGCTCGTGGCATGCACGCTTATCGGTCTCGTAACCGGTCACCTTCAGGAGGGCATCCTCCTGGGCGGTTCGCTCCAGATGATGGCCCTTGGCTGGGCTAACGTCGGCGCCGCCGTCGCGCCTGACGCCGCTCTGGCCTCGGTCGCTTCTTCGATCATCATGGTGCTCGCCCTCAACGGCGGCGCCACTGATTCGGCCAAGGCCGTTACCGCGGCCATCGCCGTCGCCGTCCCGCTGTCGGTCGCTGGTCTGTTCCTGACCATGATCTGCCGTACCATTGCTACCGCTATCGCTCACGCCATGGACGGTTGCGCCGAGAAGGGCGACTTCTCCGGCATCGAGCGCTGGCAGTACGCTGCCATCCTCATGCAGGGCCTTCGTATCGCCATCCCGGCAGTACTTCTGTGTGTTATCCCGGCCGAGGCTGTTACCAACGCGCTTAACGCTATGCCCGACTGGCTGTCCGGCGGCATGGCCGTCGGCGGCGGCATGGTCGCTTCCGTCGGTTACGCCATGGTCATCAACATGATGGCCACCAAGGAGACCTGGCCGTTCTTCATCCTCGGCTTTGTCCTTGCTGCCATCCCTCAGCTCACGCTGATCGCCCTTGGCCTCATCGGCATCTCCCTTGCCCTCATCTACCTTGGCCTTAAGGATCTGGCCAAGCAGGGTGGCGGCACGGGCGGTGGCTCCGGCGACCCGCTCGGCGACATTCTGAACGATTACGAGTAGGAGGGGAGTGATACATATGGCAGAGAACAAGATTCAGCTCACCAAGGCTGACCGTAAGAAGGTTTGCTTCCGTCATCAGTTCCTTCAGGGCTCGTGGAACTACGAGCGTATGCAGAACGGCGGCTGGTGCTTCGCAATGATCCCTGCGATCAAGAAGCTCTACACCAGCAAGGATGACCAGATTGCCGCGCTTAAGCGCCACCTGGAGTTCTATAACACCCACCCCTATGTTTCCGCCCCCGTCATTGGCGTTACCCTCGCCCTCGAGGAGGAGCGCGCCAACGGTGCTCCGATCGATGACGTCGCCATCCAGGGCGTCAAGGTCGGTATGATGGGCCCGCTCGCCGGCGTCGGTGACCCCGTCTTCTGGTTCACCCTTCGCCCGATTCTGGGCGCTCTGGGCGCTTCCCTGGCCATGTCCGGCAGCATCGTCGGTCCGTTGCTGTTCTTCTTCGCGTGGAACATCATCCGTTACGCTTTCCTGTGGTACACACAGGAGTTTGGCTACAAGGTCGGCTCCTCTATCGCCAAGGACCTCTCCGGCGGTCTGATGGGCAAGGTCACCGAGGGCGCTTCCATCCTGGGTATGTTCATCATCGGCGCCCTGGTCGAGCGCTGGGTGTCCATTTCCTTCACCCCGATCGTCTCCACGGTCAAGCAGTCTGCTGGCGCCTTTATCGACTGGGCTAGCCTGCCTTCCGGTTCCGAGGGTATCAAGGAAGCGCTGACGATGTACAACTCCGTCGGTGCTACCGCCCTTGATCAGATGAAGGTCACCACGCTCCAGGGTAACCTCGATCAGCTCATCCCCGGCCTTGCCGCCGTGTGCCTGACCCTGCTGGTCTGCAAGCTCCTCAAGAAGAAGGTTAGCCCGATCGTCATCATCCTGGCTCTCTTCGCCGTCGGCATCATCGGTCGCTTCTGCGGCTTCATGTAAGCACGCTTCGGCTTAAGACCGAGAGTTGCTAGGTAAGGGCTTTTGAGTCATTGAAACGGACCGCACCCGGTGGGTACACTGGATGCGGTCCGATTGTTTTATTTGGAGGGCGAGGCGCGCATGGCGCAATCTCAGAACAGCACGGTCGATCTGGCAACGCCGGCAACCTGCCTGATGGGGCTTACCAGTCACGGTAACGTAATGGTGGGCAATAAGGCGTTTGAGTACTATAACGAGCGCAATCCCGAGGATTTTATTCAAATCCCGTGGGACGAGGTCGACTATATTGCCGCCGAGGTTTTGCGCGGCACCAAGAAGATTACGCGTTTTGCCATCTTCACCAAGGACAACGGTCACTTTACGTTTTCGACGCGCGACGATAAAGAGACGCTTCGCGCGGTCCGTAAGTACGTTGACGAGGACAAGCTCGTGCGTTCGCCCGACTTTATCGATGTGACCGCTAAGGGTGCCAAGAGCATCCCCTCCGTTATCAAAAACCTTTTCCACAAAGGCAAGTAGTCATTAAAGAGCGCCCCCTCAAAGTGGGGCGCAGTCTCCCATGTGGCTCGATCGGGAAAGTGCATCCCAGTTCGAGCGTCGATTCCGGGATGTAGTTTCCGGAACGGGGTCGTTTGGGAAACCGTGTCCCGTTTCGAGCCGAAATTCTGGGTTACAGTTTCCCAGCGAGGTCTCATGGGGAAAGTTTGACCCAGAATTTGCCTGGATAGTGGGACGCACTTTCCGGAGGGCTGTTCCACCGCAACTTCGAAGAGTGGGTATACGCTGCATTACAGCGGCGTAAATCTGCTACACTAATACAACATGCCTCCGTAGCTCAGGGGATAGAGCACCGCTCTCCTAAAGCGGGTGTCGACGGTTCGAATCCGCCCGGGGGCACCAGAGGAATATCGAGCCCGGTACCACCACGGTGCCGGGCTCTTCTGGTCTAAAGGCCGGATTCGGACCGTCGACACCCGCGTCACCAATTTCCCCGCGGGGGGAGTTTTCGAATCCGCCCGGGGGCACCAGAGGAATATCGAGCCCGGTACCGCTATGGTGCCGGGCTCTTCTGGTCTAAGGGCAGGGTTCGAGCCGTCGACACCTGCGTCACCAATTCCCGCGGGGGGGGGTTGAATTCGCCCGGGGGCACCAGAGATTGATCGAGCCCGGTACACCGCCACGGTGCCGGGCTCTTCTGGTTCATGCCATGCTAAAAACGAAGCGCCCGCTTGCTGGGGGAGCAAGCGGGCGCCTGTGAGCGAATATGTTTGCGGCGAGAGCCGTAATGGGCGGTGTGGTGGCGACTAGTTGGCCGTACCGGAATCGTCGCCCGTGCCCGAGCCCGAACCCGAGCCCGAGCCAGAAAGTGCGACCGTCAGCGTGATCGTGCTGTCGGTGGACTGCTTACCAGTGGGGGAGACGCCCGTCACGGTGGCGTTTTCGTTGCCACTCACGGGGTTGCCGTTCTGATCGCAGAATGCGATGTTGTAGAACCCGGCGTTGTTGAGCGCGGTGACGGCGGCGGAGATGCTCTTGCCGTACAGGTTGCCCGGAACGCTGGCCTTGCCGGACTTCTTGGCGATGACGACAGTGATCGTGGCGCCGGGCTTCTGCTTGCCGCTGGGGTTCCAGCTAATGACGGTGCCCTCGGTGACAGAATCGTTCTCCTGGTAGCTCACATCGACGCCAAAGCCTGCCATATCGAGGGCGTTGCGCGCCTGGGCCTCGGTCATGTCGGTCAGGTCGGGGACGGACGTGGTATCCGGGCCGCTCGAGACCTTGTACGAGATGGTCGTGCCCTTCTCGACTTCCTTACCGGCTTCGGTGCCCTGCTCAAAGACCTGGCCCTCATCGGCCTCGTTGGCCTCCTCGGAGGCGTTGCCCTTCAGGCCAACGCTTGCCAGCGCGGCTTCTGCCTGGTCCTTGGTCAGGCCGACCAGCCGGGGAACCTCGACCTTCTCGGAGGGCTTGGGGCCCTTGGAGATTACCAGGTTCACCTTGGTGCCCTTGGCCTTCTTGGTGTTGCCGTTGGGCGTCTGCTCGGCGACCTTTCCCTCGTCGACATCGTCGTTGTAGCTCTGGTCGACGGTGCCTACCTCAAGGCCGGCTTCCTTGATCAGCTCAATAGCGGTTTCCTGGTCCTTGCCCAGCACGTCGGGCACCGTGACCTGTTCGCCGCTGAACATGCCCGTGGCAAAGGCCACTACAACGCCAATCACGGCGACGGCGGCAATCACGGCGGCGATGATCTTGTTCTTGTTGGACTTGGGTTTCTCGACCTCGTAGGAGCCCGTGGAGCCCGAGACAGCGCTACGGGCGGTGTTCTGACCGCTCACGCCCGAGACGGGACGAACCATAGCGCGCGTTGAGTCGGAAAGCTCGCGGGTCTTGGTGGCACCCAGGTCGCCGGCGGCACCGATGATGCGCGTGGGCTCCGAGACATTGACGGCACGGCCGGACAGATAGCTGTTAAGCACCTGGCGCAGCTCGTCGGCTGTCTGGAAGCGGTTTGCCGGGTCCTTCTCCATGCACTTGAGGATGATGCGCTCAAGGTCGGCATCGACGCCGGAGTTGATCTGGCTCGGCGGGATGGGGAGCTCGTTGACCTGCTTGAGCGCGACCGAGATGGCGTCGTCGCCGTCAAAGGGCACGCGGCCGGTGGCGCACTCGTACATGACGACACCCAGCGAGTAGATATCCGAGGTGGGGCCGAGGTCCTGGCCGCGGGTCTGCTCGGGGCTTACATAGTGGGCGGTGCCCAGAACGTTGTTATCCTGCGTGAGGTGGCTGTTCTTGGCGCGTGCGATGCCAAAATCCATTACCTTGATGTTGCCGTCGGGTAGCACCATGATGTTTTGCGGCTTAATGTCGCGGTGGATGATCTCGTGCTTGTGTGCGACCGAAAGTGCGGAGCTGATCTGCGAGCCGATCTGCGCGACCTTCTTGGGATCGAGGGCGCCGTGGCTCTTGATGCCGCTCTTAAGGTCGGTACCGCGCAGGTACTCCATGACGATGTAATAGGTGTCGCCGTCCTTGCCCCAGTCGTAGACGCCCACGATATAGGGGGAGGACAGGCCGGCAGCTGCCTGAGCCTCCTGTTTAAAGCGGGCGGCGAAGGTGGCGTCGCCGGCATACTGCGGCAGCATGATCTTGACGGCAACCGTGCGGTCGAGGACCTGATCCTGTGCACGGAAGACGGTCGCCATACCGCCCGTTCCCACCTTATCCTTGAGGAGGTATCTTCCCCCGAGGACCCTCTGTTCCATTCCTGCTCCTAACATAACTATTCGCTCAACGATGTGTGTAGTACCAGATGTGTGGCCGCTGGGGCCGTGTGGCGCGTTGCCGCTAGCTCATCGGCCGCGGCGCGCCATAAGTATCCGCTTTGATCATGGGCATCACGCTCCCTGCGCGGCGAGCGCCGCGGTCAGGACGATGCCGGCAATCTTGGCCGCCTTGACGTCGTGTTTGTCGTAATCCTCCAGGGCTACCGAGATGGCAACCGTGGGTGAATCGTAAGGTGCAAAGCCAACAAACGTAGAGTTGACGTTGGTGCCGCCGGTCTCGGGCGAACCGGTCTTGCCGGCAACCTTGACGCCCGGAATCTGGGCATCGGTGCCGGTACCGGACTGGACGACGGCGAGCATGGCCTGCTTGACCTGGTCGGCCGTGGCAGAGCTGACAGCCTGGCCCAGCGAGCGGGACTGCGTGGTCTTGACCACGGTTCCGTCCGGGGCGAGTATCTGGGACACAAAGAACGGGTCCATGACCACGCCGCTGTTGGCGATAGCGGCAGCGATCACGCAACTCTGCATGACGGTGGTCTGCGGGCCAGGCGTGTGGTCCATGCCGACGGGCTGGCCGGCGCCTGCCCAAGCGGTCTCCCACTCGGTCATAAGCGACGGGTCGGCCATGATGGAAGCTGCGGTGGTCAGATCCTGACCGAGCTTTTGACCGTAGCCAAAGGCGTTGGCAAACTGGACGAGCGAGCTGGCGCCAATCTCGTTGGCCACCTGGCCAAAGACGACGTTGGACGACACTGCGAAGGCCTGCTGCAGGCTGATGGTGCCGTAGCTCTCGTTGGCATAGTTGGTGACCGGCGCGTTGCCAATATCCATGGAGCCGGGCGCCTGGTACGTGCTGGTAAGGCTGGCGGTGCCGGTTTCGAGCGCCGCGGAGAGTGTGACGACCTTAAAGGTCGAGCCCGGGGTGTACAGCGCGTCCATGGCGCGGTCGTACATGGAGCCGTCCTCGCCGCCGCCCGACTGGAGCAGCGCGTCGATGTTGGTGTTGTCGTAGGTGGGCGAGCTCGCGCACGCAAGGACCGCACCGGTGCGCGGATCCATGACCACCACGGCGCCCTTAAAGCCCTTGAGCGCCTGCTCGGCAGCCGTCTGGATGCGCGAGTCGATGGTGAGCTTGGCGGTATTGCCCGGCTGGGTCTGCCCCGCGAGCGACGCGATGGCGTTGTTCCAGCTGGAGTAATCCTTGGAGCCGGTGAGCGTATCGTTCATGACGCTCTCGATGCCGGCGGTGCCGTATTGCTGGCTCACGTAGCCCACCACGTGCGCGGCCATATTGCCGTTGGGGTAGGAACGGGCGTAGGTGCCGTCCTCCTGCTGCAGCGACTCGGCTAGCGTCACGCCGTCGGACGTGATGATGGAGCCACGCTGGATGTACTTGGAGCGGGCGATGGTGTGGTTGTTGGTCGGCATGTCCTGGTAGTCCTTCGCCTTGATGACCTGGACATAGGTAAGGTTGCCGATAAGGATGGCGAACAGCGCCGTAAAGGCAAACACGGCACGAGTCAGACGGTTGGCAAGTGCAACGCGGCCGAGCACGCCGGACTCGGGCGTGTCGAGCAGGCGACGACGCATGCGAGAACCCGCGGAGTGGCTGCCGTTGCCGTAGGAAGGTGCGTTGGCAAAACGCGTACCGGTCAGGGCAGCGGATGCGACCTGGTCATCGGTGATGGCGGCCATGGTGCCGGTGCCGGTGAGCTCGGCTTCGCGTCCGGTTGCCTCGTCGCCGGCGCGCAGCAGCAGCGCGACGATGATAAAACTCGCCAGCAGCGAGGAGCCGCCCTGGCTCATAAAGGGCAGAGTGACGCCGGTCAGCGGGATTAGGCGGGTTACGCCGCCAACGATTAAGAATGCCTGGAAGCTGATGGCCGCCGTAAGGCCGGTCGCGCTAAAGGCGGCAAGGTCGGACTTGGCGCGGGCTGCCGTGGTGAGGCCGCGCACGGCAAAAAGCATAAACAGGATGAGCACGGCGCCGCCGCCCAAAAGGCCCATTTCCTCGCCGATGGCCGAGAAGATAAAGTCAGACTCGACGACGGGGATGTTGTTTGCCATGCCGTTGCCAATGCCGACGCCAACTAGGCCGCCGTCAGCCAGCGAGTAAAGTGACTGTACGATCTGGTAGCCCTGGCCCTGGGCGTCTTTAAACGGATCGACCCAGACCTGAAAGCGCACCTGCACGTGCGACAGGAACTTGTAAGCGCCCACGGCGCCAACGGCCAGCAGCGCAAGGCCGATGATGACGTACGAAAAGCGTCCCGTGGCAACATAGAGCATCAGCAAAAAGATGGTGTAGAACAGGACGGCCGAGCCCAGGTCGCGTTCGAAGACGACGATGAGCAGGCACACGCCCCACACGGCAAACAGCGGCAGCAGCAGGCGGAAGCGCGGAATCTTGAGGCCCAGGATCTTGCGGTTGGAGATGGAGAGCAGCTCGCGGTTCTCGGCCAGATAGCCTGCCAGGAACAGGACGATGAAGACCTTGGCGAACTCGCCGGGCTGGATGGTGAAGCCCGCGATGCGAATCCACAGCTTGGAGCCCGAGATCGTGGTGCCGATAAAGATCGGCAGCATCAGCAGGATGATGCCGATAATGCCAAAGGTGTACTTGTAGCGCATGACCACGTCGAGGTTCTTGACCAGTGCGAGCGTTCCCACCATGAGCGCCACCGAGACAAACAAGATGATGAGCTGCGAGATGGCGAGGTCGGGGGCCAGGCGCGTCACGAATGTGATGCCGATGCCCGAGAGCACAAAGACGATGGGCAGGATGGCGGGGTCGGCGCCGGGCGCCAGGATGCGCACGGCGATATGCGCCGCGGCGAAGGCGGCGAACAGGCCGATCGGCACGGCGAGCGTCTCAAAGGAAATCGTGGCGCCCGCGGTGAGCACGTACATCGCATAGAGCAGGATGACGGGGAACGCCGAAGCGATGAGCAAGAGCAGTTCGGTGTTGCGGCGACTCATAAGCGGCACTCCCTTTCTAATTCTTATCGGAGGCTTCGGCCTCGGCTGACTGTTCGGCGGTTTTCTCGGAATCTGACTCGGAGGTGGATTTCTGATCGGTGTTGTCGCGAATCGTTTGCGCGTCAATCACCTGACGGGTCTGCTCCTCGTCAATCTGATGGCGGTACTTGGAAATGGTGTCCTGCGCATCGTCGACACTCGTTTGCGGAATGCCTGCCTTCAGGCGGTTTTGCGTGTCTTCGGGCAGGTCGGATAGCTTGATACTGGTTTCGCTCTCGAGCCAGTGGAGTTCGATCCCGAGCGTCTTGCCGGGCAGGCCACGCCAGACGGCGACATTGCCGTGGCAGGTTCCCAAGTAATAGGAGCCGGTGACGCCCGTGTATGCCCAGATGCCTGCTACCAGCACAAAGACAAGGGCCAAGATGGCGGCGATGGTGACATTGCGGCGTCGGAGGCGTTTTGCCTCGCGCATGACGCCGTCGTCGACCAGGTCGACCACCACCACGGTCACATTGTCGTGGCCGCCGGCGGCGAGCGCCGCGTCCACCAAGTTGTCGACACAGATCTGTGCGGTCGAGGACTGCGTGGCGATGTTCTCGATATCGCTATCGGGAATCATGCTCGAAAGACCGTCGGAGCACAGAATCAGGCGGTCGCCTTCCTCGATGTGCAGGGTAAAGTGGTCGGCATACATGGCGGGATCCGAGCCCAGCGCGCGGGTGATGACCGAGCGGTTGGGGTGGACGCGGGCCTCGTCGGCCGTAATCTCGCCGGCATCCACGAGCTCCTCCACGTAGGAGTGGTCGCGGGTCACGCGGATGAGCGTGCCCTCGTGGAGCAGGTAGGCGCGCGAGTCGCCCACGTGGGCGATAGCGAGCGTGTCGTTTTCGATGTAGGCGCAGGTGGCCGTGCATCCCATGCCGGGTTTGCCCAGGCCGTTGAGGGCGGCCTCGATCACGGCGGCGTTGGCGGCCTCGACGGCTGCGGCCAGGCGCGCGGCGTCGGCGGACTGCGGCGCCGTCTTGGCGATGGTCTCGACGGCGATGGAGGATGCCACCTCGCCGGCGGCGTGTCCTCCCATGCCGTCGCACACGCAAAAGAGCGGCGACTGCACCAGATAGGAGTCCTCATTGTGCGGGCGTACACATCCGACGTCGGAGCGGGCGCCCCACATAAGCTGCGTGGTGGTGCCGGCGTCGTAGGTCGAGTCGGTCTCGATGCGCTCGTCGGTCAGCGGCTCAAAGCTCATGGTCGAGCCGGGATCTTTGAGCTTTGCCTCCACGGCGGCGACATCGATCTCGGCGGTGTCGCCGGGGGAGACGGTGTCGAGATCGATGCCCGACTCGGCGCTGGAGATGTCAGGAAGGTTGAGATCTTCGGTTACGCGGTCGGCGGGATCGCCGTCCTGCTGCGGCTCGACAGTCGTCGGCTCGGGCGTCGCAAAGTGCGACGGCGCGGGCGTGCTCTGGGGTTGAGCGGAGGGCTCGGGAGCTGCGGCGGGCGCGGCAACGGGCTGCTCGACTTCGGCAGGCGTTGCGGATGCGGGTGCCGCCTCGCTCGCCGGGGCGACGGGGAATACCGGCGCGGCAGGCTCGGGGGCTGCAAACACGGCCGCGCTCTCGTTAATCGCCTCGGCGACGGGCTCGGCAAAGTGAGCCGGTGCGGGCGTTGCCTCCGGTTCCGCGGGCTGCTCGGCAGCGTGTGCGCCGATGGGGGCGTCGAGCTGCTCGGTGCCGGCGTCCTCGTCATCGGCGAGTGCCGGATATTCTTGAGTTACATGCGAAAGAGGCAGGGAGAACACGGTGTCCTCGGGCTCCACGGTCGCAGGGCGCGCCGGAGCGGCATGGGCCGGCGCAGCTGCGGGGGCAGCCGGCGTCTCGGGCATGGTTGCGGACTTGTTCTCCTCGTCGATCATCGACGGTTCACCTTCATGACCACGTCGCCAATCTGGACCTCGTCACCCTCGCGCAGCGTTGCGGGCTCCACCAGCTGACGGCCGTTAACGAGCGTGCCGTTCAGCGAGTTGAGGTCTTCGATGATGAGTGCCGGGCCCTGCAGCGAAAAGCGTGCGTGCGAGGCCGAGACAAACGGTTCGTTGATGCAGATGTCCGAGGACGGCGAGCGGCCCACGATGACGGGGCCGAGCATGTCTACATGGATGCCACGGATGCCGCGCGGACCCTTGTCCACATCGATCGTCCAGATAGCGGAGTCGCGGCGCTGGCCGCGTACGAGTCCCACGCCAGTTTTCATGACGGCGAACAGGAAGATGTAGAGCAGGGCGACCAGGACGATGCGGCCTGCAAAAAGGACGATATCGATGTTCATAAGCGACTATCCCCTAAATTCAAAGGTGCTCAGGCCAAACGTCAGCAGGTCGCCGTTGCGCAGCGGGCAGCGCGTGATGCGGCGGTTGTTGACGAGCGTGCCGTTGGTGGAATTGAGGTCCTCGATCGACCAGTCCGACCCGGTAAAGGTGAGCTGGGCGTGACGGCGCGACACGTTGGGGTCGCGCAGGGCGATGTCCGAAACCGAACGCTCGCGACCGATGGTCACCTGCGCGGAAGTGATGCTGTGACTCTCGCCGCTCACGACGTCGACGAGCTGGGCGAGCGGGCGCTGCGGGGCACGGGTGCTCGCCATGTTGGAGGCAATACCGGCCGCGGCGCCAAGGCCCACGGCGGCGCCGGTCGCGGCTGCTCCGCCCATACCGGCGAGGGCGTCACGAGAGACGGTCTGCGGCACGGGGATGGGCGCGGCGGCGGGGTCGGGGACGTTGGGCGCAAAGGGATCGGCCACGGCGAGCGGGTCGGGAGCGGCGGCACGGGGCGCCGGCTGCTGGGGCATGGCGGCGGGGTGCTGTTGCTGCGGAGCGGCGAATTGCTGCTTGCCGGCGCGGGGAGCGCTGGCGGCGCGGCTTGCGGCCGAGTTGTTCTGGCCCAGGCCATTCTGGTAGGCGCGCTCTTCCTCGTACAGACGACCGAGCGTGGGGGCGTCGACGTTCTCGGCAAAGACCGAGAACTTACCGGCACGCAGCTGCGGGTCGATCATAAAGCGAACGAGGGGCTCGCCGACAAACACATAGCGGCGCTTTTCGGCCTGTGCCTTCACAAACTCGCGGACTTCGCGCGAAAGCTCGGGGTAGAACGGGGCGAGCATGGGATCGTCGTCGGCGGCGATCAGGATGGTATAGAGTACCGGCGCGGTGTTGACGCCGTTGATCACCAGAGTCTGATCCTCCATGTCGCGAGCGGCCTGCTTGGCAAGCTTCTTAAAGGAGAACGGGGCACGGGTGGCACCGAAGATGCCGGCCACGTGGTCCTCGAAGATGTTCAGGAAGTTCACGAAAGATCACTCTCCGTATAGGTTCTTTGGTATCCGAGCAAATATAGGCATATCCCAACGATTATAGAGGATAGGGTTCCCGCAACCGCCGCCTTGACGACGACCGCGGCCGCAAGGCTGGCAATTTCCATATGGTGTGCAAGACAGAGCGACGCCGCGGAGCCAATTCCGCAGCCGGCGATGGCAGCGATTGCAGTCAGGTTCGAGCCCTGCTCGGCACGCTTGGCATGGGCGTTGAGCAGCAGAGATGTCAGTGCAGCTGTCGCCGCGACGAGCACGACGGCAGCCCAGAAGAGCATGTCTCCCAGCGCCGCGGCAACATCGCCGAGCCCCAGCACGCCTCCGGCGGAAAGCGCAACCGTAGCCAGGCGGCCAAAAAGCGCGCCCATCCCCGTGGCGGCCGCGGCGCTTGCCGGGCCGAGCCAAAAGGCCGCGATGCCAGCGGCGACCCCGGCGGCAAGGAGGACGTCGCCCGTTAGACAGCCAAGTGCCACCGCGCAGGTGAGCGCCGCGCTCGCGGCCGCCTCGGTGCGTCCCCAGGCAATCCACCAACCGGACATGGCGGCGGCAAAAATGACTGCGACCGGCAGCATCGACAGGATGCCCTGCGCCTGCATAGTGGCGTTGGACATGAGCACCAAAAAGCCCACGGCCGAGATGGCCGAGCCAATCTGCGGGGCCAGGCCGGCGGCCGCCCCAATCGCGATGGCCGCGGCAATAAGTCCGGGAAGTGCCGCGACGCCAGCCGTCTGCATGAGCAAAAAGCTAAAGGCACCACACGCTAGCGCCGAGATGGCGCGCATGGTGTAATCGCGCGCGTGGCTCCAGCGCGTGCCGGCCCAGCCGAGTGCGGGGTCGACCTCGATGGTGTCGTCCTCATAGGGCAACGATTCGATATCGTCTGCCGCGCGCTCGTCATCCGACAGCTCGCCCACCATCTGCTCCAGGCTGCGACGGCCCTCGCGCACGCTGCCCAAGCCGGCGAGCAGCTGGTCGCAAAATGCCTCGATGCTGCTGGGGCGGTCTTGCGGCATGGGGGAGAGGGCGCTCATGAGCGCAGCCTCGGCTCCCGGGGGAAAGTGCGGGATGAGCTCGCTGGGGTAGGTGGCGCCACCGATGATACGGCCGAGCGAGTCGCCGGGCGTGGCGGCCATAAAGGGAGCGCTGCCGCACAGGCCCTCGTAGATCACACAGGCGAGGGCAAAGACATCGGCGCGCTCGTCAACCGTGCCAGTCTCGATATCGAGCTGCTCGGGCGGCATGTAGCCGATGGTGCCGCCGCGCGAGCCGCCAAAGCCGCCGGCAGACGACAGCCGCGCCATGCCAAAGTCGGTGAGCTTTACATTGCCCGAGTGGTCGATGAGCACGTTGGCGGGCTTAATATCCAGGTGGAGCACGCCGTTGCTATGGGCGAAGGTGAGCGCCTGGCCCAGCGCGTCGGCAATTGCCGCGGCCTCGTCAAAGGTAAGCGAATGGCCATCCACGCGATGCAAAAACTCGGCTAGGGACATGCCGTCGACATATTCCATGACAAGGTAGGCATAGGCGGTATCGTGCGTAAAGTCGATAACCTGCACGATATTGGGATGTTGAAGCATGGCGGCGGTGTGTGCCTCGCGCAGGACATCCATGATGTCGCTGGCGGGCATGCCGGCACTGCTTGTGAGGGGGATGCGCTTAATGGCGACGCGACGGCGCAGGTGCGTGTCGCGGCAAATCTCGATGGAGCCAAAACCGCCGGTCGCGAGCGTCTCGAGCGGCTGGAACCGCTTGAGCAGCTCGCGAGAGCTGGTGCCCTCCAAGGGAACGTCCGGCGAGAACCGGGCGGTATGTTGCGAGAAAAGCGGCATGGCCAACCCTCGTGCGTTTAAAGTTCGTTTGCGAGCGGCAGGCGCGGAGCCGAGCCGTTCGCGGTGGCATAGATGCTGCTAGTTTAGCACGCTCGGGCGCATGGTGAAGGTAGCGGGGCGAGGTGGCCTGTCTGACTTGGCCTTAGCGCTTCTTCTTGTTCTTCTTCTGCTTGCACTGCTTGGGAGCGTCCTTTTTGGGCTGGTCACCTTGTTTGGCTTCGGCAGCGGCCTTTTCGGCCTTCATCTTCTTGCGCTTGGTCTCGATGCGGAGTTTTTTGTTGATGCGCGCCTTGAGGAAGGAGCCAAACTGCTCGGCATCACCACGCACAAAGGTGTCCTTAGGGATCGTCACGCCCTGGTCGGCGAACATGGCCACAAAGATGCGCTCGCCGTCGAGTACGTGGTCGAGCTTCTCAAACGGGAAGAACTGCGACTTGCCGCTCTTGCCCCAGACCATCAGGCCGTCCTCGTTGACGGCGACGCGGCGGTAGCGGCCGCCCATGGACTCGTCTGCCTCGACGGCTTCGATAAAGTCGCGCGCGAGCGTATGGTGCAGATTTTTGCTCCACCAGGCCAAAAAGGCGCCGAACACGATCAGGACGACGCCGAACTTGATCCAGCTGCCGCCGGCCACCAGCATGCCAATACCCAGCAGGGCGGCAATGGCGGCGGCGACGTACAGGGAGCCGCGGCGCTTGGGCGAGGCAACCAAGCGGGCGAAATCGGTGACGAGGTCGTTTTCGTACTGATACTCGTTAAGGTACAGGATGCCGTCATCGGCTGCTGCCTGCGCCTCGAGCGCGACCTCGACCTGGTCGGCTGCTTCGGAGGGAACGAGGTTGCTCTCTGCGTCTGCCATGCTCTTTGGACTCCTATCGCGGCGGGCTCGCCGTACGGGTTATTATGAATGCAGTATGCCGTGCGACCGCATGGCCGCCGCGGCAACAAGACTCAGTATACCCGGGGGAGCACCCATGGAATCGTTGTACCGAAAGTATCGCCCGCTCACCTTCGACTCCGTGGTGGGCCAGCAGCATATCGTCTCGACGCTCGAGCACGCCATCACCGAGGGGCGCCTGTCCCACGCGTACCTGTTCTGCGGTCCGCGCGGCACGGGCAAGACCACCATGGCGCGCATTCTTGCCAAGGCGCTACTCTGTCGCAATGCCGAGGCGGCGCGCGCCGAGGGCGCGAGCGGCTGCATGCCCGACGGCACCTGTGAGGAATGCGAGCTCATCGCCGAGGGCAACCACCCAGACGTCTACGAGCTCGATGCCGCAAGCCGTACCGGCGTAGACAACGTGCGCGAGGAGATCATCAACTCCGTCAACTTTGCCCCGGTGCGCGGCAAGTACAAGATCTATATCATCGACGAGGTCCACATGCTCACGACGGCGGCGTTTAACGCGCTGCTCAAGACGCTCGAGGAGCCGCCGGCGCACGTGATCTTTGTGCTGTGCACTACCGACCCGCAAAAGATTCTGGAGACAATCCTCTCGCGCTGCCAGCGTTTCGATTTCCACCGCATCGGTAACGAGGATATCGAGCGCCGTCTGGCATACGTGTGCGAGCAGGAGGGCTTCGACTACGACGACGAGGCGCTTGCCATCGTGGCACGCCATGCCAAGGGCGGCATGCGCGACGCGCTCTCCACGCTGGAGCAGCTGAGCGTCTTTGGCAACGGCACCGTGCATGCGGACGATGCCCGCTCGCTTTTGGGCGAAGTTTCGGACCAGATTCTGGGCGAGTTTGCGCGTGCCATTGCCGATCGTGATGTCGCCGAGCTGTATGGGCTCATTCGCACGCAGGTCGAGGAAGGCAATGACCTGCTTGAGCTGACGCGCGACCTGGTGGCGCATGTGCGCGATGTGTACGTGGCCTGCGTTGCCGGCGCCCGCGCCGAGCTGTTTGAGGGCGGGGCCGAGCAGGCCGAGGCGCTTGCTGCCGAGGCCGATGCCTTTGGCGAGCATCCTGCCGATCGTTTGGCTCGCGTGCTGACGGTGCTCGACGATGCCGCCTTGGAGATGAGGGGCGCGAGCGACGTGCGCCTGGTGCTCGAGATCGCCTGCACCCGCCTGGCACGTCCCGAGGCCGATCTGACCATTGAGGCCCTGGCCGAGCGCGTGGCGCGCTTGGAGGCCATGGTTGCCAACGCCGCCGTTCCGGCGAGCGTGGCTGCTGCTCAAGCGAGTGCGTCTGCGGCTGTCGTGGCTGCACCTGCGACGACACAGCAACCGACGCTGATCTCGGGTGCCCGAGCTGCTACTCCTGCGGCGACCGCCGCCCCCGCTGCTACGTCCGCGCATCAGGGTGGCATGCCTTGGGACCGCGGCGCTGCTGTTCCAGCTGCCCAGCCTGCGCCCAAGTCCGCGGCTCCGGCTCCCGCGTCCAAACCTGTAACGCCTGCGCCTCAACCCGTTACGGCTCCCGCGCCTGCTGCATCGACCGTGCCGGTGTCCAAGCCCAACACTGCCGCTCAGGTTGCTGCCGCCGGCGCCGCCGAGACCCCCGCGGTCGAGGATGCCGGTGAGCTCCAGCGCAAATGGGCCGAGGTCGTCGAACGCGTCAAGGCCCGTCAGGCCTCCTACGCAGGGCTTTTGCTCAATGCCCGCGCCACGTCAGATGACGGCTCCAAGCTCACGGTCTCGTTCCCCGCGGGCTCGACCTTTGCCATCAAGATGCTCGGTCGCGCCGACACGCAGTCGGTGGTCCTGCCGACGGTCTGCGCGGTCTTCGGTCGTCGTACCGTCGACTATGTCCTGGATGGGGGTGGCACGCCGGCTCCTCAACATGAGGAGCATTCTCCATCTGCACGGGCTGCGGCATCTGCGGACCCGCAACCCGTGTCCTCGGCGGTCCCTGCATCCTCGAGCGCCAGCGCGACGCAGCCAAAAGCGGCACCGGTAGCGGCACCGACCCCGTCGGCGCCTGAACCCGCTGCGCCCAAACCGGCTGTTCCGATCCCCGCGCCTGCGCCCAAGTCATCCGACCTGGCCAAGGCCCCCTGGCTGCGCTCCGACAACCCCGCCGGCGCTCCTGCCACGGGCAAGCTCCCGACCGAGCCCGCACCCCGAGCGCCCGAGCGCGCGTCCGCTCCCACGGCTCAGCCCGCCGCGCCGCCTGCGCCGTGGGAATCCGAGCAGGTTCCCTACGACGATGCCATGGTCGGCGGTTTTGCTGCCGATGCCGGCGGGGACGATCTGCCCCCGTTCGACGTGCCGGGTGCGGCGTCCGCGCCCAAGCCCGCTGCAACTGCCCCCAAAGAGGAGGACGCTCCTGCGGCTCCCTGGGAGTCCAACCCCGGCGCGGGCAGCCCCTTCGGCCATCAGGGCGCAGCCCCAAGCATCCCGCAGACCGAGGACGAGGCCAAAGCCCTCATCCGCAGTGTCTTCGGCCAGTCCACCATCTTCAAACCGGTGGAGTAGCTGCGCGGGCGGGTATACTGCTCAAGAAGAGACCTCTTTGAACGGAGCGAGCTTATGATGTGGGAATATGTCCGTCTTGAGGACGATACGCAAATCTCGTATTCCGAAGTCCGCGAGGACAACACGGTGAAGGTCGTTGTGGAGCGCCCACGCGATTGGGGCTTTGACACGGCGGAGTGTATCTTACCGGCATTTAATTGGGTGTCGCACGAGGGATTTAGCGAAGCGGACCTCAAAGAGCTCGATGATTTTGTGCGTAACAACGCCCCGCTCATCTTGCGTTTTGCTTGCGAAGGCGGACGAGCCTATGCCTAGTCTTTTCCGACTCGGTCATACATCACTTTCTTTTGTCCGGGCGCATCTGTATTTCGGACATGTGTAGTGTGGTGCCGCGTATCTCGCATTCGAGCAGGCAGGTACGCGACGGTCGTCCTAGAGTGCTGAGGTCGACACGATACGTCGCACGGCTGTCCGTGCGCTCGACTTGCATGGCGCTGGCGGTTGCTCCGATTGTCAAAAAAGAGCCTGGCTCGGCATCGACAATCTTGGAATCTTTTATCTTGACCTTGAGCTCTTGGTAGAGGGACGGGCTGTTGTAGTAAATGGTTCGGGTTCCGTCGGCGCACTCATCGGTCGTCTCCCATTTGACGACGGGCTGGTCCGAGCCGGCTACCAGCAGTTCTGCTCCAAAAGCTACAGCATGGGTGATGACAACCAGCAATGCCCAGCCGACAAAGAGATAGAGAACCACATATGCAACGGGGCGTTTTGAGCGGATGTTTTGGAGCATGTCGGGGGCATTCACGGGGCACCTCCAAATTGCTGTCTGTGACAATCAAATTATACCCTGCCGTCATGCGCGCCACCTCGAGCAGCGGTTCGGCATTTAGCCATTTAGTGGTACGCATAAAATGTTGGATTACGGCTCTACAAGATTTAGCTTTCAATATTATGCAGATGCGAATTATTCAACTCTGCATAATCTTTGGGCGCTGCTTGCGCTCCAGGACATGTATATCGACTGAGGTAGCGTGTCCGCCCCGCTTGCTGGCCTCGCGCCGTGGTACGATTTTTGAGTTTGAAAGTCCCGCCGCGCTCCGGCTGCCCTTGCAGCTCGGCGTGCGGCCGCACGTAAAGGAGCCATCATGGCCGGTATGAACATGCAGCAGATGATGAAGCAGGCCCGCAAGATGCAGGAGCAGCTTGCCGCCGCGCAGGAGAATCTCAAGTCCCAGACCGTCGACGCCTCTGCCGGCGGCGGCATGGTCAAGGTGACCGTTAACGGCGAGATGGAGCTCGTCAACCTCACCATCGACCCCGATGCCCTCGATCCCGAGGACGTCGATATGCTGCAGGACATGATCATGGCTGCTGTCAACGAGGCCGTTCGCGGCGTCAACGAGCTCGCCAACAAGCAGATGGGCGCCATCACCGGTGGCCTCAACATCCCGGGCATGCCGTTCTAAGACACGCATATATATGAGTGCGAATCACAGTCTGCAAAAACTGCTCGATGAGCTGGGTCGTCTGCCGGGCATTGGTCCCAAGTCGGCCCAGCGCATCGCCTATTACCTGCTCGAGGCCGATGCCGAGGAGGCCCGCCGCTTGGCCGAGGCCATCCTGGAGGTCAAGCAGGAGGTCCACTTTTGCAGCCGTTGCTTTAACTACGCCACGGCCGACGAGTGCTCCATCTGCCAGGACCCGATGCGCGATACCACTCGCATTTGCGTGGTGGGCGAGCCGCGCGACGTCCAGGCGATTGAGCGCACAGGCAGCTACCATGGCCTGTACCATGTGCTGGGCGGCGTGATCAGCCCCATGGACAAGATCGGTCCCGAGCAGCTGCACATCCGCGAGCTGCTGGCGCGCCTGGGCCACGAGGACATCCGCGAGGTCATTATCGCCACTAACCCCAACATTGAGGGCGAGACTACGGCGAGCTACCTTGCTCGCACCATCAAGCCATTGGGCGTTGAGGTATCGCGTCTTGCGAGCGGCCTTCCCGTGGGCGGCGACTTGGAGTATGCCGACGAGCTTACGCTTGGCCGCGCTATCGAGGCCCGCCGCGCGATCTAGGCGGTGTCAGCTCCGCGGCATGTCACGTCGGTCTGCCGCACGGGGCGCTCATAATCGAGCGCGCGTTCATGCATTTGTTGTGCAACAAACCTGCTTTTCATCCGCTTATCGCGTGGATGGGTCTGCTTGCACCTCGTATTTTCCCATTCGTTGCGCAACCTTTTGGGTTCGCTGATACACTCAAATATGGATATGAAAGAATGCGCCGCTCCTGAGCGGCGTGTTTTTGTTGGAGGAGAACGCATGCGGCCCGGGGGCACTCAGACAAAGCGTGGCGCCACGGTGCGCATGCGACGCCGGCTGGGCCTGGCGCCTCGGGCGTATGGGCTGCTGTCTTGCTCGCTCGTGCTGGTCATAGCCGGTGTTTCGGCTTATGGTATGACGGTGCCGTCCATGGTGCAGGCGCATGCTGCGCGCGAGCTGCATATTGGGCGCAAGGCCAAAAGCGACTTGGGAACGACAACTGGATATGCGTGGGCGAGCGTGGTCTCGCATGTTGTGTTCGGTGGCGACGATGCGGACAGTCCCGAAACATCGGACAACGAGGTTACGCTGGCAAACGGCAAGACCATCGTGCTCACCAACACCAAGATCATCACGAAGCTTTCCAATAACAGCGTGGCTTCTGTCATTAACAAGGCTGAGCAGCAGAAGGAGCAGGATACGCAGCAGGCGGGTAAGCCCGGCGGCTCGGACGGGTCCGGTTCTGGCACCGGTTCGGCGGGTTCGGACGGCGGTTCCGGTTCGGGCTCCGCCTCTGGCGGTGGATCTTCGAGTGGCGGCTCGATGGACGGCGATGCCGGCGGGGGCACGGGCACGGGTGGCCTCTCGGCTGCCGAGGAGGAGAGTATCCACAGTTGGCTCGTGACCAAATACAACATGCTCGATGGCTATGTCGCCCGCGCCAATAGCGTGGTGTCGACCTATAACGCCACGGGCGATACCGGACCGTGCGATAGCCTGGTCAATGACATGTTTGTCATCCGCGCCGAGTTTGGCCGGCAGACGTTTCCTCCCCAGTCAAAGTGGTATCGACAATTCGCCAACCTGTGGGGCTGCTACACAAACCTGTGTCAATGGGTCGGACATTACGGCGACGATAACGTCGCGCTCAACAACTTCAATAACAATGTGGCGGCGATCGCTCTATGATGACCAATCTCGTTTCCGCCACAACCCAATCGCTTGCCCACGATCCCATGGTGGGCCTGCGCCTGGCGCGCGTCGATGGGTTTGAGCCGGCCGTCGCCCTGGGCACGGACGAGCTTCCCGCCTACCTGCGCCGTTTTACGATGCTGTTTGCCGATGACGCCACCATGCGCCGCGGCGGTATCGGCCGCGTGACGCGTGCCGTCAACGCGCAGGGCGAGGCCGTGGCGCTCAAGCAGCTCATCTTGCCAACGCGCGACGAATTTGATGACGATGTCGCCCACGAGGCGCTGGTCACCAAGTTCAAGGCGGCGTTTCGCGAGGAATATGAATGCCATCGTGCCCTTTCGGGCCTTAAGGGCTTTCCCCGCCTATACGGGTGGGGCGAGGTCGACGGCGTGCCCGCGATTGTCATGGAGTGGGTCGAGGGCGAGACGCTCGCTCGCCTGCGCTCGCGCCTTGCCGTGGACGATGCCGGGCGTCTGTCGCCGCTCGTGGCGGCGCGCCTGGGTCGCGACCTGTTCGATCTGCTCTGCCGCATGAGCTTGGTAGGCGAGGGGTTCGTCCATCGCGATATCTCGCCCGCTAATATTATGGTGCGCACGGCGCGCCTGCCGCTCGACCGACAGCTTGCCGAAGGCACTTTCGACCTGTGCTTGATCGACTTTGGCTCGTCGCTGGCGCTCGAGCCCGCCTCTGCGGTGGCCGGCACCGGCGGCAAGGCGTCGTTTACCGAGCGCTATGCCACGTTGCGCCGCGCGACGGTGGCCTACGCCCCGCCCGAGATGCTCACCGACGATATCCCCGACCTGCGCATGCTTCGCATGTCGCCGGCAATCGATGTCTATGCGGCGGCGAGTACGGTCTACGAGCTCATCGCCGGTGTCGCGCCGTACGAAGTAGCGCCGGGTGCGTCGGGTACTTCGGGCTCGCGCAAAAAGACGCGCGATATTGCCAGCCCTTATCGCCTCAAGATGGATACGCTGCCCGATTATCCCGTCGGCGCCCACGCGCCCGGCTGCGACTTGACGCAACTGCTGCGACGCGAGCCCGATGTGGCACTTGCCGCGGCCGAGCAGGCTCAGCAGCTGGGGCTCGATCCAAATTCCGAGGATTTGCGCGATGCGCTGGCGTTTGTCGACGCTCAGCTGTTCGATGTGGTGATGGCCTGCCTGTCCTGCCATCAGGAAGATCGTCCCGAGCCGGCTGCGGTGGAGGCGGCGCTCTCGGCATTTTGCGACCACTATGCGCAAAATGTCGCCCGCTCGCTTCGCGCCGAGCCGCTCATGCCGTGCCCAATGGAGGCGTCGGGGCACACAGCCCGGCGTGCGGCGATGATTGCGTCGACGGCGGTATGCGGCGTGCTTTGGGCTGTGGTCGTGGTATCAGCGGCGCTGTTGGCGTCGGGCGCCCATGTGACGCTCATCGTGGGACCGCTTATGTGGTCCGGGAAGCTGCCAGCCATTATCGCCGCGCTGGCGTTGGCGCTGCCGGGCATGGTGGGCATTGCCGCCGGAGCCTTGGCGCGCAATCGCCGCGCGGGGTTCCTGCAGGGCGTGTTGGCCCTTTCCGCCTGCGAGGTCCCGGCTCTGGCTGCACTCGCATGTACCGTGTTTTCCCAGCATGCCGTGGCGGGTGGCCTGGTGGCCGCCATAATTGCAACCTATGCGCTCACGTGGTTTTTGCTGGCGATGGGGTTTGCCTTTGAGCTTCCCGTCGTGTCAGCACGACGTGCGAAATTCCCATGGCGACGCCGCTTGCCGGCGGAGCCGCGGCTGCCCGCGCCTTTGGCGGGCCGGCCGAAGTATCCGACACTATCTCTGCGACCAAGGAGGGCTAAGCCATGGCTTCTCAAGCCGAGCTCACCCCGTGCGGGGCAATGTTTGACATCTTTAAGCGCGCAGCGCACCTGAGCCATATCGAACTGTGCGGCCTGGTGCTCTCGAGCCGCCCGCTCGCCGACGGCCGTAGTCCGCAGAGCCGTGCCGCCGATCGCTCCTGGGTTTCGCGCTTTATCGTGCGCGCGCCGGTCGGCACGCTGCAGGAACGTTATTTTGCCGATTACGGCACCTCGGCCGCGCGCATTATGTCGCAGCTGGCCCTGCGCCGTCGCAATCCCATGGACGCCGCGGCCGTGACCAATATGGTGTGCGGCCCGGCTGGCGAGCCCATGGTGCGGGCACTCGAGGAATGCCATCAGGACACGAATCTCTATCGCAATGCGCTCGAGCGCCTGTCGCAGGCGGCTGACCTCATGCCCGCCGAGCGCGCCGAGGCCATCTTGGTGCTGTTCGTCGCCGTAGGCTGTTCGGCAGATGTCCGCTCGTCGGTGACCTACGCCATCGATTACGCGCATGCGGCCTGCGGCGGTGCCACGTCGACGCCGCGCTCGCTGAGCACATCTTCAGTCACAGGCGAGCACGAGGCTTCGCCGGCGCATCCGCTGGGGCTGCTGCGCGTGCAAAACGGCTACGTGGTGAGCGCTCCGCGCTGGATTCAACCGAGCGAGGAGGGCGTCGAGATCGGCGCGCTGGCCACGGGGGAGGGCGACATCACCGACGTCGGCGACGATGTCTCGGCCCGTCATGCCCATATCTGGTGCGACGATTCTGGCACATGGTTTGTCGAGGACTTGTCGTCCACGAACGGCACCGTGGTGGTAAACGGGGCCACGAGCGTGTGTATTCAAGTAGAGCCCGGCCGTTCCGCCCAGCTCAACCCCGGCGACGAGCTCAAACTCGGCGAATCCACCACCTACGCCATCCTCCTCGGCGCCCTCTAGCCGGCAGTTAGGGACGTTCCTTTCCTGCCGGCACTTGGGGACACTCCTTGGCGCGCCAGGGCCGATCGCCCGGGAACGAAGGGTCATTTTCGCCCCTGGCGGTCACCCGGGGTAAACCTTTACCGCCCGCCTATATTTGCCGAAATTACACTTGACGGCGGGGTA
>CAUGJN010000007.1 GCA_959599635.1 uncultured Collinsella sp.
GGGCCAGCCCGTGGGAGGCCAGGGCGCCGCTGACCGGTGGACGGCACCGAGCCGTACGCTTGAACTGCAGAAGGGGGAGGCCTCGCGGCCTCCCCTTTTTTGCGTTTTATAGATAGCTGTAATACAAGAACTCGCCTTCTTTTAGCTTGTCTTACTGTTTGGCTGTATTTTGAGTCCTTCTTTTGTATTTGCGCGATAATAACTCCCATTGGCGTTAGGGAGGACTTG
The DNA here is from genome assembly GCA_959599635.1 of uncultured Collinsella sp. Classification (GTDB taxonomy): domain Bacteria; phylum Actinomycetota; class Coriobacteriia; order Coriobacteriales; family Coriobacteriaceae; genus Collinsella. Next base: position 229 of record CAUGJN010000007.1, read on the forward strand.
ATGTTTACCGTTTTTGTCTTGGGCAATATTGCTTCGGGTAAGTCGACTGCCTGCCGCTATCTCGAATCTCATGGCGCCATGCTTATCGATCTGGACGAGCTTGCCAAATCGCTGTATGTGCCAGGCTCCGATATCGTCAATGCCCTCGCGGAAGAATTTGGCTGGGATATTTTGGATGAGGAGGGCGGCATTCGCCGCAGCATCCTCGCTTCTCGAGCTTTCGCTTCTCCTGATTCGGTCGCACGGCTCAATGACCTTGTGCACCCCGTTCTCATTGAACAGCTTTCGCTTAGGATTCTCGATCCGGTTTGTTGTACGGTTTCATCTCCCCGTTATCCCTTTGCGGTTGTCGAGGTTTCTGCTCCGACTGGTTTTGAGGATGCATTTGGCTTGGCTGATGAAATTCTGGTCATCAGCGCCCCTTTGTCAGTTCGTCGCGAGCGTGCTATTCAGCGTGGCATGGAGCCATCTGATTTCGATGCCCGTTCTGCTTGCCAGCCCGATGAGTCTGCGCTGTGCAATCTCGCTACAACGGTGATTGATAATGCCGCAGGCGATAATTCGCTCTTTGAGCAGCTTGACTCATGGCTTGCATGCCATGGGTTTATAGACACTGCGAATAAGGAGGATGCCGATGCCTAAGACACGTTTCTTTGCGTGGTATCGCCTTATACCGCTGGCTGCCGTTTTTGCCTTCGGCCTTATCTCATTCGTTTACTCGTGTGCTCCTGCGGCTTTCTTTAAGCCGCTGTATCCCATTGACTACGAGGCGTATGTAAAGCAATCTAGTATTTCGCATAATCTGGATCCGTATCTGGTGTGCGCTGTCATTAAGTCGGAATCGAATTGGGATCCCGAGGCTGAGTCGAATCAGGGTGCTCAGGGATTGATGCAGCTGATGCCCGAGACTGCCCAGGATATGATCGCCAAGGGTCTTGTCGACGGTGGGGGGTATTCGGCCGACAACCTTAACGATCCTGCTACGAATATCGAGTTTGGCTGCGCGTACCTCTCGTATCTCTTAACGTATTTCAACGGGTCGACGGATAGCGCTATTGCCGCATATAACGCCGGCATGGGCAATGTGGATGGTTGGGCGCAGCAGAGCACCTCGCTTCACAATGCGATTACCTTCCCCGAGACGCAGGCTTATCTGATTCGCGTCAATAATGCCTGGGTTCGCTATAAGACGCTCTATCCCGATCGGTTCGTATAGGACTAAGCCCACCTCCTGCGTATACCGCAGATGTATGAGTTAGGAGTATCCATGGCGGAATTTGAAGTAGAACGCGTTGGTGGTGAACTTAAGCGCTTTGGCGTTGAGGGCGCTGAGGTGCCGTTTGAAGTCGTTTCTCCCTATGAGCCTGCAGGTTCTCAGCCTAAGGCCATTGAGTCGCTTGTGCAGGGTGTGAGGGACGGAGATCGCTATCAGGTTTTGCTGGGCGTGACTGGTTCGGGCAAGACCTTCACGATGGCTAAGACTATTGAGGCCCTGGGGAAGCCGACGCTGGTCATGGCTCCCAATAAAACGCTCGCCGCTCAGCTTGCGAGCGAGCTCAAAGAGTTCTTTCCCAACAACGCTGTGGTCTACTTTGTCTCGTACTACGACTACTATCAGCCCGAGGCGTATGTGCCGCAAAGCGATACATATATCGAGAAAGACTCCTCGATTAACGAAGAGGTCGAGATGCTGCGACATCAGGCGACCGCCTCGTTGCTCTCTCGACGCGATGTAATCGTCGTTGCTTCGGTGTCCTGTATCTACGGTATCGGCTCTCCCGAGGACTATGCGGGGCTGGCGCCGAATGTCGACAAGAAAGTGCCGCTCGAGCGCGATGACTTTATCCATGCACTTATCGACATTCAATATGATCGCAATGACTATGACCTAGCGCGCGGCACGTTCCGCGTGCGCGGCGATGTTGTCGACGTGTATCCGCCTTATGCCGAGCATCCGTTGCGGTTTGAGTTCTTTGGCGACGAGGTTGAGCTTATTGCCGAGATCGATGAGGTTACCGGTGAGATGCTTCGTGAGTACGAGGCCATCCCCGTATGGCCGGCATCGCACTACGTGACCGAGAAGCCGAAGGTCAAGGCGGCTCTGAAATCAATCAGTGAAGAGTGCGAGAAGCGTGTGGCCGAGCTCAAGGCGACCGACAAGTTGCTCGAGGCACAGCGTCTGCAGCAGCGCACCGACTATGATCTCGAGATGCTCGAGACCATGGGTTTTTGTAACGGTATCGAGAACTACTCGCGTCATCTGGACGGTCGAAAACCGGGCGAGCCGCCGTTTACCCTGATCGATTACTTCCCTAAGGACATGCTCTGCATCATCGATGAGAGCCATGTGACGGTGCCGCAGATTCGCGGCATGCACGAAGGTGACCGCTCGCGTAAGGTGACGCTGGTGGAACACGGTTTTCGCCTTCCTTCGGCACTCGATAACCGCCCGCTTCGTTTCGATGAGTTTGAGGCAAGGATCCCCCAGTTCATCTACGTTTCGGCCACGCCGGGCGACTACGAGCTGCGGGTGAGCCAGAACGATGTTGAGCAGATTATTCGTCCGACCGGCCTGCTCGATCCCAAGATCGATGTGCGTCCGGTTCGCGGTCAGATTGACGATCTTGAGGACGAGATTCGCGAGCGCGTTGCCCGCAAGGAGCGCGTGCTGGTGACCACGTTGACCAAGCGCATGGCCGAGGACCTGACCGACCATCTGCTTGATGCGGGCATTAAGGTCAATTACATGCATTCTGATACGGCGACAATGGACCGTGTCGAGATCCTGCGAACGCTGCGCGAGGGCAAGATCGATGTTCTCGTTGGCATCAACCTGCTTCGCGAGGGCTTGGATCTTCCCGAGGTCTCACTGGTGGCAATTCTCGATGCCGATAAGGAAGGCTTCTTGCGCAACCGCCGTTCGCTGATTCAGACGATTGGCCGCGCGGCCCGTAACGCCGATGGCGAAGTCATCATGTATGCTGACGTTGTGACCGATTCGATGAAAGAGGCCATCGAGGAGACGCAGCGCCGTCGCGAGATTCAGATGGCATATAACGAAGAGCATGGCATTGTGCCCAAGACGGTGCGCAAGGCCATCAACGACATCTCAAGTTTTATTGCCGAGGCCGAAAAAACCGTGGGTTCCAAGGGACGCTCGAAGGGCGACTCTCTTGGCCATGGCGCATTCTATACGCCCGATGAGTCGGGCGAGGGTGGCGTGCCGGAAACGGTGGCGCCCGAGCAGACACTTGCGGAGCAGTTGGAAGAACTGCCGCATGACGAGCTCGTGCGGATCGTCGAAACCATGGAAGAGGATATGCGTAACGCTTCTGCCGCCATGGACTTTGAGGAGGCGGCGCGCCTGCGCGATGCCGTCGTTCAGATTCGGGCGATGCTCGAGGGTGCGTCTGAGGACGAGACGATCGAGCGCTTACGTTCGCAGGCTCGCAAGGGTTCCACGTTCGCATCGGGCAGAAAACGCCAGGGTGCACGGTTTAAGAAATAGCGAACATGCCCCGAGTTCCCTGCGGAGCTCGGGGCATGCGTCTTTTGCGCGCTGGAATTCGTGCGTTAGAGGTCTGCGATCAGGGCTTCGGCACAACGGATGCCGTCGGTGGCGGCGCTCATGATGCCGCCGGCATATCCAGCTCCCTCACCGCAAGGGTAGAGGCCCGGGGTCGACACGGCATGGCATGTTCGGTCTCGGGTGACGGTGACCGGTGAGCTCGAGCGAGTCTCCACGCCGGTAAGGACAGCATCGGAGCGGTCGTAGCCTCGTAGCTTTTTTCCAAGTAGGGGAAGTCCCAGGCGGAGCGACTCGACGATATGCTGCGGCAGGGCTTCGTCAATTGCCGTCCAGGTCACACCGAGCGGATAGGTGGGCTTTACCTTTCCGGGCGCCTTGCTGGCGCGTCCTGCGAGGAAATCTCCGACGAGCTGTGCCGGTGCGTTCCAGTTGGAACCGCCCAGGCGGTAGGCGGCCGCCTCGCAGGCGCGCTGGAGCTCGATGCCGGCGAGTGGGTCATCGTTGGGAAGGTCCTCAGGCGTGACGTTAACGAGCAGGGCGGCATTTGCGTTGCGTCCGTCGCGGGCATTGAGACTGGCGCCGTTGACGCACAAGTGGCCCTGCTCGGAAGAGGCGGCGACAACCTGCCCGCCGGGACACATGCAAAACGAGAACACGCTGCGGCCGTTGGGAAGATGGGCGACGAGCTTGTAGGGGGCTGCTCCGAGGGCAGGATGTCCCGCCGAGGCTCCGAATTGGGCTCGGTCGATGTCGCGCTGCGGATGCTCGATGCGAACGCCCATGGCAAAGGTCTTTTGTGCGAGGACCACGTTGTGGTCCTTAAGGAGCTCAAAAATATCGCGAGCAGAATGCCCGCAGGCGAGGATGAGATGCTTTGTCTCGATTAGCTCGCAAGCGGTGTCTTGGGACGATTGGACATCAATACCGGTGATGGCGCCAGACGCGTCGATGCGAATGTCGACGAGCTTCGTTCGATAACGGACGACACCTCCGAGCTGCTCGATGCGCTGGGATATAGCGGTGACGACCGTGGGAAGGATGTCGGAGCCAATGTGCGGCTTGGCATCCCACAGAATATCGCGGGGCGCACCCGCCTCGACGAAGGTTTCGAGGATAAGGCGATGGGCGGGATTTTTGGTTCCCGTATTGAGCTTGCCGTCCGAGAAAGTCCCCGCGCCGCCCAGACCAAACTGGATATTGCTCTCGGGGTCGAGGATGCGCTCCTTTAGAAAGAGGTCGATCGCCTGCGAGCGGCGAAATGCCGGGTCGCCGCGCTCGATGAGCAAGGGCTTAAGACCTGCTTCGGCGAGCGTAAGCGCAGCGAAAAGGCCGGCGCATCCGGCGCCGACAACGACAGGGCGTTCTTGAGGTGCGTCGGAGGCGGGGGAGGGGAATGAAGGCTCATCGTCTTCTATCGCGCGTACGCGCGAGCGGTCACGCTCGGCAACGCTGTCGACCGCTTCTCGCTCGAGGTGGGGACTAGCCAGCTCAACACGAAAGCTCAGGATAAAATGGACGTCTCGTTTTTTGCGAGCGTCGATTGACTTGCGGTGGAGCTCGATGGACTTGATCTCGGAGTCCTTGCAACGTAGGACGCGCTTGGCGACTCGCTTGCCAACAATGAGGCAGGCATTTTCATCGCCGGCTTCATCGAGCGACGCGTTGACTTGGGTGATTTCAATCATCGAGGTCTCCTTAGAGGCAAGAAAGAGGCCGTCCGGTATCCCAGACGGCCCGAATGCGTTTTTGATTATAGACTGCGCGGCTATAGGCTGCTTGCAGCGCGAATGCCCGAGAGCCAGGCCCACGCAAGGTTAAAGCCTCCGCAATCGGCGTCGATGTCGAGCGCTTCGCCGCAGACGTAAAGCGGGGCGTCGACAACGCTGCGCGCGCGTAGACTGGGTGTCGAGATGCTCTCGACAGATATGCCACCACGCGTGACCTGCGCCGAGCGCTCATCGGTCGTTCCCTCGGCAAACAGCTTAAAGTGCTTGAGAATCGAGACCAGGTGGATGACATCGTTGGAGCCTGGATGGCACTGCTCGAACGCTGTGCAGACGACGTGGGAGAGTTGCGGGGCGAGCATGCCGTCGAGCCAACGGGGATCGCGGGGTGAAAAGCCGCCGAGCAGCTCAATGCGCCGGTTGAGCTGCTCGAGCAATTCGTCTTTAGAGAGGTCGGGGAAAACGTCGAGCAGGATCGTATCGCCGCGCTGGATACGACGGGAGAGGTTGAAGACAGCGACGCCCGAGATGCCGAAGGTTCGAAACAGCACTTCACCGTCTTCGTGCCAGAGCTCATTATGATTGCGGGCGAGCGTCAAGCGGGCGCGGACGCGCAGGCCATCCAACGTCTTGAGTGCCGCCCGATCGCCAACGACCGTTGCCGATACGGGGCAGAGGATGGGGCGCAGCGAAGTGAGGGGAAGGCGAAACGTATCGGCGATATCGGTGGGGTTGCCGCCCGTGGCGATAATTACGGCATGTGCCTGCAGGGTCTCGTTCTTGCGAGGGACATCGGCGAGCGCCTTCCGAAGCGAGCGGAGCTCCGATTTTCGGTCGTCGTGCTTTTTTGCCCTGAGCGCCCGCGCTGGACGGTCTATTTGGAGTGCCCAGCCTTCGGAAGCTTTGTGCGCCGAGGTAACGTTGGCTCCGCAGATTAAGGTGATACCTAGGCGGTCGCAAACGCTGAGAAGCGCGTCGCGCACCGATTCGGCGCGAAGGGAGCGCGGGTACAGCCGGCCTTCCTCGGAGGTTGTCATGATACCCAGCGAGGAGAAGAAACCCATAAGCTCTTGTTCGGGCTGGGGGCCCATGACGGATTCGACGAATGCAGGGTGGTTATACCGCTGAGGATCAATCGATTCGTTGGAGAGGTTGCAGCGGCCGTTACCGGTCGCAAGGAGCTTAAGGCCGCAGGCGACATCGCGCTCAACGATGCAGACGCTTTTGCCAGCGCGTACGGCCGTAATGGCGGCGGCGAGGCCTGAAGCCCCGCCGCCGATTACCAGGACGTCATAGAAGGCGCTCGCGTTCACTTAGGCCTCGTCGGTCTCGTGCGGGGTAATAGCCTCGACGGCAGAGACTGCCTTGGGCAACATGCCATCGGGCAGCGCGGTTTCGACCTCGCCCTTATCGCAGGCCTCGGCGAGTGCCGGATTAATGGGAAGCTGTCCCAAGATGTCGAGGTTATAGCGCTCTGCGACCTCGGGGAGCTTGCTCTTGCCAAAGACCTCGATCTTCTTGCCGCAGTCGGGGCACTCAATATAGCTCATGTTCTCGACAATGCCCAGAATGGGGACGTTCATCTTCTCGGCCATGTTGACCGCCTTGGCGACGATCATCGAGACCAGATCCTGCGGGCTCGTGACGATGACGATGCCGTCGACCGGCAGCGACTGGAAGACGGTGAGCGCGACGTCGCCTGTTCCCGGAGGCATGTCGACCAGTAGGTAGTCGATGGGGCCCCACGAGGTCTCGCTCCAGAACTGCCTAATGGCGCCTGCGATGACCGGACCGCGCCAAAGGACGGGGTCGGTCTCGTTTTGGAGCAGCAGGTTGGAGCTCATGACCTTGACGCCGTGCTCGGAGATTTCGGGCAGCATAAGGTTGCCAAGGGCATGGACGTGGCGTCCGCTCATACCGAGCATCTTGGGGATAGAGGGACCGGTGATGTCGGCATCGAGGACGCCGACCTTGTGGCCGCGACGGGCAAGCTCGGTGGCGATGGCACCGGTGACAAACGACTTGCCGACACCGCCCTTGCCGGAAAGCACGGCGATGACGCGCTTGACCTCGGACAGCGTGTTCTCCTCAAATTGCGACGGCGACGTTTGTCCGCCGGCGGCCTGTGCGTGTTCGCAACCCATGTATGACTCCTTTGTATATGTTGGGGCCGGGGCCCCGCGATGTGACACGAGCGTCATTGTACCCTCGTTTGCGAGCGGGAGTCATTTGCGATGCGTTTGGGCCGAGCGTGCTTGCAATACGATGGGCCCAAGCGAATGGGCGGGCTTACTGAACTTTGCTGGCGAACTCGAGGTATTGCATGCGCTGCAGCTTGTCGATCGTCGAGGCGTAGGGGCTGTCTTCCGATTCCAAGTCGTAGCGCAGCCCGTCGGCACCGAGATAGCCGGCGACATTGACGGTGGGCACATCTGACCTTGTCACAAGCAGGGCCTTTTGGTAATTGGTGAGCGGGGCGCCGATCTTATTAAGGGTAATGGCTGCAATCTCGTTTGCCCCGACGGTGTCGTAGACGTTGAGCTCGGTATTGCCGGCGATCTCATAGTTAGCCCAGACGAGATATGTCGACTGATAGATACGGAAAGCGTGGCTTGCTGTATCTTCCTGAGGGTACAGCTCGTCGTTGAGAGTCGTTGCGGCGCTCGGCTGATGGTCGCCAAAAAAGACAAGAACAACCGGTCTGCCGATATTGCGGAGCTCATTAATAAAGTACTCGAGGTCCCGGTCGGATGCGTTGATGCAGGTGAGATAGGTGTTGAGCGCGCTGTTGGCGCCCTCGCTGGCTCCCTCGACCCAATAGTTTGTCAGCTCTTCGGCGGGAACGGTGCCATAGTCGTAGCCGCCGTGATTTTGCATTGTGACGTCAAAGATGAACTGCGGCGCTTCGTCGGTTCTAAGCAGGTCGAGTATCTTGTCGTAGGTGGCGTAGTCGCATACGCCGGCATGGTAATAGGGCGCACCTTCGAAATCGCCGATTGAAAGAAAGTCTCCAAAGCCCAGCTGCTGATAGATTTTATCTCGATGGTAGTTGACGGGGTTTTGCGGGTGCATAGCGGTAGCGGTATACCCAAGCTCTTTAAGGTCCTTTGCCAGGCTGTTGACGCCATTCATCTGATACAGTTGATAGGGAATTTTGCCTAATCCGACAAAGGCCGTTGTCGCTCCGGTCAAAAATTCGAATTCGGAGTTCGCCGTTCCGCCACCGGCGACCGAAGCGAGCATGGTGCCGCGAACAAGTGTGTCGGGAAGCGAGTTGTAGAATGCGGGGCCGGTGTACCCGGCCGCCTGGAGCTGCTCAAAGCACGAAAGGTCGCTAAAACTCTCGTTCATGACGGCAACAATCGTCGGCTTGATTTCATTGAACTGGGCAACGGCCGCCGCGCGCTGCTCGCTCGAGCCATATGTGCTGTCGTAGGCGGCGGCGAGCTCCTGCTCGATGCTCTGCGCCTCATCGGGCGTATAGCCTTCGGGCTTCTCAATGGGCAACTCGTTGACCATTTCGGTGAACGAAGTGATAAAACCCTGAGACGCATACGTGGTGATGGGCTGCCAACGGTCAAATCCAAAATCCAGTGCCTGCTCCAAGTCGATGCTGGAAAAGCCCGAGAGCCCCACAACGGTTACGAGCAGAAAAGCACAGAGGTTAGCGGCGATAGCGGGGAAGACATGGGCGGGCGTACGGAGCTTTCGCGGTCGGATGAGCGAAAGAAGCCCCAGGGAAATCTCCAGCAGGGCGAGAGAGGTTACGATTCCGGCGGTAAAGGTAAACTCGTATCCCTCGCTCACTTCCATTGCGGTGCCAAGGGCCAAGATATCGCTTGGCAGGATGGCTTCGCCTTTAAACGTTATGACGAAGTGCTCGGCAATGCCAAGGATGCAGCAGACGACGGGCACGAGAGCCATGACGCCTCCATGACGCTGTCCCAGCAAATAAAGGGAGAGCAGAACCGTCGCGAGCAGCCCGACGGAAAACCCGAATGAGTTGGCGGGAATGCGATAGAACGTTTCGTTGCAGGCAATTTCGAGTGAAACGAACGAGAGCGCTGAAACAGCGGCGATGACAAGGATGTCACGGCAAATACAGGCGACCGTTCCCGTCGCAAGATCGGTTTGGTCGATAAGTCCCGAAACCAAGGGCTCGACAAGAAGCATGACGGCGGCAGCACCGAGCGCCGAATAAGAAAGGACCCATAGGGAGCTGCCCTCATTTACGAGCAATTGATTCGTAACCCATGCAGCTACCACGCCGAGTGGGATGAGGAGCGTCGCGCACCAAAAGACGCGGGCAATGGGTGGCTTTTCGTTGCGTTTGATTGAAAAATACACGCGCACGACGACGGCGGCCACGATAAGGACGGCGATGAATATGGGCAGATTGGCCATGTCGCTCGAAGTGATTTCAAGGGGGATATCTTCGGTCATGGACGTTCCTCTGGTACAGCAAATTAAGTTCAGTATTAGATTACTGTAACCTTTCCACGGTATTTCGAGAAACAAAGCGCCCGATACGCAAAGCTAAAGGTCTGCGAATCTTGTATTACGAACATCTGTGCGCGTCGAGTGCGCTAAACTCATCGGCAGTATGATTCGATGCAATAGGAGGCAAGGAGCTTCCATGTCTGATTCTTCTATCGTTATTCGCGGCGCTCGTGAGCATAACCTCCGGGATATCGATGTTTCCATTCCGCGTGACCAACTCGTGGTCATTACCGGTCTTTCTGGCTCGGGCAAGAGTTCGCTGGCATTCGACACTATCTATGCCGAGGGCCAGCGTCGATACGTCGAGAGCCTTTCGAGTTATGCGCGCCAGTTCTTGGGCCAGATGGACAAACCCGACTTGGATTCAATCGACGGCCTTTCGCCGGCGGTGTCGATCGACCAAAAGACGACGTCTAAAAACCCTCGCTCGACGGTTGGCACCGTAACCGAGATTTATGACTATCTGCGCCTGCTGTTCGCCCGTGTGGGCACCCCGCACTGTCCCGAATGCGGCCGTGTCATTGAGCGCCAAACCACCGACCAGGTCGCCGATAAGGTCCTGGCGGCGGGAGAGGGTCGTCGCGCGTTTGTGCTGGCACCGGTGGTGCGCGGGCGAAAAGGCGAGTACACCAAACTGTTTGAGGACCTTCGCGCCGAGGGCTTTAGTCGCGTGCGTGTCGACGGTGAAGTGCGCTCGCTCGACGATCCGATCGATCTGGACAAGAAGTTCAAGCACGATATCGAGGTCGTGGTCGACCGCATCGTGATTCGCGAGAACTCTCTGGGCCGTATCGCCGAGTCCGTTGAACAGGCGACTGCGCTGGCTCATGGCAATGTAAACGTGTACATGCTGCCCGATCGTGATGCTCCCGAGGGGACCGAAGGCGAGTTGCTGGAGTATTCGCTGGCGTTAGCGTGCCCGGAGCATGGGCACTCCATCGATGACCTGCAGCCGCGTGATTTCTCGTTCAACGCGCCCTATGGCGCGTGCCCAGAGTGCGATGGCCTGGGCTTTAAGAAGACGGTCGATGCCGAGGCCCTAATCGAAGACCCCTCGAAGTCGATCGCCGACGGGGTCTTTGGCAGCCTGTTTGGCAACTCTAACTACTATCCGCAGATTTTCGCTGCGGTCTGCAAACACTTTAAGGTGAGCGTCGATACGCCGTGGGAGGATCTGCCTCCGCGGGTGTGTCGCGCGTTTTTAGACGGCATGGGCGACCAGAAGATTTCGGTCGACTATCAAAAGCTCGATGGGCGCCGCAGCCAGTGGGACACCAAGTTCTCGGGCGTGCGCAATATCCTGTACGAGCGCTATACCGAGACGACTAATGAGAACACCAAGGCGCGCTTGGAGAAGTACATCCGCGAGGAGCCGTGCTCGAGCTGCCACGGTGCTCGTCTGCGCCCCGAGATGCTCGCTGTTACCGTAGGCGGTAAGTCCATTTACGAGGTCTGCTGCCTATCGTGCCGCGAGTCGCTCGAGTTTTTTGAGGGCTTGGAGCTTACCGAGCGCCAACAATTTATCGGCGGGCGCATCGTTAAGGAAATCCTAGAGCGCTTGCGTTTTCTGGTCGATGTCGGACTCGACTATCTGACCCTCGATCGTGCCTCGGCGACGCTTTCCGGAGGCGAGGCCCAGCGCATTCGCCTGGCAACGCAGATCGGCGCCGGCCTCATGGGTGTCCTGTACATTTTGGACGAGCCATCGATCGGCCTCCATCAGCGCGATAACGAGCGCCTGATCAAGACGCTTGAGCGCCTACGCGATATCGGCAATACCGTCATCGTCGTCGAGCATGATGAGGATACGATTCGTGCTGCCGACTATGTGATCGACATGGGCCCCGGTGCGGGCGTGAACGGCGGACACGTGGTCGCCGCGGGAACCCCTGCCGATATCATGGCGTGCCCCGATTCGATGACGGGTGCCTACCTGACCGGCAAGCGAATGATTCGGGTTCCCGATGAACGCCGCAAGCCCGGTCGCGGCTGCCTTAAGATCACGGGCGCCCGCGCCAACAACCTCAAAAACGTTACCGCCAAGATCGAGTTTGGTACGCTTACGGTCGTTACCGGCGTGTCGGGATCGGGTAAGAGCTCCCTGGTTACCGACACCATCGCACCTGCCCTTACGAATGCCATTCACCGTTCGACGCGCCCTGTGGGTCCGTATAAGAAAATCGAGGGCATCGAGTGTATCGATAAGGTTATCGATATCGACCAGTCGCCGATTGGCCGCACGCCGCGTTCCAACCCTGCTACGTACATTGGCCTGTGGGATGATCTTCGCGCGCTGTTTGCGAGTACGCCGGAGTCGAAGGCGCGCGGCTACTCGCCGGGACGTTTCTCCTTTAACGTGAGCGGCGGTCGCTGCGAAGCATGCAAGGGCGACGGACAAATTAAGATCGAGATGCACTTCCTTCCCGATATCTATGTCCCCTGTGAGGTCTGCGGCGGCAAACGCTATAACCGCGAGACGCTTGAGGTCACCTACCGTGGTAAGACCATCTCGGACGTGCTCGACATGAGCGTCACCGAGGCACTGGCCTTCTTTGGGAATATCCCGCAGATTAAGCGCAAGCTCCAGACGCTGTACGATGTAGGCTTGGGCTACGTGAGCCTGGGCCAGCCCGCTACGACGCTCTCGGGCGGCGAGGCGCAGCGTGTGAAGCTCGCCAAGGAGCTTCATCGACGCCAGACGGGCAAGACGTTCTATATTTTGGATGAGCCGACGACCGGCCTTCATTTTGAGGACGTCCGCCAGCTGCTCGATGTGCTGCAGCGCTTGGTCGATGCGGGCAACACGGTGCTGGTGATTGAACACAACCTTGATGTCATCAAGGTTGCCGACCGCCTGATCGATATGGGCCCCGAGGGCGGTAACGGCGGCGGAACCGTCGTGGTTTCGGGCACACCGGAGCAGGTTGCGGACTGTCCGCAGAGTTATACGGGCAAGTTTTTGGCGCCGTTGCTCAGGCGTGACCGGGAGCGTCAGGCTCAACTTGATGCTCAATAAATAGGCGATTCAGTTTATGGGCGCCATCGACTCCTTGTGATTCGATGGCGCTTGCTGTGTCGAAGTGACGTATGCAGCCGAATTGGACATATACTTAATCCTTGCGTCCGAATGCGAGGGAAAGGATATGCCATGGCAAAGGCTGTAAAGACGCCAAAAACCAATGCGATGCGCGAGCTGGAAAGCGCCGGCATTTCCTATGTTCTACATACGTACGAAGACGATGGTGATGAGTCGGCGGGCCTGGGGGTCGCGATTTCGGAGCAGCTTGGCGAGGAGCCCGGACAAGGATTTAAGACCTTGGTCTGCGTGACGCCGTCCAACGACCATGTCGTGTGCTGCATCCCTGTTGCCGACGAGCTCGATCTAAAGTCCGCCGCGCGTGCCGCGGGGGAGAAGTCCTTGGCCATGATGCATGTGAAGGATTTACTTGCGGCGACTGGCTACGTTCGCGGCGGTTGCAGTCCGGTCGGTATGAAAAAACGCTACCGGACGCTCATTGATGAGACATGTGTCCTTTGGGATACCATTTTTATTTCGGGAGGCAAGCGTGGTTATCAGCTTGAGCTTGCACCCGATGATTTAATTGCATTTTGCGGGGCGACGGTCGCCCCGATTACGAGAGAGGACTGAGCGATGCCGCAGGAAGAATTGAAGTGCGGAGCTCATTTTGCAAAAGAATCTGCGCCTCAGACACCCTCATCCGAAGCTTCTTCGTCGCGAGATGGCACTGACGACATGGGCTCGTCGGACTACTCCACGGTTGGTCGTTCCGCCGGGCTTATGACCATCCTGACCATCGTGTCTCGCGTCACCGGCTTTATCCGCACATGGGCAATGGCGGCCGCTATCGGCATGTCGCTGCTCTCGTCCTCCTATCAGGTCGCCAACAACCTGCCCAATATGCTCTACGAACTCGTGATGGGCGGCATGCTCGTGACGGCGTTTTTGCCCGTGTACATGGGCGTGAGGCGTGAGCAGGGTCGCGAGGCCTCGAACGAGTACGTGGGCAACCTGCTCGGTATTCTGCTATTGGTGCTGGGTGGCATTTCGTTGCTGGGGACCGTGTTCGCTCCGGGCTTTATCTGGACGCAATCGTTCCTTTCGGGTGACGGCGGCAGCATGGATACCGCTGCGTTCATGTTCCGTTTCTTCGCCATCCAGATTCTGTTTTATGGTTTGGGCTCGGTGTTCTCGGGCGTTCTCAACGCACACCGCGACTACTTCTGGTCGACGTTTGCCCCGGTCCTCAACAATGTGATCGTCATTGCGAGCTTTATGGGCTTTGCGCCCGTGTCCGCACAGTTTGGCGAACGCGCCGGCATCATCTTGATTGCGGCCGGTACGACCCTCGGTGTCTTTGTTCAGATGGCTTGTCAGATCCCCGCGCTTGGCAAGCACGGCGTGCATCCCCATATCCATATCGACTTTAAGGACCCCGCACTGCGCCAGACGATTGCGCTCGGTATCCCGACGCTGCTCGCTACGGTGTGCATGTTTGTCTCGACTTCTATCACGAACGCTGCCGCGCTGGTGGTCCAGCCCGAGACCGGTCCTTCCGTCATCGCCTATGCGCGCCTGTGGTACACGCTGCCCTACGCGCTGATTGCCGCCTCGCTTTCGACGGCGCTCTATACCGAGCTCTCTCACGACGCACAGGAGAAGGATTACGACAGCGTTCGCACGGGCATTTCGCGTGGCGTCGCCCAGATGCTGTTCTTCCTGGTTCCGTTCGCGCTGTACCTGATTGTCTTCGCGCGTCCGCTCAACATGATCTACTGCGCTGGCAAGTTCGATGAGTCCGGCGTGGCGCTGGTGTCCGAGTTCCTTGTCTACCTGGCGTTCTCGCTGCCGCTCTACGGCGTGGTCGTGTTGATGCAGAAGAGCTTCTCTGCCTTGCTCGACATGAAGCCCTATAGCCGCTATTGCCTGTATTCCGCCATCGGCCAGGCCGGCTCGGTTCTGCTGTTTGGCGTTGTGCTGGGCTTCGGTATGCCGGCAATCGCGCTTTCGTATGTCGTCGACTACGTGATCTTGGTCGGCTGTTCGCTGTGGTGGCTGCGTCGCCGCCTGCGTGGTCTTCAGGTTAAATCCATCCTGCATGGCGGTTTCTTTGGCCTTTTGCTCGGTGGCCTGGGTGCTGCCGCAGGCGCCGGCGTCATGTGGGCGCTTGAACGCTTTGTCGGGGCACTTGGCGGCTCGATTCTGATTACTCTTGGCTACGTTTGCGTTGCGGGTGTCGTCTCGCTTGCTGTTACCTTTGGCCTTGCCGTCATCCTTAAGATGCCCGAGGTCTCGGCGCTGCTTCGTCGCAAGTAGGTGCGCGTGGCCGGTCACGACAACATTCCAACGCTTGCCGAGCAGGTTTCGCGCGTTCCCACGCAGCCCGGCTGCTACCTTTGGAAAGACGCCAAGGGCGATGTCATCTACGTAGGCAAGGCGAAAAACCTGCGCGCCCGTATGCGTCAGTACGTGACGCTGCAGGACGAGCGCCAGAAGATCCCGCTTATGATGCAGCTGGTGGCGAGCTTTGACTATATCGTGGTGGAGACCGAGCACGAGGCGTTGGTGCTCGAGCGCAATTTGATTGGTCAGTACCATCCGTACTTTAACGTCGACCTCAAGGATGACAAGAGCTACCCCTTTATCGCCATTACAAAGGGCGACCTGTATCCCGCTATCAAATACACGCGTGAGCGTCATAAGCCGGGAACGCGCTATTTTGGACCTTATACCGATAGCCACGCGGCACGTGAGACGATAGATACGCTGCGCAAGGTTATCCCCATCTGCTCCGCATCCTGTGCGGAGTGGCGTCGTTGTCGCCGTATCGTCGAGTCCCACAAGGGCGAGGAAGACATCGTCAATATGATTTGCGCGCAAAACGGGCGCCCCTGCTTTGACTACCATGTCGGTCGTGGCCCGGGTGCGTGTGTCGGCGCGATTTCCCCGGCAGACTATGCCAAGAACGTCAAGCGTGTCGAGCGCTTTTTGTCGGGCCATCGCAAGGATGTCGTCGATGAGTTGACCTCCGAGATGACGGATGCCGCTGAGGCGCTCGACTTTGAGCGCGCGGCACGCGTCAAACGTCGTTTGGAGGTCATCAGGGGTCTGGACGATCGTCAGCAAGTCGTTTTTCCCTCCAGTGTCGATATCGATGTTATCGGTTTCTATCGCGAGGAGACCATCTCCGCCGCTTGCGTCTTCGTCGTTCGCGAGGGCCGAACAGTTCGCACCTGCGAGTTCATTCTCGACAGGGGTCTTGATGTTGACGAGGAAGAGCTCCAGTCGGGCTTTCTTAAGCGCTATTACGACGAGACGGCTGATATTCCAGCTGAGGTCAACCTTTCCGTCGAGCTTGAGGATGCGGAAGCGCTGGGGGAGTGGCTTGCGGGCAAGCGTGAGCGTTCCTGCCATCTCCATAGGCCGCAGCGTGGCGAAAAGCACCGTCTGCTCGATATGGCATCCAAAAATGCGCGCCATGCCCTCATGCGCTACATGATGCGAACGGGGTACGCTGACGACCGCACCAATCAAGCGCTCCTGGAGCTCGAAAGTGCGTTGGCGCTGCCATCGCCGCCGTTGCGTATCGAGTGCTTCGATATCTCTACACTGCATGGCACCTTTACGGTCGCCTCGATGGTGGTGTTTACCAACGGGCGCGCCGACAAGAGTCAGTATCGTCGTTTTAAAATTCAGGCCGAATTGGACGAGGCAAACGACTTCGTGTCGATGTCCGAGGTTTTGGGACGACGTTATGCTCCCGAGCGCATGGCCGACGAGCGCTTTGGCTCGCGCCCCGATTTGCTCGTTGTCGATGGCGGTAAGCCGCAATTGACCGCTGCGATCAAGCAACTTGAGGCTCTTGGGCTCGATATACCAGTTTGTGGCTTGGCAAAGGCCGATGAGGAGGTTTTCGTGCCTTGGGACGAGACTCCCGTCGTGCTGCCGACCGGGTCCGCGTCGCTCTATCTAATTAAACAGGTGCGCGATGAATCGCACCGTTTTGCCATCACGTTCCATCGCGAATTGCGCGATAAAGCCATGACGGTTTCGGTACTCGATGACGTTCCAGGCGTGGGACCCACCAGAAAACGTGCCCTTATGCGCCATTTTGGCTCGATGAAGCGTTTGCGCGCGGCGAGCGAGCAAGAGATCGCGGAAGTTCGAGGCATTCCTGCCGATGTCGCCAAAGCGGTTCACGAGGCGCTCGTTGCATGGAATGCCGAGCGCGCCGAGGCGGCGGCAAAGCAATCCGAAAACTAAACACGCCTCTAAACAACTGATATACATGATTGCGCGATTTTCAACCATTTATTTCGCCATGATTGCCCGCTGGTTTCGGGTTTTATTAACGCTAAAACGTTTGACTAACCCAAGCGAAAACCCTGCTATCCTGCGGGTTGACGAAGACTGATATCTCACCTCGTCGATACATACTGTCTGGCGAATCGTTTGTCAATGAATTCGGTGAACGGTAGCAAATACCGTTCAAGCGTATGTATGTATCGGTCGCCGAGCGCGGCACCTCAGTTGGGTTCGTCGGTAGGTAAGGTATATATCGTCCGCAAGTTGCGCGGGGGCACGTCTAGGCGCTCCCGGGTAAGATTCTCTATTGATAGGAGAAGACATGGCCATCATCAACAAGGGTATGTCCAGGCGTTCGTTCCTCGGCCTCACCGGCAGCGTCGCTGCTGTCGCAGGGCTTGGTCTCACCGGCTGCGGTGGCAGCTCTAGCGACGAGGGTTCCGCTTCCGGTTCCACCGATTCCGCCAACCGTGGCGGCGGCGTGATCACCGCTGGTTCCGCTTACGCTCCGTCCAGCTTCGATCCCGCCAGCACCGGCTCCGCTGTGGGCCTGGGTGCTAACTGGCACGTCGTCGAGGGCCTCTACGGCATCGATTACCACGACTACAGCACCTTCAAAGAGCTCGCCACCGACGATCCCAAGTCTGTGGACGACACCACTTTCGAGGTCACCATCCGCAAGGGCGCCAAGTTCTCCGATGGCACCGAGGTCACCGCTGACGATGTCGTTGCCTCCTACACCGCTTGCGCCGCTTCCGCTACCTATGCTCCGTTCTTCCAGCCCTTCGAGTCCATCGAGGCCAAGGACGCCAGCACCGTGACGGTCAAGACCAAGGTCCCCAACTTCTCCCTGCTCAAGGATCGTCTGGCCATCGTCCGCGTTACCCCGGCCACCCAGACCGAGGAGGATCGCGCCAAGCAGCCGATCGGCTCCGGCCCCTGGATGTACGACTCTATCTCCGATACCGAGATCACCCTGGTTCCCAACCCCGAGTACAACGGTGAGTATGCTGCCGAGGATAAGAAGATCCAGTACAGCATCCTGACCGACCCCACCGCTCGCGTTACCGCTCAGCAGGAGGGCTCCACGCTCGTTATGGAGCTCGTTACCGCTGACGCCGTCGACCAGCTCGAGAGCGCCGGCTGCAAGATCGATAACGTTCAGGGTTTCGGCACCCGCTTCATCATGTTCAACGTCGCCAAGGAGCCTTGGAACAACGTCAAGGTCCGTCAGGCTGTCATGTATGCGCTCGACACCGAGAAGATGGTCAGCAACACCTTCGCCGGCCTTGCCACCGCTGCCAGCTGCTACCTGCCCAAGAGCTTCACCAACTATCATGAGGCTTCCACGGTGTACAAGACCGACGCCAAGAAGGCTAAGAAGCTCATCGAGGAGTCTGGCATCACCCCGGGTGCCATCACCCTGCGCACCACCGACAACGAGCAGATTAAGGGCATGGCCGCCCAGGTCAAGAATGACCTCGACGCTCTCGGCTTCGATGTGACCATCCAGACCGATACCTCGCCGGCCACCTACGCTGCCATCGACGGCGGCGAGGCCTACGATATCCTCCTTGCCCCTGGCGATCCTTCCTGCTTCGGCGCCGACCCCGACCTGCTGCTCAACTGGTGGTACGGCGACAACGTCTGGATGCAGACCCGTTGCCCGTGGAAGGAGTCCGCTGAGTGGCAGAAGCTCCACGGTCTCATGGACGAGGCTCTTGCCGCTGAGGGCGATGAGCAGCAGAAGAAGTGGAACGAGTGCTTCGACATCATTGCCGACAACGCCGTTCTGTACCCCGTTGTCCACGTCAAGACCGTCTCCGCTTCCTGGGACGATCCGTCCACTGCGCCCAACGGCGAGGCCCTCGATGGCTTCAAGGGCATCGGCACGACGAGCATGTCCTTCAGGGGCGTTGCGACCGTCAAGGCGTAAGACTCGCTTGAGTCTGTATGCAGGATGTCGGTCGTTGGGACCGTATCCTCATAGTTGAAACAAAGACCCGGGCGACCTCGATGTCGCTCGGGTCTTGTAATGAGTATCCGTACTCATATACCAGTTGGTCCTACCGACAAAAGAAAGGGGAGAGAACGTGAACAACTTGCTACGTTTGATTGGAAGGCGTCTTGTGGCGCTGCCGATCATGGCATTGGGCGTCACCGTCCTGGTGTTCTTCCTTATGTCGTTCTCCAAGACCGACCCCGCCTACACGGCGTTGGGTGACGGTGCCTCGCCCGAGGCGGTTGCCGAGTACCATGAGAAGTATGGTCTGGACGACCCCTGGCCTGTGCGCTACGTGCGCTATATGGGCGATTTGATCCATGGCGACATGGGCACCTATGGTGCTGCTCGCAACTCCGTTGCCAAGCGCATCTCCACGGCCCTGCCCGTCACGATGCAGCTGACCTTCATCGGCCTTGCCATCGGTGCGGTCGTTTCGTTTTTACTCGGCGTCATCGCGGCACTGTATCGCGACAAATGGCCGGACCAAGTGATCCGCGTCTTTTCCATCGCCGGCTTGGCAACCCCGTCGTTCTGGCTTGCCGTTCTGTTGATCCTGCTGTTCTCTTCCTACCTTAAGGTGCTTCCGGCATCGGGTGCTCTGCCTCACTTCACCACGAATCCGGCTGGCTATCTGGGACGTATGATCATGCCCGCTATCGCCTTGGCATTTCCGCTGACGGGCCAGATGACTCGTATCGTGCGTACCGCCATGGTCGAGGAGCTCGATAAGGATTATGTCCGTATGGCTCGCGGCGCCGGCGTTCCCGAGAAGGTCGTCGTCGGCATCAACGTTCTTCGCAATGCGCTGATCACCCCGGTCACCACCCTCGGTCTTAAGATCGGTTACCTCATGGGCGGCGCCGTCGTCATCGAGGTTATCTTCAACCTCCCCGGCATGGGCACCGCGATTCTGCAGGGCGTTCAGGGCAACGAGGCGAACCTGGTTCAGGGCGTCGTTATCGTCGTTGCTCTTGCCTTCATCATCATCAACATCGTGGTTGACATGCTCTACCTGCTCATCAACCCGCGCATCAGGACGGTGTAGATTATGGTAAAGATTCGAGAGAAGCAAACCGAGCAGCTCGAGAAGGCTGCCTCCAAGGGGCTCAAGCTCGGTGGCTGGAAGAAGATGACGCTGTCTTCTAAGATTGCCGCCGTCGTGTTGGTGCTGGTCGCCCTGACTGCGATTCTGGCGCCCCTTCTTGCCCCCTATAGCCCGGTCGAGATTTTTACGGCTCGCCAGGCTCCCGGCAACGGATTTATCTTCGGTACCGACGATAAGGGTCGCGACATTCTGTCGCGCATGCTCTACGGTGGTCGTTACTCGCTGATTATCGGCTTTGGCGCCACTGCCATGGCTCTGGTCTGCGGCTCGGTCGTGGGCGCCCTTGCGGCGGTTTCGCGCAAGGCCGTTTCCGAGACGATCATGCGTATCCTGGACATCATCATGTCCATCCCGGGCATCGCCCTCGCGGCCGTCTTCGTCTCCATCCTGGGCAACTCCGTGCCGTCGATCATCTTCGCCATCGGCTTTATGTACACTCCGCAGATTGCCCGTATCGTGCGCGCCAACATCGTGTCCGAGTACGGCGAGGACTATGTCCGCGCGGTCATCGTTTCCGGCGCCAAGGCTCCGTGGATTTTGATCAAGCATGTTCTGCGTAACTGCATCGCCCCGATCATGGTCTTCACCGTTACCCTGGTCGCCGACGCCATCATCTTCGAGGCCTCGCTGACCTTCATCGGCGCTGGTATCCAGGAGCCCACCGCTACCTGGGGCAACATCCTCGCCGACGCCCGCGGCGGCGTGCTCGCCGGCCGTTGGTGGCAGGCGCTGTTCCCGGGCCTGGCCATCATGATCACCTGCCTGGCGCTCAACATCCTCTCCGAGGGCATTACCGACGCCATGGCCGCTGCTCCCTCCGCCGCCCTGGATCCGACCGATTCCTCCAAGCGTCGCGAGGCCGACCTGCTGGTCTCTGACCCCGTTCGCGCCTACAAGGAGCAGGCCCAGTCCCTCTCCGCTCGCCTTGGCGCCCTGCGCGATGTCGAGCTCAAGCGTGACGATCGCCATGTGCCCGACGAGTCTGTCGAACCGATTCTCTCGGTCCGTGACTTCTGCATTCAGTTTGAGCATCACGGCGATATCAACGTCGTCGACCATGTCAACTTTGACGTCCGTCCTGGTCAGACCATGGGCCTGGTGGGCGAGTCCGGTTGCGGTAAGTCCATCACCACGCTGGCCATCATGGGCCTGACCGACGATGACGAGCACCTTTCCGGCGAGGTCCTCTGGGAGGGCCGCGACCTGCTCAAGATGAGCAAGAAGGAGTGGTTCGGCCTGCGCGGTACCGATATCGCTATGGTCTATCAGGACGCCCTGTCCTCGCTCAACCCCTCCATGCTCATCTCTGCCCAGATGAAGCAGCTCACCAAGCGCGGCGGCACCCGCAGCGCCGAGGAACTCCTGGAGCTCGTGGGCCTCGACCCCAAGCGTACGCTCGAGAGCTACCCGCATGAGCTTTCCGGTGGCCAGCGTCAGCGTGTCCTGATCGCTATGGCCCTTACCCGCGACCCCAAGCTGGTCATCTGCGACGAGCCCACGACCGCTCTGGACGTTACCGTCCAGAAGCAGGTCATCAAGCTGCTCAACGACCTTCAGGCCAAGCTCGGCTTTGCCATGATCTTCGTCTCGCATGACTTGGCGCTGGTCGCCGAGGTCGCCCATAACATCACGGTTATGTACGCCGGTCAGGTTATCGAGCAGGCGCCCACCAAGGAGCTGCTCACTAACCCGATCCACGAGTACACCCGCGGTCTTCTGGGCTCCGTTCTGTCCATCGAGAGCGGTTCGGGCCGTCTGCACCAGGTGCCCGGCGCCGTTCCGAGCCCGCGCGATTTCCCCAAGGGCGATCGCTTCGCGCCCCGCTCGAGCCATCCGCGCATTGGCCTGGACACCCGTCCGGTCTTCAAGCGCGTGCCCGGCACCGAGCACTTCTATTCCGAGCTCCCCGACGAGGTGCTCAAGGCAAATGGTTTGACCCCTCACGCGGAGGTGATGTAGATGAGCGAGACCGCAGTCAACGGCGTCGAGCCGATCATCTTCCTTGATGACGTCCACGTCACCTTTAGGACCCGTACCGGCTCGATTCTGCACCCCAACCTGGTTCACGCCGTCCAGGGTGTAACGATTAGGCTCATGCCCGGTCAGACGATCGGCATCGTCGGCGAGTCTGGTTGCGGTAAGTCCACCACCGCCAACGTCATGTGCGGCCTGCAGGCCCCCACGAGCGGCAAGGTCTACTTTAAGGGCAAGGACGTAACCAAGCGTACCGCCGAGGACCGTCGCCACATGGGCCGTGTCATCTCGGTCGTGTTCCAGAATCCGGCTACGGCGCTCAATCCCCGCATGGTCGTTCGCGAGCAGCTGCTCGACCCCATGCGCGTCCACAACCTGGGTACCGAGGCCGAGCAGGAGAAGCGCGTCAAGGAGCTCCTGGAACTCACCGGTCTGCCCAGCTCCGCCGCCGAGGTTCTTCCCGGCCAGCTTTCGGGCGGCCAGCGCCAGCGCGTCGCAATTGCCCGTGCCCTGTCGTTGAACCCCGATGCCATCATCGCCGACGAGCCCACCTCGGCTCTGGACGTTTCGGTCCGCGCGCAGATTCTGAACCTGCTGACCGACCTTAAGAAGGAGCTCGGCCTGGCCATGGTGTTCATCAGCCATGACATCCAGACGGTCCGCTATATCTCTGACGACATCATCGTTATGAATGGCGGCAAGATCGTCGAGCAGGGCGAGGCCAAGCAGGTCTTCCAGCACCCTCAGGACCCCTACACCAAGATGCTGCTCGGTGCTGCGCCGTCGCTGCTGCATCCCAAGCTCGGCGAGTAGCCTCGCTTTCCCTCCCGTGCGCCCGGTTCCCTTGCCGGGCGCACCTCCGTTGCGATTTCGAAAGGTTGGGTTCACGAGCCATGCCAAGTGCTCAGGAGCTACAACAGCAATTTGGTGGGTATCGGGGCGCCATGCCCCGTCCATCAGATTTCGATCTCTTTTGGAAGGACCGCATGGCCGAGGCCGACTCCGTCGGGCTTGACTATGCGATCGAGACGGCATCGGTCACCGATGCCGCGACCTGCCAGCTTTTCGACCTCTGGTATACCGGCATGTGTGGCGCTCGCCTGCATGCCAAGTACCTTAAACCCGTCTCGGACGAGCCCGTGCCATTGGTACTTCAGTTCCATGGGTATCCGGGTGCAAGCCGCAGCTGGTTTGAGCAGGCGTCGTTTGCGGGCATGGGCATGGCACTCATCGCCCTCGACTGCCCCGGCCAAGGAGGTCCCTCCGAGGACATTGGTGGATTTGAGGGCACAACGGTCGCGGGCCATATCGTCGCCGGTATCGACGGCGATCCGGCCAACCTCTACTATGTCCGCTTGCACCAAGATATTCGCATCCTGTGCCGCATCGTTCGCGAGCTCGAGGGCATCGATCTTGCCCGTGTGTTTGTGAACGGCGCGTCGCAGGGCGGCGGTTTGGGCATTGCGACCTGTGCACTTAACAGCGAGCTTATCAATCGCGCCGCCATCCTCTATCCCTTCCTGTCGGATTTCCGCCTGGTCTGGGATTTGGATGCCGACGACATTGCCTACGAGGGCCTGCGCTATTGGTCTCGCTGGTTTGACGAGGACTCGACTCGTATCGACGAAGCCTATGCCAAGCTGGCGTACTTCGATTCCAAGAACTTTGCCCCTATGGTCAAATGCCCCGTGCTGTTTGGCACCGGCACAGCCGATACCGTCTGTCCGCCAGCGACGCAGTTTGCGGTCTATAACAACCTGACCTGTGAAAAGCGTCATGAGTTCTTTGAAGGCTTTGGCCACGAGGAGATTCAGGATTTTGACGATCTGATCATTCCGTTTTTCTGCAAGGGAGGGGAGGCTCATGTCTAAGTGCGAGAGCAATGTCAATGAGCTGATTGTTTCCGACCTTGTGGGGATTCCCGGAACGGTCTCGTCAAGGCTCGCTGATTTCCGGGATTGGCGCGGTGATGCTTCTGCGGATGTTTCCGAATTAGAGATAGCCGCTTCGGACCTTGAGGTTTGCGGGCCGAGTATTACGGCGATCGATTTCGCCAATCCGTATGCCCGCTACTCCGAGGTTTCCTTTGAGCTTGGTGGCGATGTGGTCCACGCACGTTTGATCGAGCCTGCCGGTCGCGCCCGAGCATCCGAGCTTGTGCCGCTATGTCTGATGTTTCACGACATCGACCGACCCGTGCGGGGATGGCATCACATGACGAGGTTTGCGGCCATGGGATATGCCGTGCTTGCGCTGGACGATGAGGCGATTGGACCCAGCGATCTGCGGCAGGGGATTACCTCGCCTGCTTTTGTCAGGCACGTCCGTTGGGGCTGCGCGTTGGCGGAGGTCGCGCGCAATCTTGATGGCATGGACCCCGACCGCATCTTTGCATGGGGCGAGGGGCTTGGCGGCGGAGTCGCGCTGGCGGTTTCTGCTCTGGACGAGCGGGGCCTCGCCTGCACGGCGGTTGCCAATCCGCTTCCTGGCGGCCTCGAGGCGCTGTCGTCTCGGGTGCGCGGATCGGTGCTCATGGGCACATCGCTCATGGATGCCGTGAGCGATCCCAAGGGCCAGTTTGCCGTATTCAACGGTCTTGAGTGTGACCGGAGGCATATCATCTATGCCAAATACGCTCACGAGCGCATCAATGCGTTCGAAAACGAAGTCGTCGACTTCTTTAACCAAACGTTCTACTCGTGTTCTTTGGCCTAGACGGCCTGGACACTGCCAACAAGAGTGGGTGGCATAGGGCCGCCCGCCAGACAACTAAGGAGATTCTTGTGGCAACTCAGAAATTCACCGGCGTTATCCCTCCCGTCGTTGTTCCCGATACCGAAGACCACCAGCTCGACGTTGCCTCCTTTGAGCGCAGCATCAACCGCATGATCGATGCCGGGGTCGATGGCCTGTTCTTCCTGGGCTCCTCGGGCGAGGTCGTCTTCTCCACCGACGAGCGTCGTCGTCAGATCATCGCCGAGGCCGTCCGTATCGTCGATCACCGCGTGCCCGTCATGGTTGGCATCATCGATACCGAGACCGAGCGCATGATTGAGCACGGTAAGGTCGCTCAGGAGCTGGGCGCCGATGCGCTCGTCGCCACCTGCCCGTTCTATGCCCTGCAGGGCATGACCGAGGTCGAGGAGCATTTCCGCATCCTGCACGAGGAGCTCGACCTGCCCATCTTCGCCTACGACATCCCCGTGTGCGTTCACACCAAGCTCCCCTGGAAGCTCCTTGCCAAGCTCGGCGCCGAGGGCGTCCTTGCTGGCGTCAAGGATTCCTCGGGTGATGACATCTCGTTCCGCTACCTCGTTCAGGAGAACGAGAAGAACGGCCATCCGATGAGCATCCTCACCGGTCACGAGGTTGTTGTCGACGGCGCTTACCTTGGTGGCGCCGACGGCTCTGTCCCGGGTCTCGCCAACGTTGAGCCTGAGGGCTACGTGCGTCAGTGGAAGGCCGCTCAGGCTGGTGACTGGGCTACCGTCAAGGCTGAGCAGGATCGCCTCAATGAGATTTCGCACATCTGGGATGTCACCTCGGGCGTCCAGGGCTATGCCGGTGGCGTCGGTGCCTTCAAGACCGCTATGAACCTCATGGGCATCTTCGACAGCCCGACCATGCCGCGCCCGGTGAAGGCCATGACCGGCGAGAACGTCGAGGCTATTAAGAAGGTCCTCCAGGACAACGGTCTCCTGTAAAGCTTTCCCAGGCACCCGACCACGCCGTTCAACCGTGTGGCCATGACCCATTAGGTCAATGGCCACACGGTTTCTCGGCGATCTCGGGCACCTGGATAACCTTTACTGCGCTGTGACGGCTAGCCTGACGGCGCATTTCCTGTAGTTGTTTTTATCTCCGAAGGAGAGCGACATGGAGAACAAGTACGTCTGCTCTGTCGATATCGGCGGAACTAAGATTGCGACTGCCATCATGGAGTACCCGGCTGACGGTAGTGTGCCCCATCCCGTTTTTGAGGCCGAGGTTCCCACAGAGGCCCAAGAGGGCGGCGAGGCCGTCTTCCAGCGTATCGAGGCGTCCATCAAGGCTGCTCTCGAGGCGAATCCCGATGTCGAGGTCCTTGGCGTCGGTATCGGTGCCGCCGGCGTCGTCGATCCCAAGACGGGCGCCATCGCGTATGCCAATGAGATCATGCCCGGCTGGTCCGGCGTTCAGTTGGGGCCGCGTCTGCGCGAGGATCTCGGTCTTCCCGTTGCCGTTGTAGGCGACGTGCAGGCTCATGCTCTGGGCGAGGCCCACTGGGGCGTCGGCAAGGGCAAGTTCTCCGTCTTGTGTCTTGGCATCGGTACGGGCATCGGCGGCGCATATGTCGAGAACGGCCGCGTAATGCAGGGCTTCCATGGTGCTGCTGGCCATATGGGCCACATCGAGTCCTCGGCTGCCGCCGGCATTCCCTGCGCCTGCGGGCGTTCCGGCCATCTTGAGTCTGTCGCTTCGGGCACTTCCATTGGTCGTATGTACGATGAGCGCTTTGGCCGCGTCGACCCCAGCCGTCCTTCGGTCGGTCGCGATGTGAACGACCTGTGCCGCGCGGGCGACGCAAAGGCAACCGAGGTCATCCATGACGCTGGCTTTGCGCTGGGCGCCAGCTTGGGCTCGCTCGCCAATATCCTTGACCCGGAGGTCATCGTGCTTTCGGGCGGTGTGATTCACCAGGGTCCCGATTGGCGCTCGCAGACGTGGAAGGACTCGGTGCACGAGGGCTACGCCAGCCAGGCGCTCGACCCGCTTCAGGACACGCCGATCCTCATCGGTTCTCTGGAGGGCGATGCTCCGCTCATCGGTGCCGCTGAGCATCTTCTTGCCTCGTTGAAGTAAACGTATCTGCTGTAGGAGCCTCCCGAGACAACACGCCTCGGGAGGCTGTTCTGAGAAAGGTTGCAGCCTTATGACCGTCGATCCTTTGATTCAATCCCTGAAGGGCAAGCTCGTCGTGAGCGTTCAGGCGTATATGGGCGAGCCGCTTCGTACGCCCGAGACCATGGCTCAAATGTCTCGCGCTTGCGAGCTTGGCGGCGCCGCCGCCATTCGCTGTCAGGGCCTTGCCGACATTGCCGCCATTAAGGGTCGCTGTGAGGTTCCTGTTATCGGCCTGTGGAAGGATGGGCACGAGGGCGTTTACATCACGCCGACGCTGCGTCACGCTCGCGCCTGCGTTGCCGCGGGTGCCGATATCGTGGCGATCGATGCCACTGATCGTCCGCGTCCCGATGGCAAGACCGTCGAGGACACCTTCCGTCCGCTGCACGAGGAGGGTGTGCTCCTGATGGCGGATTGTGCCACCATCGAGGACATTCGCCGTGCGGTTGATATGGGCTTTGACCTGGTATCCACCACGCTTTCTCATGGTGTCGCCGCCATCGACTGCACCATGGCCGATGGCCCCGATCTTCCGCTTCTGCGTCAGGCGACCGAGGAATTCCCCGGTCTTCCCATCATCTGCGAGGGCCGTGTGCACACGCCCGAGGAGGCTCGCGCCGCGATCGATGCTGGCGCTTGGGCCGTTGTCGTCGGCACTGCCATCACGCATCCCACGAGTATTACGAGTTGGTTCAAGGCTGCGCTTGAGGCGTAAGACAGGCCTCGTATCCGCTCGGGGCGGTATACTCAATATAGGCAATTGACCGCGCGGGATCCGGGTTGCTGGGTCCCGCGCTTGTTTTCGGGAGGCAGCACATGCAAAAGGGAGATGCCATGGATGCGGCGGAGCGCTCGGAGCGCATCCCCGATATCGTCATCATCACCGGAATGTCCGGATCGGGCCGCACGCAGGCTATGCACGTGTTCGAGGACATGGGCTATTTTTGCATCGATAACCTGCCTCCGCGTCTGATCGCCCAGCTTGCCGAGCTCGTCGGCATCAATACGGGCGTGGGCAGGCATCTCGCCGTCACCTGCGATTTGCGTAGCCAGGGACTGTTTGACGAGTTGCTCGATGCGGTCGCCGCGCTCGAAGAACGCGAGATGAGCTGCGACATCGTGTTCCTAGAGGCTTCTGACGAGGTGCTGATTCGTCGCTACAGCGAAAATCGCCGCCGTCATCCCATTGCCAAGCCGGGGGAGACTACGGCCGATGCCATTCAGCGCGAGCGCCTTCAGCTGCAGGGCGTGCGCGATCGAGCCGATATGATTATCGACACGAGCCGTCTGCGCACCTCTGCGCTGCGCAACAAGCTACGCATGGCATTTTCCGAACTGTCCGACCAACAGCTCATGGACGTCCATGTGTTCTCGTTTGGCTTTAAGCACGGTATGCCCGTCGAGGCGGACATTATGATCGACGTTCGCTTCCTGCCCAATCCGTTCTACGATCCCGAGATGCGCACCATGACCGGTCTCGATAAGAAAGTCTCCGACTTTGTTCTGGACCATCCCAAGACGCAGGAGTTCTGGAAGGCCTGGACGCAGCTGCTCGATACCGTCATGCCCGGTTATATCGCGGAGGGTAAACCGCAGCTTTCTATTGCCATCGGCTGCACGGGCGGACAGCACCGTAGCGTCGCCATTGCCGAGGCCACGGCCCGTTACCTGGAAGGCGCCCAGTATCACGTGAGCATCTCCCACCGCGATCTGTCGCGCGCCAACACGAAGGCATAGGCCTGCATGTCGTTTACCGCTGAGGTGCGCGACGAGCTTGCGCGCTGCGAACCCGAATGTGAATACTGCGACTTGTCGACACTTGCCGCCCTCACGCGCGTGAGTGGTACGCTCTCGCTTACCGGCTCTGGGCGGTATCGTTTGACAGTTGCGACTGAGACGGGAGCCGTCGCGCGCACGATGATCACGCTGACGCATCGCATCCTTAAGCTCAAAACGGAATTCACCGTTCGTAAATCGGTCTTGCATAAGGTCCGTAATTATCTCATTACCCTGCCCGATCAACCCGACCTGGACAAGGCTCTGGTGCTGCTGGGCATTCTAGACCGCAGGGGAGGGCTCGTCGCTGGTGTTCCCCGACACATCGTTGCCCGTCCCTGCTGCAGGCTTGCCTACATCCGCGGCGCGCTCATCGCGGGTGGCTTCGTGGCCGATCCACGCGGCGATTTTCATTTGGAGATCGCGGTGCAGGGCGAGCAATATGCTAAGGGGCTTTGCGACCTGTTGGGGCAGATTGGGGTCCATGCTCGTGTTAATGCACGGCGGGGGTCATATGCCGTGTACATTAAGAGCGCCGAGGAAATCGAGCATCTATTAAAGCTGATTGGTGCCAAGCGCAGCGTTGCCGAGATTGAGGAGGCGCGCGCGGTCAAGTTGGTTAAGAACGATGTGAACCGTCGCGTGAACGCCGAGCTCGCCAACCAGACCAGAAGCGCCGGTGCTGCCCAACATCAGCTTGCGCTTATCGATGAGCTCGAGCAGCGCGGCCTTCGCGATGCGCTTCCGGATGCCTTGGCGGTCTTTTGCGACCTGCGCGAGCGCTATCCCGATCTGTCGCTGCGTGATTTAGGGGAGATGGCTGACCCTCCCTTGTCGAAGTCGGCCCTCTACCATCGAGTTTTGAGGCTTGAAAAGCTCATTGAAGCAAACGGGTAGTTTAAAGTATCGACTTATACACGGATTTAGCTGCTATTTTATTCTTTAAAACGTTTTAACGTAAATTTGATTTTCAATTTCGACTATTCTCGTGAAATTCAAGTCCAAAAAAAGGTATATTAGGCGAGTGGTTAGTTTGTGGGCCTCAACGGCGGGCGCTGTAGCTTGCGGGGGCCTTACGAAAGGAGACACAATGGCAGTAAAGGTTGCTATTAACGGCTTCGGTCGCATCGGTCGTCTGGCTTTCCGTCAGATGTTCGGTCATGAGGGCTCCGAGATTGTCGCTATCAACGACCTCACCTCTCCCGATATGCTCGCTTACCTGCTGAAGTACGACTCCACGCAGGGCAACTACGCTCGCGATCACGAGGTCGTTGCTGGCGAGGATTCCATCACCGTTGACGGCAAGGAGATCAAGATCTACAAGGAGGCCGACGCCAACAACCTGCCTTGGGGCGACCTCGACGTCGACGTCGTTCTCGAGTGCACCGGCTTCTACACCAGCAAGGCTAAGGCTCAGGCCCACATCAACGCTGGCGCCAAGAAGGTCGTCATCTCCGCTCCGGCCGGCAGCGATCTGCCCACCATCGTGTACAACGTCAACCACGAGACGCTGACCGCTGAGGACAACATCATCTCCGCCGCTTCCTGCACCACCAACTGCCTCGCCCCGATGGCCAAGGGTCTGAACGACTTCGCTCCCATCGTGTCCGGCATCATGACCACCATTCACGCCTGGACTGGCGACCAGATGCCGCTCGATGGCCCGCAGCGCAAGGGCAACAAGCGTCGTAGCCGCGCCTGCGCCGTCAACATCGTCCCCAACACCACCGGTGCTGCCAAGGCTATCGGCCTGGTTCTCCCCGAGCTCAACGGTAAGCTCATCGGTGCCGCCCAGCGCGTCCCGACGCCGACCGGCTCCATCACCAACCTCTACGCTGTCGTTGACAAGAAGGTCACCGTCGACGAGGTCAACGCCGCTATGAAGGCCTACGCTGCCACCATCTCCGAGACCTTCGGTTACAACGAGGACGACATCGTCTCCACCGACATCATCGGCGAGACCCACGGCTCCATCTTCGACGCCAC